>CAMVNH010000001.1 GCA_947168825.1 uncultured Candidatus Saccharibacteria bacterium
TATTCCACTAACGGTCTAACTCTACGCCCTGTCTACTAGTTGGGGTACCATTCAGGCCGCGCTAGCCTTTGCCGCAGCCTTGCCTCCCTTTGCGGCGACGGAGTCGCCGCGGAATAAGGCAAGACGACAATTAAAATAAGGAAGCAAGAGAAAAAGTAAAGATGACAAATGAAAACCAGGCTAAAATCCCAACCAGCAGAATGACGCCTGCGCAAAAGCGTAAACAACGGGCTGAGGAAGGTCGGAAAATGCGGGCGGCGTACTTCCGGTACAAAGAGGTAATCTTGCAGCGAGAAAAAGACAACGACGGAAAATTGTATCTCCTGAAGACGCACGACGGTTGGGGATGGAAAATGTTTTCACATTCAGCTTTGATCTACGCTCATGAAATTGCACCAAAATTGCAGCGAAACGTGAAGCTTCGAGAGGATACAGATTTCAGATGTAGGACCACGGACGGAGTGGTGACCATAAAATCTTTGGAAACCGTGAAAGAGGAGCTGAAAATCATCAAGGCAGAAATGGAATTCGACAAGGACGGACTGGTGATTTTCAATCTGAAAGAAAAATTTTCGAAAGAGCAAATCGAGCAGATGCGCAGAGATGATGAAAAAAGCTGGGAAGATGCGAATAAGCTCGTGGACGTGCCGAAGAGGATTTTCCCGATGCTAAATAAGGAACTCAAAGCAACGGAGAAAATTTTATATGAAAATGTGCGAAAATTTAATCCCTCGGCGAGAGTGCTGATTGGCGATAGAATTTTGCAGACCGTTTCTTCCATGATGGAAAATTTTATGATGACAATGAAGGGGCGAGGAATAGAAGTCGCCGAATGCCTAGAGTTTTTGATGGAAGAGGCGTACAGATTGGAGTCACAGCACGTGATAGTTTGCAACGAAAAACTGACGGACGCCGCGCAAGCAAAGAAGATTGCCTTTCAAATTCAAGAGCTCGAAAGAAGAATCGACGAGGCGCTAGAAAAGGAAAAGAAGAAAAGTGGTACAAAGAAAAAAGCGTGAGGACGCATTACCTTTCGACGAATGGTTGCTACATGAGCTGACGGTAGCTTTTTTTGATGCTCGGAAGGGCAAACGAGATACGGTGGACGAATTTCGATTCGAGATAAATTGGGAGAAAAATTTAATTCAGCTACGCGACGATATTTTAAATGGCGTCTATAAACCTAGTCGAGGGATTGCGTTTATTACTAGACGGCCGGTGATTCGTGAGATTTTTGCGGCGCCGTTTAGGGACAGGGTAGTGCATCATTTTTTGTTTAATATGGTGGCAGATTGGTGGGATGTGAGGCTGATTAGAGATTCTTATTCATGTAGAAAAGGCAAAGGTACACTAGATGGGATTAAGCGGCTCGAGCATCACATTCGGGCGGCTTCTTGTAACTACACTAAGAAAGCGTACGTGATTAAACTTGATATTCAGGGATATTTTATGAGCTTAAGTCGGCAAAAGCTTTACGAACGCATAAAATATGGCCTGAGGCGGCAATTTCATGATCAGCCAGCGACGCGGAATTTGATGGAATATGTTTGGAGGGAGGTGATTTTTGACGACCCGGTGAGTGGGGCGAAGCGGCGTGGAAAAATCTCGGATTGGGATATGTTACCAAAGAACAAAAGCTTGTTTAATCAGCCGCCGGGACAAGGGATTGTGATTGGGAATTTGTCATCTCAGCTGCTTTCTAATGTGTACTTAGACCAACTTGATAAATTCATAAGGTTTCAGCTTGGGTATAAACATTACGGAAGGTATGTGGATGATTTCTACATTGTGGTTCCCGAGGAGGAATATGCGCAAGCGAAAAAGGACGTGGGAATAATAGAATGGTTTTTGAAAAGTCATTTGGGGCTGGTTTTGCATCCGCGAAAAAGATATATGCAAGAAGTACATAAGGGCGTAGAATTTTTAGGGGCGGTAATTTATCCGAATCATAAGGTGCCGTCTAAGCGGTTTGTGAGGAATTTTTATGAGGCGGCAAATTTGGTTTCGGCTGGGCGAAAAGACGTCGATTCGATAGTCTCGTATCTTGGGCATTCAAAACATTTAAACGGGAAAAAATTGGCGGCAAGGGTGTTTGCCAGCCAGGGTTGGGAATATAAATTTTAGAGATTGGTTGCGGGATGGGGTTGCTGCGGGAGGCAAGACTGCGGCAAAGGCTAGCGCGGCCACTAACGACTGACGCACCTAATAGACTGCCCGTTGTACTTGTTGTTGTTGTTCTGCGAGTTGACGTTCGACGTATTCAGGTTCATGTTGTACGCGTTGTTGTAGCTGTTCACCGTACTAGACCAGAAGTTGCCGTTGCTACTAACGTCGTTCTGACCGCTGGTGTTGACGTTGCCAGAGAGGGCGAACGCCGCAACCAATATATCGGAACTTGCAAAGCTGTGCAACCCCATGAACCCGAACTCAAGAACGCGCCACACTCACAAAGAGCAGCAACAGAGTAATTTTGCAACCATTGCTAAATCACGACATAGAAACAGCTATATGAGCGGACGAGTTTCGAAAATGTTCGTTATTTTCTGGAAACTAGCCACAATTTTGCTTATATTTTTTGCAAAATTAAAGCCTCGTTAGATTTTTCCAACGAGGGCTGTTTCGGCCTCCCGGCGGGTGTCTCCGAGTGGAGGACGTCCGATTTAGTCCCCGAGCCAGAGATCCATCCCGCTAAAGATATTATAGCAGGAAACTGTTGCTTTTTAAAACCATATTTTTAGTTTTACACAAGGGCAGTGATGGCGTTCGGTTCTGTTCGGTTCTGTTCGGTTTTGGAAAGGTTGTGGAAAAGTTTATCCCTGTTACAGCGAGATCGGAGCAGGGAATTGTGGAAAAGTTCAGTAGGGGAAATGTGAAAAAATCTCGGAAAAAGCACTTGCATTATTTTTATTTTGAGTATATACTGAGGTTAGTGGAAAGCACAAAGATAAAAATCCACAAACAAAAATCAAAGTACCTTAAAATACGTTTGAGATTGGCCAACTAGGAGTTTTGGCGCGCGTTTAGGACACGCGAAACCAAAACCGAGATGTACCTCTTTGAAAACACCTCCCAATTAACTCTAAAACAACTATACATATTAAGTCTCTCAACTGTCACAATATGAGTTCGGGCTTGATCCGAGCAGATTGTGATAAAACTGATATGTGTGAAAAAACAAAAATCAAACCAAAACAAACACGCTAAAATTTCTAGTTGGGCAATCTCAAACAAGGTGTATAATATACACATGGAGACATTACATAATCCAGTATTGTTATCCGAAGTCATGGCGCAGCTGCAGCCGAAAGCTGGTGAGTCTTATCTTGATCTCACAGCCGGATATGCAGGGCATGCGCAGCCGATTTTGGCAGTAACACGGAATTATAAAGACGCGGTCTTAGTCGATCGTGACGAATATGCGATTCGGTTTTTGGAGTCGAAGTACCCTATGGGTGAAGGTCCGAAGCTTGTGCATAGGGATTTTTATAATGCGGTGCTACTCTTAATTGAGTGTGGAAAGACTTTTGATATGATACTAGCGGATTTTGGGGTGTCATCTCCGCAGCTAGATCAAGCAGATCGTGGTTTTTCATTTCGTGAAGCTGGGCCGCTAGATATGAGGATGGATAGGAAACAAGAGTTTACGGCGGATGTCGTCGTGAATAAGTGGGGCCTGGGTCAGTTGATAGAAATTTTTGAGAAGTATGGTGAAATGAGTTCGGGATTTGCGAGGAAGGTAGCGAGGGAAATTGTAACTCACCGACCGTTTCATAATACGTTGGAACTGGCCGAGACGATTGCGAAGGGTTCGCGGCATTCGCGGATTCATCCGGCGACGAAGGCTTTTCAGGCGATACGGGTGGTGGTGAACGATGAGCTTGCGTTGATTGAAAAGACGCTGCCGCTTCTGCCGAGGTTGTTAAACCCGGGAGGAAGGTTAGCGATTATTACCTTTCATAGTCTAGAAGATCGGTTAGTGAAGAATTATTTCAAAGAGGCCTCGTCGAGAGGTTTCGAGAGTGAACTGAGACTGATAACGAAGAGTCCGATTACGGCGGGGAAAATGGAGTTAGTTAACAATCCGCGTGCTAGGAGCGCAAAATTGCGCGTTGCGGCACGAGGTTGTTAAAAATAAAAACAAAAAACAAAAAAAGGAGGCAAATATGCCACGTCAAATCATTGTTGCGAACAAATCTCGCGCACAAAAAGTTCGGGTCCGCTTTTGCTAAGTAGTAGAAGAAACCTTAGCTTTTAAAACGGCCCTTCGGGGCCCCGTATGGAGGGAAACCTCCACCACAAATGGTTGTTTTTGAGAGTAACCAGGTGTTTTTAAATATATATATGACCTCTCCGGGACACTTATGGCTCTGTTCCGGATCTGGGCCCTGCGACCGAGTAGGTTTTTGGGCTTGCCAAAAAATAAAAACAAATATCAATCTAAACAAGGACAAAAAACAAAAAAATGCGTAACGAATATGTGTCAAGACGGGGGGCGAGTTATTCGACCTGGTCTCGCAACCGTAATACGGTGCGACATTCGTCTGGCTCTCTCGGTACTTTGTCCTTGTCGGCGATTTTGGGGATGTTGCTGCTCGTTGTGGGATTGATATATTTGACGCAAGGTGCGAAAGCAACTTCGTATGATTATGAGTTGTCACAAATTGATGATGAAATTTCGGAATTGACTGCGCAGAAAGAGGATCTCGCGGTGGAGAAAGCGCGGCTGACTTCGGTTGCGGCGGCGGAGAGTTCGGAAGTGGCGGCTGCGATGCAGGACGCTCAAGTTTCTGGCTATGTTAATGAATAATAGGGGTTTTTGACTCTTTTTCGTGGTATAATTAAAGCATGAGCCGTACGAGGATTTTGAAGTATGGGCTAGTTATCGCGATGTCGGTGATTGTCGCGAGGCTTTTTGTGATTCAGATTTTGCAACATGGAAGTTGGGTGGCAAAAGCGGATGCGGAGCATATCGTGCAGAACACGATTGTGGCGGATCGGGGTGAGATTTATATGATGGACAATGATGCGCCGGTGAAGGTGGTGATGAATCGGGCGGTGTGGACGGTGATTGTGGATCCGATGACGGCGAACGAGGAGAAGGTTGCCACTGTGATTTCGGCGGCGGCGCCGGATAAGATGGTGGCGAAATGGGACGATGTGTTTAAAGACCGGACGAGGCGATATTATGTGGTGGCGCGAAATGTGGAAAGAAAAGAAGTACAGAAGATGAAGGAGGCGGCGCTGGTGGGAGTTTATTACCAGGAGGGTAATGCGCGAGTGTATGCCGAGGGGGAGATGGCGTCTTCGCTGTTGGGGTTTGTAAATGCGGACGGCAAGGGGCAGTATGGAGTTGAGGGTGCGCTTAATGATGATCTTTCGGGAAAGAATGGTTTACTCAAGACCGTGACGGATGTGAATAATGTGGCGCTTTCGATCGGCGATAATAATGTGCGGGTGCCGGCGGAGAACGGGAAGAATATTGTACTTTCGATTGATCGGACTTTGCAGAATCGGATTGAGAAAAAGATGGCGGAATATCTCTCGACATCTAAGGCTGGACATGCGAGTGCAGTGGTGATGGAGCCGTCTTCTGGTAAAATTTTGGCGATGGCGACGTTGCCGAATTATAACCCGGCTGACTATGGGCGGGTTTCGAGCGCTTCTGTGTATCAAAATCAGATTACGGAAGTGGCGTATGAGCCGGCGTCGATATGTAAGACGTTTGCGTTTGCGGCGGCGATTGAGGAAGGGGTGATGACGCCGGGGACTACTTATTATAATTCGGGGTCGATTACGGTTGACGGGTGGCCGATTAAGAATGCGTATTCTGGGCAGCTTGGTACGATTACGATGCAGACTGCGCTTAATTATTCGCTAAATACGGGGTCGATGACAGCGCTGATGTTGCTCGGAGGGTCGGGTTCGGAAATTACTCAGGCTGGTCGAGAAAAGCTGTATGATTATTATTACAATCATTTTGGGTTGGGACAGGCGACTGGGATTGAACTTTATGAGGCGACTGGTTTGATTGTGGGGCCAAACGATGGGTATGGTCTAAATTCGCGGTATGCGAATATGACGTTCGGGCAGAATATTAATTTGACGCCGATACAGGTAGCGGCGGCATTTTCGGCGCTAGTGAATGGTGGGCATTATTATGCGCCGACCGTTGTGGCGGGTGAGATGACCGAGGATGGAAAATTTGTGGCGAAGGAGCAAAAGGGGCCAGTGAGAGATGTGGTTTCGGAAGAAACTTCGGCGACGATGCGGGAAATGATTTGGGGAACGAGAGGGCTGCAGCGAACGTATGGGATTGATCGGCCTGGATACTATATCGGAGGGAAGACTGGTACGGCGCAGGGAATTAAAAACGGTGCGTATACGTTTGACGAGACGACCGGTAGTTATATTGGGTTTGGGGGAACAGAGGGGGAGTTGCCAGAATACGTAATAATGGTTAAAATATGGGAAGAGGGTAGAACGCTCGAGGGGACAGCGGACGCTTTGCCACTATTTAACGTGTTATCCAATGTGACGATTGATGAACTAAGGATAAGGCCAAAGGAGTAAGAATGAATCTATCAATATCTGGCGAAATGTTTTATGGATTAGTACTGGCATTAGGCTCGTTTTTGCTGGCGATGTTTTTGACACCGCTCTATACGCATTTTGCCTATAAACATAAGTGGTGGAAGAAGCAGAAAAAGACGGCTGTGGATGGTAAGGCGTTGCCGGTAATGACGAAGTTGCACGCACATAAGTTTGCTAAGGGTCGCGTATTTCCGACGATGGCGGGAGTTGTGGGGGTGACGACGGTGACGGTTGTAACGTATGTTTGCAACTGGGACAGGGGGCAGACGTGGTTACCGCTATTTGGATTCGTTGGCGGGTCGTTCGTGGGGCTGATTGATGATTTGATTAATGTGTTTGGCGATGGTCATGGGGCGGCGGGGCTGCGTGCGCCGGTGAAGTTTGCGATGATTACAGCGGTAGGATTGCTACTCGGGTGGTATTTTGCGGTAAAATTGGGCTGGAATGCGGTGGAAATTCCGTATGTGGGGCCGTTGGTTTTGCCAGAGTGGCTGATGATTTTGATATTTGCGTTTGCGGTGGTGGCGACTTCGAATGCGGTAAATATTTCTGATGGATTAGATGGGCTGGCCGGGGGTCTGTCGATGATTGCTTATGGTGCATTCGGAGTGATTGCGCTTTTCCAGGGAAATTGGATGCTTGCGGGCTTTTGTTTTACGGTGGTAGGGTGGCTGCTTTCTTATGTTTGGTTCAATGTGCCGCCAGCGAGGTTTATGATGGGTGACGTAGGTTCGTTTGCGCTAGGTTCTGGACTCGGGGTGGTGGCAATGATGACGAACTCGTTTTTGCTACTGCCGGTGATCGGTGGGCTTTTTGTGGTAGAAGCTGGATCTTCACTTTTGCAGATGTTTTGGAAGAAAGTATTTAAGCATAAACTGTTTATCTCGGCGCCGATTCATCATCATCTTGAAGCTAAGGGTTGGGGAGAGGCGAAAATTGTGATGCGGTTTTGGGTGATTGCGGGGATTTTGGGGCTGATTGGCGTATTTATGGCGGCAGCGGGGGGAATTATTAACTATGCGTAGACATCGCAGCAATCGGGCGATTGGGGTTTTGACATTCTTGTTGCTCGGGGTGGGGCTAGTGGTGATTTATGCGATTGGCTCGCAGAGGGCGAATTTTATGAATTCGGCTTATGGTACGAATTATTCGACGAGTTATTTTTTCGTGCATCAGGCGATTTCGGTAGCGCTTTCTATAGTGGCGTTCGTAGCGGCTTTTCGTTTTCCTTATGCTAAGCTGGCTAGTTTTGCCAAAGTGCTTATGCTTTTGTCGCTTGGGGCTTGTGCTTTTTTGTGGTTACTAGCGCTGGTGGGGTCGAGTTTGGCTTCATGTCAGCTGGGGGCTTGTAGGTGGATTAATTTGGGTCAGTTTAGTGTGCAGCCGGCGGAGTTTTTGAAGTTGTCACTGGTGTTATATTTGGCGCAGTTAATCTCGCAGCATAAGGCGGCTCGGACGTTCGAGACGCGCGATTTTTGGATACCTTTTGCGATTGTGTCTGGGTTGTCACTGTTTTTCGTTGTGGTGGCGCAGAAAGATCTCGGGACTGGCGTGTGTTTAATCGCAATTATTCTCGCGATGTTGTTTATGAGTGGGGTATCGATGCGGAATTTTGCCTTGGTTCTAGGGGTGATTTGCGTGGCTGGAGTGGGGTCGATTTTAGTGTCTCCGCACCGGTTGGAGCGCTTAATGACGTTTTCGGGCGAAGGGGACTCGGACTCGTCGTATCATATCGATAATGCGATGTTGGCGATTGGCACTGGGGGGCTGTTTGGAGTGGGAGTAGGGAATAGTGTGCAGGCGACTGGTTATTTGCCAGAGTCGATAAATGACTCGGTGTTTGCGGTAATGGGGGAGACCTTCGGTTTTGTTGGATTGGTTGCGGTGATTGGATGTTTCACGGCACTACTTTTGAATTTGTTGAAAGTTTCGGGAAGTCTTCCTGAAGAAGAGGGACTAGTGGTGGTTGGCGTGTTTGCTTGGGTGGCGGCGCACGTAATAGTGAATATTGCAGCGATGACGGGGTTGATACCACTGACCGGGATTACTTTGCCGCTGCTTTCTTATGGCGGAACGAGTATGATTTTTATTTCGTATGGTTTGGGGCTGTCGACCCAACTTTCGTGTTATACTGGAAGAGAAGTAAAGGAGCGAAATGAAGGTATTAGTAGTCGGCGGGGGATCAGGCGGACATATCACGCCAGCCGTCGCCGTAGTGCGTGAAATATTGAAGCTGAAGCCGAGAACTAGAGTTGAGTTTTGGACCGATCGGAAGTACTATAAAAATGTTGTAAAAATTACAACTGAAATTGGGGTGGCCTGGGGTGAGGAGTCGCGAGTTTCCGGAAAAAGACCTTATATCCAGGTGAGAAAAGTAGCTTCGGGGAAGTTTCATAGGTATGCCGGGTGGGGAATGCGTGAATATTTGCATAGGTTGGATATTTTCTTTAAAGATATTGTGTGGGGGAATTTTGTAGGTTTTTGCGGGTTCGTGACGGGATTAGTGCAAAGTTTCTTCAGGATGCTTCCAGCATCTAAACGCCCGGACGTAGTGTTTTTAAAGGGTGGATTTGTAGGGCTGCCGGTTGGGCTGGTGGCAAAGTTTTTGAAGATTCCGTATGTAGTACATGAGAGTGATGTGGTGCCAGGATTGGCGAATCGGTTGCTGATGAAGAGGGCGGCGAAGGTGGCTATGGGGGTGCCGTTTGAGACGGATGAGCATCCTGATAACTGGCAGTTCGTGGGGATTCCGGTAGCTCCAGAATTCAAGAAAGTTTCGGTTTCGAAACAGGTGAGCTTGAAAAAGGCCTTTGGGTTTGATCCGGAGAGGCCGTTAGTGGTGATTACCGGTGGCAGTCAGGGTTCGGAGAACATTAATAATGTAGTGCGTGAGATTTTGCCGGAGATGCTAAAGTTCACCTCGGTTGGGTTGGTAGCTGGGCGGAAGCATTATGAAGATATGGTGGATTTGAAAAAATATGAGGATTGGGAAAAAGCTAAGTTGCAGTCGGATTTTCGTATGTGGGCGTTTAACTCGGTAATGAATGAGTTGCTTGGGGCGGCAGATGTGGTAATTTCTAGGGCTGGAGCGACGACGATTGCGGAGCTGGCGGCGCTTGAGAAGGCAGTAATCCTGATACCTTTTGAGCGGTTACCGGGTGCACATCAGGTAAAGAATGCGGAGAGGTTGGTCGGAATGGAGGCGGTAGCGATGATTGGCGATGAAAGAATGATGAATCAGCCTGGGTTGCTTCTAGAATTGACGCGTAAACTAGTGCGGAGTCCGAAAGTGAGAGAGAATCTCGCAAAGAATTTGCATGATAGTGTATCTAGGCCGGAGGCAGCAAAGGAGTTGGCGGAGATGGTAATAAGGGTGGGATTGGATGAAGACTAGTAGGCGTAGAAGTGGTTTTGATTCGATGCGGGTTGGGCGAACGATTGCGGAAGAAAGGGAAAGGCTAGAGTCGGAATCGGAGCGAATCGCAGAACGTGAGAAAGTCAAAAATCGGCAGACTCGTACAGTATTAATCTTTGCGATTTTAGTAGTGGTGGTGTTTGGGCTAGTGATTTTGGGAATAAAAAGCCTAGCAGAGACTCCGCTAACTAATGTTGGAACTAAGGACGTTAAATATGAACCTTCAGTAGAGATTATAGATGAGTCTGGGATAGGGATTACGAACCGGACGCGTGAATTTGTCGGGATGTTGGAACAAGATTTTGCTGATCTTGGCTATAAGTTGGTACGAGCGGCGGTACCGGCGGGAAAGAGGCGAGAAGTAGATGTACATGTAGATGGGGTGCCGTATTACATAAAGATGAATCTAGACAGAGGATCGGCGGTTTCGGCGGAAGATGCGGATAGGATGATAAAATACCTGGCTTTAAAGGGGTTTGTGCCGGGTTATCTGGATGTACGCGTAGAGGGGAAGGCATATTTTAAGTAAAATAGTGGGGGATATTTAGTTCGGTTTTTGTTCGGGTGAGGGAAGGAAAGGAATTTTTTAGAGGTGATTTTTTATGGGGTTTTTAGGGAGCCAAGCGGGGAAGGTAGGGAAATGTGAAAAAAAGAGAATAAAAGTGGGGAAAAGTCAAATTTAAAAAATCTGCGGCGGTTTACAGGGGTGGAGCGTGAAATGTAAATATTTCACGGAGGCTTACAGGGGTGGTAATTCTGAGCAATTCCAGAAGCGCTTCTGGCGGATTTTAGACGGATTTTTGGTTGGTTTTTTTAGAAGGTTATTTATAAGGGCGTGCGAAAGAAAATATGTTAATGATTCTCTGTTTTTTGCGTGAATAGAAGTAGGTTACACGTTGGAAGTTTAATAGTTGGTTCGTGGGGAGCTTAGTATGTTTATGTCGTAAAATATACATTGTGCGACATTAAGATTGTATGGAAAAGACGTAAACTTGGTCGTCTAGTTTTTGTGGTTTTGCTCTAGATTAGCACTATTTCTTGTTGTGCTTATATTTTCTATTGCCCGACTGCGGCTTGTCGTGCTGTTTTTTCTTTGCCTTCTCGGCTTCAGCGACAAGGGCTCCTAGATCCTTAAGACCTGGGCGGTCAGATTTATTTTCAGCGGTATTAGGGGAGAGTTTAAGCTTTTTGAAGTCAGTTTTAGGGGTAGGCTGGAAGGTAAACTTCGGAGATGGGGAAGGGGAATTATGAGTATTTTTTTCTCGCGTATTTCCCTGTTCTCCAGCCTCACGACCAGAGTCACTAAGGTCTTTTTTGTATTTTTCACTCTGCTCAATAGTCTCACGGATTTCTTTTTCGACGGTGGCACGAGGACGTGAAAACTGTTCGCGTGAGGATGTAATGATAGCGGCGGTATTATCTTCTGGAGTATTTGGGATACTTAAGGTAGTAGCAGAGAAAGCTGGTACTTTTTCCCCGTTGATAATCATAGAGATGACGAAGTTGCGGTTGTTCATCTGGAGGAGATCTTGATCCTCAAAGGTAGGCTCAAATTGCTTAGCGAGGATAGGGGCATCATCGGCAGAGACGCGGAAGGAAATCGTGGTACCAACGTTACCAAAGACAGCATCGCGAACAGAGTCGGTCATCTGGGAGATATACTGGTTAGCAACAGTAAGGTTGAGGCCATACTTACGGGCTTCACTTAAGATAACCGCGAAGGAGTCAGTGGCGAAGTTCTGGAACTCATCAACATACAGGTAGAACGGACGACGATCAGCGACGTCTGGTATGTCGGAACGGCTCATAGCGGCAAGCTGGATTTTTGTGACGAGGAAGGCACCGAGAATACCGGCGTTGTCCTCCCCTACTAGGCCTTTACTGAGGTTTACAACTAGGATCTTCCCTTCGTCCATAATTTTACGGACGTCAAAGCTGGATTTTGGTTGACCGATGATATTTCTGATGATTGGGTTCGCAGTGAAGGCGCCAACTTTGTTCAAAACTGGGGCGATAGACTCGTTAACCTGTTTTTCATTCCATTGACCAAATTCGTGTTTCCAGAACTGGAGAACAGTAACATCTTGGCAGTATTCGAGAGTTTCTTTGCGAAAATCTTTATCAGTGAGCAAGCGAGAAATATCAAGAAGGGTAGTTTCAGGACGGTCAAGTAGGGCGAGGAGGGTATAACGGAGGATATGCTCAAGGCGGGGACCCCAAGAGTCGCCAAACATACGTTTCAAGACGCCGATGACTTCGGAGGCTACGTTAGGTTTTCTCGAGCTATCAGAAAGCTCAAGAGGGTTAAAGGCGACTGGATATTCCCTGTCAGCTGGATTAAAATAAACCACATCTTTAATGCGAGACTTCGGAATAAACTTTAGATTATTAGTAGCAAAATCGCCGTGCGGGTCAATAATACAGTAACCTTGATTATAAAAGACATCGGACAGGGCAAATAGCTCAAGCATGCCACTCTTCCCCGCCCCGGTTTGACCGATGATATAGACGTGACGGGAGCGGTCACGGCGAAGCATACCGAATTGATGATTGATGCCACGGAAATTAGTTAGACCAAAAGCAGAGATTTGCTCGTCATTTTTTGGATCACCGGTGATGAGGGGTAGTTGAGCTGGTGGTTCGGCGGTTTTACTGGTCGCCCAGACAATATTTGGGGTTTCAACAGAGGTGTGCGGGAGATGATAGACCGAGGCGAGTTCAGAGATATTGAGAATGAAGCCACGACTAGTAAATTGTCGGAGCTGATAAGATTCAAGCGCGGAACGGTCAAAGGACCCGCCTATACTCTTAAAACCATTAAGATTAGTAGAATTATACTGTTTAAAAGTGCCGACGAGAGCTTGCATATTGAGCTTAGCATCGGTTTGATCGTTACCGAGATAAGCAAGGCGGATCTTTACTTCGTAGCCAAGTTTTTCAGCTTTCTCTTCAGCTTTGCTGATTTGGGTCTTAGTGCGGTCAGAAAGTTCAACGGTGGCTGGAGCAGTACCTTCGGGTGGACGGAAGAGTGCACCTATACCCTGGACGAGCCATCCCCAATCGATTCCAAATAAACGAAAATTACGGTTGCCAGATTTCATCCGCTCTATCCAGCGGTCGGTCGTAGTTTTGTGCCAATCATCGGCGATAGGGCGAGTTAGAATTTGAATCCAGAGTTCTTCAGAGTTGTCGGGATTGAGTTTAGCAAGTGTACCAGTAATACCGGCGAGAGGATCAACTTCAAAGCTGTCGAAGGTCTTAATAGGTAAAGCTTCGTTTTCAGATAGAGTAATCTCAGAGGTATAGACGACTGGATGATGTTTTTTGTCTATAGAGTAATCTTCTTTCATTTTGTAAATTTGGACGGAAGGGTATTGAGCATAAATCTGGCTTTCGACGAAGCTCTGGAGAACTTTAGGTACCCAGACGAAAAATCTGATTTGGCCACCAGTAGAGACAATTTCGAATGACAAATGCTCTTGGACTCCACCAGAACTTTTCAGCTCATCACGGTCTCTTAGAATGCCGTGCAGAGAGGCAAAGAGTTGCTCTGCGGCGAGTTCCTTTTTGTCGTTAGTGCGAGGAATTTCCAGCATCAAAAGTACACTATCAACATTTAGGACTTTGAGACGGTTCAATTTTTGATAATTGCGATAAGTTAAGACAATCAAAATAGCGACTACTGGGATCCAGAAGATTGGCATTAAAATAAAGTGGATGACGTTCGCCAACATAGTTTTATTATAACATTATTTTAGGCGAGAGTATAGGAATTCTTATCAATTTTCTTGAAGAGTTTTTTGTTCTGGAGGTTGAGAAGAATAGTAGTTTCTTTTACCTTGCGAGCGTGGAGAACTTCTTTGACAATTTCTTCGCGAGTAAGTGGCTTGGCGGATTCTTTTAGGATGCTGACGATAATATCAGATACGGTTCCCTTCCTGTATCCCCAGGAGTCAAGGGCGTAGATACCACGGCCGATAAGGACGAAGCGAGGGTCTTTAATTAATTCGTTATGGATGGCCTGAATAGTGACATTTTTGCGCTTGAAATCTGATTCTGAGATGGCAGCGGCAATATCGGCGAAATGCATGGGTTCTTTCTTCCCTTCGAGAACTACAAAGATTTTATCCCGAATATTTTTTGGGTTGACAGTAGGCCATTTAGATAGACCCCAGAGACCGTTAAGCGAAGATAGGGCTTTAGAAATTGAGGCAATAGCGGCAATGTGTGAAGGGTGTTCGTAATTTAGTTTTTCATCTAACTCATCAAGAGTCATAGGGGCTTTATTTTTCTTGATAATTGAAACAATCTCATCAGCTTCTGCTTTGATTTTGTGTTCATCGCCGTATTCTGAGATACCAATACTGAGATAGTAGCTATCGTTTTCGTCGATGAGGGTGAGGGAGGAAGAGATACTGCCAATGAGAGATAGTCCGGCTTGTTCAGTAGCGGTAGTTTTGCGACCGTAAATTTTGTCGGCGAGAACTGAGATACGAGCTACGCGACCGGTTTCGGTGAGGTTTCTGATAATAATCTTTTCAGCGGCGGTGAGTTCTTTGATGGTTCCCTCTTCGGAGCCAATACGGAGACGAATTAAGATGGCTTTTTCCAGTTGACGGACACGTTCACGAGTAATAGAGAGCATGTCACCAATTTGTTCGAGAGTCTCTTTTTGTCCCGAGAGTCCGAAACGTCTAGAGATAATTTCTCTTTCGCGGTCTTGTTCGATGATATTTAGGCTTCCTTCGATGGCATTTTGCAGGATTGCCGCGTTCTGGTCCATTGATTCCTTCCTTTTTCCACCCCAGTTAATATTATGGATTTGTTTTTATAATATCATATTTGTATTAGAATGTCAACTGGAGAAGCATGACTTTCTGTAAATAATTGTACCATATTTTTGGCGAAGTCAATAAAATATTGTGTATTATTTTTTAGCTTTAGCGGATTTTTTAGCGGATTTTTTGCGATTTACAGAGTGTGGGCGGCGTCTTGGGGCGGATTTTTTTTCTTCTAAAATCTTCATACATTCCGTTTTTGTCAACTTTTTTGGATCCTTTTCTTTTGGGACTTTAGCAAAATTGCGGCGACCTGGGCCTTTGACGTATGGGCCATAGGCGCCATTAATAACCTGAATGTCGCCAAAATCGGCTAAAATGCTAGCTTTTTTGGCGTTGTAGAGCTCTTCTGCGGTTTCTAGAGTAATTCTATATGGGTCGTAGCCTTTCATTTGGATATTGAAACCACCGGCTTTTAAGTATGGTCCAAAAGGCCCGCTGGCGGCGATAATTTCAGTGCCATCTTTGGCTTTACCAAGATTTCTTGGCAGTTCTGGGAGAGCGAGTTGCTTTAGAGCCTGCTCCAGAGTAACAGTTTTGACGGTTTCTCCTTTCGGCAAAGGTGCAAAACGTGGCTTTTCACCTGATTCTTTCTCATTTTCGCCAAGTTGAATAAAGCCGCCGTTTCTACCGATTTTGGCATAGATATTCTTTCCGGTTTTTGGATCTATGCCGAGAGAGTTTGCGCCATTAAAACGTTCGGTTTTCTCGGAGGCTTTCACGGTTTTGCTGAATGGACCGTAGAAATCTTTGAGCATCTTAACACGTTCGAGCTTGTTTTCAGCGATTTTATCAAGGTCTTCCTCAATATTGGCAGTAAAATCGTAGTCGACGATTTGATCAAAGTTCCGAGACAGGAAGTCGGAGACAAGTTCTCCCACAGGGGTAGGAACAAGCTTACCTTTAGTGGCGCCAGTTTTTTCCTGGACAGTTTGTTTGGAAACTGAATCGGTCAGGACATACTCGATAATATCGCGGGGATAACCTTCGGACTCACCTTTTTCGACATATCCGCGGGCTTGTATGGCGGACATAATGGAAGCATAAGTGGACGGACGGCCAATGCCGAGCTCTTCGAGCTTCTTCACGAGAGAACCTTCGGTATAGCGTGCTGGTGGTTTAGCGAAAGTCTGGTGAGCAATAATTTCGGTGTATTTTACAGTATCACCCTTTGCTAATTCTGGTAATTCTAGGTCTTTACTCTTGCCATAAACCCTTAGGAAGCCATCAAAAATGATGATTTCGCCTTTGGCAATAAAATTATGAGAAAGATTAACAGTAGTTTTTGCGACTTTGGCATTTTCCATCTGGGTGGCCAACGTTCTGGTACGAATAAGATTATAGAGTTTCCTCTCATACTCGGTTTTGCCGGCGGTTTCTTTTGCGATATTGGTAGGTCGAATGGCCTCATGAGCTTCCTGCGCGCCAGCAGACTTAGTTTTAAAAGTGCGGATGTGGAGGTAATTTTTACCAAAGTTTTCTTCGATGTAGTGCGCGATTTGACCGATGGCCTGCTTAGAAAGATTTAGGCTGTCGGTGCGGTGATAGGTAATGTGCCCGGCCTGGTAAAGAGATTGAGCAGCAGACATGGTTGTACGTGCAGAGAATCCGAGTTTACTATTAGCCTCGATCTGAAGGGCGGCAGTGGTAAAAGGTGTAGGGCCAGATTTTGTGCCTTCGGATTTCTCGACGGAGTTTACGGTGAACTCTTGACCGGATAATTTTTCGAGGAATTTTTTAGCATCCGCTTCAGTTTTTGGTTCAGAGGATTTCTCTAGGTTGGCCTGGAAGCTCGAGCGACCTTTTTTGAAAGTGCCGGTAATTTTGAATCCGGATTTACTGTTGAAGTTGTCGATTTCACGTTCACGTTCGACAATGAGACGGAGGGCTGGACTCTGAACACGTCCAGCAGAGATAGCACCAGGAACCTTACGGCGGACAACACCAGACAAGTCGTAACCGACGAGCATATCAAGGGTTTGACGGGCTTGTTGAGATGAAACCATATTCATATCAACTGTACGAGGGTGCGCGATGGCGTCTTTCAGGGCAGGCTCGGTAATTTCATGAAATGTAATGCGGTTGGTAGCTTGCGGGAGTTTTAAGACTTCAAGAAGATGCCAAGATATACTTTCTCCTTCACGGTCTTCATCGGTAGCGAGCCAGATAGTGCTGGCGGATTTTGCGGCTTTTTTCAACTCTTTAACTATTTTTTCGTGGTCTGGATCGATTTCGTAGGTGACGGCAAAATCATTATCCACGTCAACCTTGGTGTCTTTTCTAATATGGCCGACACTAGATAGGACCTGAAAATCTTTACCAAGGTATTTCTCGATGGTTTTGGCTTTGGCCGGGGACTCTACGATAACCAGATTTTTTGACATATTCTTTATAGTAACACTTTATTCTTCTAAGTCAAGCTCTTTTATGAAGCCGTCAAGTTCTTTCTGGCCGATTTTTTCGTAGGTAAACCCACGTTTTTCTGGATATTTTTCGGACCCTCGGGCGATTTTTTCAAGAATTTGGGTAAATTTTAATATATTAGCTTTTTCTTCTGCGGTGTAGAAGAAATTGCTATCAGCGAGGCCATCATAATAGAATCCATAGCCATTATGACGGCGTGGAAAAATGTGAAAGCCTTTGAAACTATTGGTGACTTTTTCGAGTTTTTCAAGGGTGTCTTGGTCGAGTTCGGTAGAGTATTCCTCATTTTCTTTAGGATTTTCTTCTTGGGTGGCGATATTGTTATAGTGAGCGATGCTAACATTTAAATAGCCGTTTCCAAATTCGGCAGTATAGGATCGCCCAGGAGATCCGTCTGTAACGGCACGGATGTAATAGTTGTGTGAAATTGCGGAATTGATGAAGGGCCAGATTAAGAGATAAATCATGAGGCCGGCAACCGCAAGACTTAGGATTTTTTTGAGGATACTATTCATAGTTTGATTATAACACAAGAATTTTCCGGTAGCGAAAAAGCCACACGTATTAGGTAAGGGTGGGCATCACCTAATTCCATGTGGCTTTTTCGCCCCACAACACTTCTTGAGTGCAAGAATACCGGGAGACCCGGAAGCGCGACCCACCTCACACAAACACTGGGGCCCGCCCGTTATGGGGATTGCTATGTTCTTAAAATTTATCCTTTCTAAAGTGGAGGTAATACTTAAAGACCTGAAACCGTAAAGAAATTTTAGGTCTCGAAAGGGTTTTAAGAACACGCAACTCATGGTACAATAGTACCTAGAATTATGATTTATTTAGGTGCGGTGTAGGGGTTTTGGCCCCTAACTGTTTTGATTATAGCACAACGTATAAATAAAGTCAACACTTTTTTCACATTTTTTATGAAAATCAATAAGTTTTCACCCCAAGAGACGGGTTTTACAGAGGTGTTATGCTCTATTGTGCTTAAGCCTAAAATATTGTATTACTATGGAAAAATACCGGAGAATCGTGTTCCAACAGTTGCAATTGTGGGGGCAAGGAAGAATACTAGCTATGGAAAGGAGGTGACATACAGAGCGGCATATGAAGTGGCCAAGGCTGGGGCAATAGTAGTTTCGGGCCTAGCATATGGGACAGATTCGATAGCACATAGAGGGGCTTTGGATGCAGGCGGGGTAACTATTGCAGTGCTGGGGACGGCAATAAATCGGATATATCCGATCAGTCATACTGGTTTAGCGCGAGAAATTATAGCGGCTGGAGGGGCGGTTATATCAGAGTACGGGCCGGATGGTAGCGGTGGATACGGAGAAGTTGGCGGAGTGCGCTTTCTGGCGCGAAATCGGATAATATCTGGACTATCGGACGTAGTCCTAATTGCAGAGGCAGCAGACCACTCCGGATCGCTTAATACCGCATCCCACGCGCTTGAACAAGGAAAGGAAGTATTTGCGGTGCCGGGGGATATTAATAGACCTTTATCGGAAGGATGTAACAAGTTGATTGCAAAAGGGGCGATTCCCTATCTTAAGCCAAGCGATTTGGTTGAAAAGTTGTTTCCAGAAAGGGTGCATGCCAAAAGGTCTAAAAAATCGTTTATGGGCGGATCGCCGGTAGAGCAAAAAATTGTAAAGCAGATTTTATCAGGGGTAAATGATGGGGAGCAGATAGTGATGAACTCTGATATCTCAGTGCAGGAATTCAATCAGGCGATTACTATGCTTGAAATTCGGGATGTGGTGGTACCGCTAGGTATGAATAAGTGGATGTTACGCTAGAATTTGTTATAATAGTGCCATGAAGTTAGTAGTTGGATTTGGAAATCCAGAGAGTAAGTATAATTTCACAAGGCATAACTTTGGTTTTCTTGTACTTGATTTTTATGTAAAAGTTAAGGGTTTAGAATGGCAGAAAACTCCAAAATTTGATGCAATTTACTTGCGTGCCGGCGATACGATTTTTATTAAGCCACAGACTTACTATAATAATATTGGGAAGTCGGTGCAGGCGTTTTCACATTATTTTAAGGTTTCGCCTGGCGACATATTAGTAGTCTGTGATGATTTTGATCTGCTTTTTGGTCAAATTAGATATCGAGCGAAGGGCTCGGCTGGCGGCAATAATGGCCTAAAGTCGGTGATTGCGGAGCTGAATACTAATGAGTTTTCACGATTAAAATTGGGGACTAATAATGCTGAAATAAGGGGAAAAATTAGCGATATGGACTTTGTGTTAAGTAAGTTTTCACCAGAGGAAAAAGAGCGCTTGCCGGAGATTTTGAGGGGAGCGGTCGAAAAAATTGATGAGCATATAAAATAACCCCCTTTCGGGGGTTAATAGCTAGAAACGAGCGGCGATTGCGCGAACAATGCCTGAGCGCTCGATTTCTTCTTGGGTGAAGGTGATAATGCGGGTGTGATGCTCGCCTTTAAGATGGGAAGCGCCATAGGAAAGGCCGTTTGAGTTAGCATTTAAGTAGGGATTAGTCCTTTGCTCGGGGTCTCCCGTGACCACGGTCTTACTATTCTCGCCTATACGCGTAAGTAGGGCCTTAGCTTGGTAGCGTTCCATATCCTGAAACTCGTCGTAGATGATAAATGAGTCGGGGATATTACGTCCATGCATATAAATAAGGGCTTCACTTTCAAAATGTTTAGCGTAGATGTCGCTTACGCGTCGGTTGAGAAGTTCACGCTTATTTATGGCATTATTTTTCCCGGTATCATTGTATTTTTTGCTGCTCTCTGTCTTTAAGTAGTCTCCGCGGAGCTTCAAAAAGCTCTTGATATTATCGAAAATTGGAGCCATCTTTGGATAGATTTTCGCATCAATACCTCCAGGCAAGTAACCGATTTCTTTGCCAAGTGCACCATCGCGTGGACAGACGAAAATCTGTTCGTAATGATCCTGTTCGGTTAGCATGATTCCGGTAGACGTAGTCAGAAAGGTTTTTCCAGAACCGAAGATTCCGGAAAGTATAACAATCGAGACCTCGTCAGGTGGGGCAAGAAGAGCGTCTAGTGCCATGGCTTGACCGGGGTTACGCGGCATAAAAGGGGCTTTGATTTCATGCAAGCGTTCCGCAATGTTGATTGGAATTACACCACCTTTTGTAGCGTCATAGCGACCGATAAGTGTGATCCAATTTTGGATATTGCGATCATGATCAGTATCGAGCGACACGGAGTCAGTCTGTTTAGGTTTACTACTGATGGTGTCTTCGACGACGAATTCTATGTATTCGTTATCTACTAGCGGCTCATCTTCGCCGATTAATCCATGAGTTAGATCCTCAGGGATAAAATTTTGCCGTACCAAAGGTTAGATAGTTCAAGCGGCAGAACAAGCTTGCGGCGGCCTTTGTAGACGTCTGGGTTGACATGGGCAACATCAATGTCGTTTTGATAGGCAACGATGCTCATGAGGTCGTTTCCAGTCATAATTGCAACCTCGCATTTTTTCCCCTTTAGATCTAGAGCAGTGGCTATGGCTTGAGCTCTAGAACTATCTTTGGCCATTTTTTGGGGCATGAACTCAGGCTTTTCTTTAACTATTTTGACCAAAACCCCGTTTTCCAGCTCGAAAACCGCATGGGGAACACCTCTGGTGGCTGCAGAAATCTCTTTAAAAATTGAAAGAAGCTCTTTGCATGCTTCACCACGAGAAGATTGCTCTTTGCGGAAATCTTCAGCGCGATAGATGTAGCCCTCAGGGATATAGATACAATTAGCCTTTTTCTTAGTTTCCTTTTTGGGTCGTAGAATGTCGGGATCACCAATTAAAACGTCGAGCCCAAGTACGAGATCTGGGTGATAATCTTTTACCATAAAAACACCTCCTTAATGTACAAAAAGGGCTCATAAGAGCCCACCTCTGTTAATTATTATAACATATTTTTGTCTTTTTTCTCGTATTTGTGGTCATTTTTGTCATTTTTAAAAGAGAAGAAAATTGGTGTACCGAGAAATGGATAAAATTCGCGGATTTTACGCTCCAGATAGCGTTTATAGGACCAATGAAGTAGCTCCAGCTCATGGCCATGAACGACGAACCAAGGAGGGTTTTTATCAGTCTGGACAATATATTTTGGTTTAGGGTGGGTATTTTTAAGACCAGCTGGTGGATGGGCGATAATAGCTTCTCTCAGAATTTTATTAAGATCGGAAGTTTTGAGTTCGGTTTGTCTGGCTTCTGTGATTTGTTCAGCAAGTTCGAAAAGTTTGGTCACATTTTTGCCAGTTTCGGAACTAGTTAAGAGTACTGGCGCGTAAGGTAAGAAATCAAAATCGCGTTCGAGGCGGTTTAATAGTGTGTCGGTAGGATCTAGAGGCTTACCGTCGAAGTTGTTTACTGGGGCCTGTTCTTTTAGAAGGTCAGTTTTAGTAACAACCACAATAATACCTTTGCCAGCTTTGACGATTTGGCCAGCTAGAGATTGGTCTAGTTTGGAATGTGGCTCGGTGCTATCTATGAGTAGTGCACAGATGTCGGCTTCTTCGATAGCAGCGAGTGTACGGATGGCACTGAATTTTTCGATACCAACTTCGCGTTTTCCTGGTTTTCTGAGTCCAGCAGTGTCTAAAATCTCGATGGTTTTGCCGTTATATTTTATCTCGACACGATTGATATCACGGGTAGTTCCTTGTCTACTACTGACGAGAGCTTGCTGTTTTTTGGCTAGGGTATTGAAAAGGGATGATTTGCCAACGTTTGGGCGACCGATTAGTGCAATTTTGAGATCGGTGGTTGATTTTTGAATAGGAGCTAGCGACAGTTCTTTAGAGATTGCAGATTTAAGATCGTTGATACCTTGGCCAGTGGTGGCTGAAGTGCGAAAAATATGGTCTTCGGGGATGCCAAGAGCACGGAAGTCGTTAGTATCTAGTGACTCACCTCTATCTGATTTATTTAGAAGGAGATAGACTGGCTTTTTTGATCTAAGAGCTGATTTAGCAATATTTTTATCATGATGATCAAAGTATTTGGTACTATCTAGGGTAACTAAGATAATTTCAGCAGAATCGATAGTGTCGGAAATTTGATCTTGAATACCTTGTTCGAAATCGTCTTCTGGGTCTTTTAGGCCGGCAGTATCAATTAACAAAAAACGGTCGTCGATTTTTGCGACGACGTTGTCGCGCGTAGTTCCCTCTTCGCGGGCTACGATTGCGATATTTTTATGTGCCATACGGTTTAAAATGCTGGATTTACCGGCATTAGTTTGGCCGATGAGCGCGACGATTGGTAAAGTTTTCATAGTAGAATTCTCTGGTGACTCCGGCGGGAGTCGAACCCGCGATTTTCTGGATGAGAACCAGACGTCCTAGACCACTAGACGACGGAGCCATTAGAGGTATTTTAGCATAGAAATTGAAATATTTCAAGCACTTAGTACTTTACGGAGCCGGTGCTGTTTGGTACAGCCGAGATCCAGAGTTGTCCTGGAGTGAAGGCGATTTCTTGACCGTCTTTATCTTTGAAGATGATTTGATCTTCTCGTGAGGATTTGTTCCAGGTACCTTCGATAGCGGTTCCGTTTTGGAAAATGTAAGCTACGCCAGAGCCAATGGTTTGAGTGCGGAGGTGATAACGGTCGGAATCGAGCCATTGATCGACCATCATGACAGCGATTGCGCTTGGGGCGACTTGTTCTGGGTCACCGCAATCACGTTTTGGTGCAGATACAGTGGTTCCCTCTGGACAAGTGTAGGTAATATGATCAGCGCCAGAAGCGTAGGACCTGAGATAGGTGTTGGTGTCTGGGCTATATTGGTAAAGGACATTATAGGTAGATGATCCGCCGAAACGAACAGAGATTTTGTCGATTAGAGGTATGACTTCGCGTTGGTTTTCGGAAGATTTTTCGTCTTCGGTAAGTGCCTTGGCTGCGGCGATATTTGCAATACTTTCAGCTTCAGCTTCTGATGGTTTTAGACGAGCAAAGGTTTTAGGATTTGAGGTTCCGTATCCAGAATCGGCGCTGAATTTAGCAAGTAGTTCTGAAGATGTAAAGAGGTTATTCGGGGCCCAGTAGCCAGAATTAATGCGCCATTCGTAGGTTCTGGACTCACTGAGGTCGCGACCGTAGCTTCTAGCGGCGGCGATAGCTTCGCTTGATCCTCCGGCATGTACGATGGTGCAGTTAAAAGGTACATCCCAGTCGAAATAGTAGAGACGGAGTGAACGAATCGGACCAATGACACTGCTAGTTGGGTTCTGATAGATGGCAGCAAAACGGGTGATACCGGCTTCAGCGATAGCTTCGAATACTACGCCGGCTTTGTTTAGGCCGACTTGTGGGCGAGCACCGTCGTCGCCATTAGGAATCTGAATACAATAAGTTGGACTAGAGTTAAGCGTCGGGTCAGAAATTTCTTTACCGGTAAGAACGCTATAATAGTGCGGAACTTTAATTTCCTCTTCAACAATAACATCTTCTTCGACTACTTGGCCACATAACTGGTAGTAAACCCAGCCGAGACCGGCGGTGGTGATAGTAGAGAGTAAGGTAATGAGAACGTACGGTGCCCATTTTTTTGAATGATGATGTGATTTTAGAGACATTTCTTTTTCTACCATGTGCTAATTATAGCATATGCAGAATACTTTAACTAGTTTTCGTCGTTGATAAGTGCTGAGCGAGTGGAGTTTAGGCGGGAGAGGAAATTCTCGCGACCAAGAACATGTGCGGTAAGATGTAGGGCTGGAGAAAATGGCGCAAACGAGGTAGCGATACGAATGAGACTAAAGAGCTCAGCTGGTTTTGTGCCGGTTTCTGTAAAAAGTTCGTTAAGTGCATTTTGGATTTTATCTGGGTTCCAATTTTCTTCTGGAATTTTCTGTAAACGGTCTACAGAAATCCTGAGGAGATCAGCAAGCTCCTGCTCGGAGAATTTTTTAAGGAACTTGTTAGAGGTTAAGAAGTCAAGATCGATATTTGGTGATGCGAAGAAATACTCGGTCATGGTTTTGAGGTCACCTAGAACTTTGAGTCGATCATAGATGATGCTGAGAACTTGCTTGCGATAGTCGTCAGAATAAGAGTCGGCGGTTTCTGGCCAGAAGCTAGTAGTGCGTTCATAGAGTGCGTCGCAACCGTCTTCGTCAAAAATTTTGCGAATCCACATACCGTTTTGCCAGAGAAGTTTTGTCTCGTTGAAGCGGGCGCTAGAATTTTGAATACGGCTGATAGAAAACTTTTCGATAAGCTCGTCTTTTGTGTAAATTTCTTGTTCGGTGCCGTCATTCCAGCCGAGGCAGGTTAAATAGTTGAGCATGGCTTCTGGCAAGACACCGTCATTTTTATAGTCAACAGCAGATTTTGCTCCGTCGCGTTTGCTAAGCTTCTTATTCCCTTGTTCGGCGAGAACGTGTGGGAGAGAGACGAATTTAGGGTGGTCGATCTCTAAGGCTTCGTAGAGTGCAAGATAGTTAGGCATACTGGAAAGATATTCAACGCCACGGACAACGTGCGTAATTCGCATCTCATAATCATCGACAATGTGTGCGAAGTTGTAAGTAGGGAGACCATCTTTTTTGATTAAAATAATATCATCGCAGACTTCGGGACCAGTTTTTAAGTCACCCATAACTTCATCATGCCATTCGTAATTTTTGGGTTCGGATTTGAAGCGAAGAGGAACACCTTCGTGCCAAATTTTAAGGATTTCTTCTGGGGGAAGGTTTGATTCTTCTGGCCGGTGATTACGATAAAGGTAAGGGATTTTTTTGGCGCTGTCAGACTTGCGATATTCGTCGATAGTCTCAGGCGGAGTGGGGTCGGGATAAGCGCGGCCTTTCTTGATGAGATCTAATGCGTATTTTTGATATAGCTCTTTGCGTTCTGATTGGAAATATGGGGCATTAGGGCCACCGACCTCGATTCCTTCATCCCAATTGAGGCCGAGCCATCTTAGGGTTTCGACGATGAGCTCGGTAGCACCAGCAGTATAGCGTTTTTGGTCAGTATCTTCAATACGAAGGATGAATTTACCATCACTTTGTTTAGCGATAAGATACGGATAAATTGCACTGCGTACATTACCGATATGAATATAGCCTGTCGGGCTAGGGGCAAAACGAGTTCTAAACATAGGTATATTATACCATATTAAAGAGAAACGACAAGATTCCGAATCTGCTCTTTAGTGAGATTACGACCAGTAGTAGTGATTTCGTAGAGAATCCCACCGTTTACCCAAGCGGTTCCTCCAGGATAAGTATAGATGGTAATACCCTGTTCGCGAAGGGTTGAATATTCTGAATTATTTTTCTTAATATAATTGCTAAGTAGTGCATTAGAATCCCAGGTAGAGCGCTCTTCTGAAAGAGTGAAAGAATTATTGTCTAGACCGGAAAAGACCATAGTAATTTTGCCGTTTTTGTCGGAAGTAACGTTTGAGAGCTGGTAATTTCTTGGAATATAAGTTGGATAGGCGGCTTCGATACCACTCTGCATTGCGGCTACTTTAACGGATATATTCGGCATATTAAAGTTGATGAAAGCCGTGAGGCCGGCAACGGTAGCAGCTGAGCAGACAAGTGCAAGAAGAAAACGGTGAGATTTTTTGTGTTTAGTTTGAATAGGGGTAGGTTCTTCTTTTATAGTAGCAACTGAGCGTAGAGCAGATTTTACGGCGCGATCCTTAGCGATTTTTGGAGACTTTACGGAAGATTTAACCGGTTTTACTGATCTTGCTGACTTTTCTGGTTCTATGATTTTTATCGGTTTTGTAGTTTTTGCGGGTTTTATATCTTCTACTGGTTTTGCTATGTTAGCTTTGGGTTTGCGAAGCGACTTTCTGGAGATTGCAGAAGATCTCTGCACGGTCTGGTGAGTCGCAGAACTAGGACAATTATCACCTGGCGTATCAACTGCAATTTTTACCATAATTAACCATTATCTCCACATGAAATTAATAAAGTTATCCTTATTTTAACCTTTTGCGGAATAGAAATCAATAGCTTTTTGCAACATTTTTTGCGAATTTGGTATAATGTACGTATGGATAAGGAAAGAAAGAAGCGACTTAGAACATATCGCCTGATTTTAACTGAATCATTGATGTTTTTAACCGTAGTCTTAATGGTGATAGTATTACTTTTTGTGGCAATGGGCTACAAGTTTGGCTTGGATGGTAGCTTTAATCAGACCGGACTTTTACAGATAGATTCTATGCCTACCGGAGCCACGGTGACTATTGATGGAGATGAGATGTTTGCGCGTACGAACATGAGTAAAATGTTATCTGAGGATAAACATACGGTAAAATTGACGAAGGACGGATATGAGTCGTGGGAGAATACGGTAAAAATTAAGGCAGGAATATTATATAGGCTAGACTATCCGAGGCTTTTTAAACAAAATAGAGAGTCTGAAATAGTGAAGGAGTTTGAATCGCGTTTGGGATTTTTGTCTGCATCGACAAATCGAACAAGCTTACTATATGCGAATACTGATGACACGGTTTGGAATCTAGCGTCAATTAGGGGTGATGATGTGGCTACATCTGAAATAAACGTGGCTCCTTATTTTCGTCTGAATGATAGCGAAGAAGTAGTAAAAATTGAGGGCGAAATTGATCGAATGGAGTGGAATAATGACGGAGACAAAGTACTGGTGGAATGGAAAAATGGCGATATTCATGACTTTATCCTGATAAATGTTCGAAATCCGGATGCGAGCCTGAACCTTACAGAAACTTTTGGCATGGAATTTACAGATGTTAAAATGGCGAATGATTCAGCGGAGAGGTTGCTAGTCTTAGAAAATGGTAATTTACGAAAAATTTCAGTACCTAGTAAGGAAATATCTAGTGTCCTAGTGTCTGGAGTTGAGGAGTTTGGAAATCTCGAAATGTCGGTAGTTTATGTAACAATACCGAATGAGGCAGGAGAAAAAACAATCGGTCTGTATCGAGAAGGAGAAAAGAATGTTGTAATTTTGACAACAATTTCTGGCTCAGACGTTGCTAAGGCGACAGTTTCGGAATATTTAGGTGAGAAATATATTGGATTATCTATAAACGATGTCTTGTATGTATATAGCGGCGACTATCCTATGATGGATAAAAGTCTATCAGAAATGAAAGAAGTAGCAAAGCAGGATTTAACTGAGATTCCAGACGAACTATACGCGCACGATAAGGGGAGATTTATTGTGGCTAAGAAAGATAAAAAGATCGTGGTGTTTAATGCGGAACTTGGAGAAATGAGTGGCGTAGCTATTGAGAGTAGTCGGATGAACTGGATGGACCCGTTCCTGATAGCAAATGTTACGGACGGAAAGTTGGTGGAGCGTGATTTTGATGGTGCGAATCGAAGGGTCCTAGCGGATGCGAGCAGTGGATACGATAGTGTAATTTCGGCTAATAATAAGTGGTTGTACTATGTCGCTGAACACGGAACAAAGTTGAAAAGGGAGAGGCTTTAGGCTATAATATAAGTATGAATTCTGAAAACGGTGGGCTATCTTCGAGTGACCGTCAAAGGCAAACGGCGGCTGAGATTGCACGCAAGAAAGTTCTGGCGGCTTATTCTGATGCAAATCGAGCAGAGCGCGTAGAGGTTAGAGTGAATAATCCGACGGCGCAGCAAGCGAGTGAAGCGGCATGGCGACAGTATCATGCAGCGTGGCAGCAATATTATCAGAAGTACTATAGTGAATATTATGCAAAAGCGGCAGTGCAGTATGTTGAAAAAGAAAAAATGCGTCAAGAACGTTTGAAAGCAGATGAAAAACGTAAAATGGAAGACGTAGATAATGGAATTCAGACAGTAGTTAGTGTGCAGCCGGATAGTTTTAAGGCAAGAATTCAAAAGATTGCAAGAGAGGAACAGAAGAAGAAAAAAAACCGCAAGTTTATTCCGATTTTAGCTGGGATAGCGGCAGTATTAATTATCCTATTTTTGCAATATAATCGTTTAATTTTTGCGCCGATCATGGCTTATGTGTCTCCGGGGAATACGGAAGATACCGGAATTTCTGAGGTGGACCCAACGATAGCAGTGGGGGTAAGCGATGGCTCGAGGTTGCTGATTCCAAAGCTAAATATTGATGTGCCAGTACACCTTGGAATTTCAACAGATGAGGTGATGTCGGCGATGAATAACGGAGTGGCGCAATTTGCGATTCCGGGAGCAAATGCGATGCCTGGTGAAATTGGTAATTTGGCAATTTCGGGACACTCGGCCGGTGATATATATAGTTCAAACCAGTATAAATTTATTTTTTCGGGGCTGGAGAGATTGGAAAATGGAGATCTGATTTATATTGATTATGAGGGAGTGCGCTATACCTATAAGATGGTTGATCGAAAAACAGTAGATCCATCTGATGTACAGTCGTTAGTTTTTGAGACGAACAAACCGATGCTGACACTTATTACTTGTTGGCCGCTTGGAGTTTCGACTTATCGACTTTTGATTATTGCTGAGCAGGTTAATCCGGTACCGTCGGGGGCAACACAGTCTGAAGTTGTAGATGAGGGTGAGACACAGGCGGAGACTTCAAGCTCCGAGGTGATGCCGCAAAACGAGCCAACATTCTTCCAGAAGATTTGGAATTGGCTAACTGGACAACAAAGTTAGATAGTGGTAGAATTAAGTTAAGGGCGAGTGGCGGAATTGGTAGACGCGCTAGACTCAAAATCTGGTTCTCGCAAGAGAGTGAGGGTTCGATTCCCTCCCCGCCCACCAGTAAGTATATGAAAGTTGCGGTTTTTACAGATGTATTTTTAGAGGTTCCAGGTGGGATTCCGTCATCGATTGCGGCGCAGAAAAAAAGTTTGGAAGCGCTCGGACATGAGGTGACGATTTTTTGTCCTGGATGGAAAACGTCGGTTGCGGGTGATGGAGTAGTGATAGTTCCGTCGTTCTCGCATTTTTTGTCGGCAAACGGGGCGCCGATTTCGAGGGGACCGCGGAGAGTTATGAAGTGGATTTTGACTAAATTTCCGGAATTTGATTTTGATATTGTACATGTGCATTATGAGGCGAGCTGTTCGCTTGCTGGGATGCTGATAGCGCGGAAATTTGGGCTTCCTTTGGTACAAACGATGCATGGGCGGGAGGATATGGCGGTAGCGATAAATATTCCGCATCCGTTTAAGACTTTTGTCGGTTTAGTCTTATGTTTTTTGCATGGGAAAATTATTCCGAACAAAGTTGTGGTTTCTCGAGATAAATATCTTGCGCTGACAATAGCGCGGGCAAAAATGTGGACTTTAATGGTTAACCATGCAAATTATGCCGATATGGTTTTAACTCCATCTCTGCATTTTGCAAAAAAGCTAAAACATTATGGCGTGTCAAGGCCGATCGAGGTGGTTTCAAACGGGGTAGCAGATGAAATGGTGGCAAAATTTGATGAGATGGTAAGTGGGCGGTCGCTAGTGCGAGAGATGACGGTAGGTGAGCCCTTGAAGATGATTTGGAATAGTCGAGTGTCAAATGAGAAAAGAATTATACCGTTTTTGCAAGCAATAGCGGAAATGTCTAATCCGGTTTTGGTTTCGGTGTTTGGTAATGGTAATGCTTTGAAAAAGGCCAAGAGGTATGTGGCTAAGCATAATTTAAATGTGGAATTTTATGGGATGGTGCCGCATGAAGAAATTTTGAAGCAGATGCTAGCGCAGCATTTGAGTGTAACGGTTTCGTATGGTTTTGATACGCAGGGATTGACCTTGCTTGAGGCTGAGGCGACCGGGCTTCCAGTGTTCTTTGTGGATCCAGATATGAAAGAAGTGGTGCCGGAAGGTGGGTTTATATTCAGTGGTCCAGAGATGGTTGATATGGCGAGAGCGTTGGATGGGGTGTGTATGTCTCCTGAAAAAATTACGGAAATGAGCAAAGTGATGCTGGCTCATAGACATGAGATTTTACAATCAGCACAGATTAAGAAATTGGTAAAAATTTATACTAGTTTAAAATCGAGGCAGCAGTAGCTTCAAGTGGTTTCCCTGGGTTCCAGAGATTCATAGCGGCTATTTTGGCAGCGAGTGTGCCATTCCAGAGTGATAACGGATTATATTGAGCAATTTCTAGTGGAGTAGTGATGAGTTTACCATTGTTTGCGACGATAATTTGGTTTTGATGAAGTGTGAGAATAGTAACTTTGTAACTAATAGTGAATTTGTGAAGGGTTTCGATTACCGGAAGAAGTGGCATAGATAGGAGCAGGACTTTTGGGTAGTAGACCGCGCGGAAGACTTTTTGAAGTTGGGCGAGACTAGCAACAAGGAAAAGATGGTCGCGAGTGAGAAGTTCTGCCATCTCAGGGCATAGTAAATCGATGCTGTCGCGAGTGATAATAGTAGGTGTGTCTGACGTTTTAATAGCTTCGGCGATAGCGATGGCTGTGGTAGCATTTTTGGATAGGTCGCCTAGAACAAGCGCAAAGTCGGATTTCTTTACGGCTTGGTTTAAGAGCTCGGATTTTTCAAATGAGCCAGATGGAGTAGCGGAAGAAAAGATGACGTCTGGAAATACAGTCGGGAATTTGGACCTGAGAGATTCTGGGAGGATGGTTTGGACAGTTCTGAATGGAAAGTTTTTTTTGATAAATTCTGAGGTCCTGATAATGGTGGAAAAATTTTGGCTGTTGCCACCAATAACTGAGATAGTACCGGTTTTTTGCTCGGGAAAATTCCATTCTAAATCTTTAAAAAGTGGCTCTTCTTGTTTTTGCCAGTAGGATTTTGGGTCTTCCATATTAAAACTCCAGTTTAATACTGATTGGGCAGTGGTCGGAGCCAAAATGTGATTCGTAGATTTCGGCAGACTTTAGATTTGACTCAAGGGATTTGCTGATGAAGAAATAATCAATACGCCAGCCGATATTGCGAGCGCGGGCATTAGCGCGCCAAGTCCACCAAGTATAACGTTTCGCGTCTGGATTGAGCGTACGAAAAGTATCGATGAGGCCGGATTTTACGATATTTTCGATTCCCTGGCGCTCTTCTTTGGTGTAGCCGGCATTTTCTTCATTGTCTTTTGGTCTTGCAAGGTCGATTTCGGTGTGGGCAGCGTTGAAATCACCGCAAACAACGATAGGCTTTTGTTTTTCGAGGTCCTTTAAATAGGCTAGAAAAGCTGGATCCCAGAGTTTTTCGCGAAGTTTTAGGCGAGTAAGGTCACGTTTGCTGTTAGGGGTGTAGACGGTGACGAGGTAAAATTCGGGATATTCAGCGGTCAAGATACGACCTTCGTCTAGTGGTGTACCGTAAGTGTCTTCGTCCCAGGGGTAAGCGATTTTGATATCATCGGTAAAATCATAGATGATACTTTCGGGTTTTGGTTTAGTAAAGATTGCAGTGCCAGAATAGCCTGGGCGTTTAGCGGAGTTCCAAATTTCTTCGTATTCGGGAAAATCTACTTCGGCCTGACCTTGGTTTGCCTTAGTTTCTTGAAGACAGAGAATATCGGGATACTCATTTTCAATGAGTTTTTGAAGCGCCCCTTTCTTTAGTACTGCGCGGATACCATTGACATTCCATGAAAATATGTTGTAATTCATTAGTATCTACCTCTGTTGATGTCACGATTTTTAATAGCTTCGCGTTTGTCGTATTTCTTTTTTCCTTTACCTACGGCGATGACGAGCTTAATATATCTGCCGCCAGCGAGGAGTTTGGTCGGGATGATGGTGCTGCCGTCGATTTTTTGACGTTCTAGAGATGCGATTTGCTTTTTGGTGGCGAGAAGACGGATGTTTCTGGCGGTCTCAGAGCCAAGCGTGAGATTGTTTAGCCAAAGCTCGTGATTTCTAACGGTAACAAAAGAACCTTTAAGCTGAACATGGTGGTCGCGAATTAAACGAACTTCGGGGCCGGTCAGGCTCATGCCAACAGAAAGATCATCGCCAAGATGATAATCATAAGATGCGCGGCGATTGACGGTCACAGTGTTGGACTTTTTGGACTTTTTCATAAGATAATTATAACACAATGGCATGTAATTGCCGTATGACCAGATATGATATAATAGGAGTAAGATGAAAATTGTTGTAGCTTCAGATATTTATTATCCGATGACGAATGGCGTGGCGGTTTTTGCGCACAATTTGGCCTTAGGTTTGGCAAAGCGTGGCCATGAAGTGCTTGTAATTTGCCCAAGCTTTAATGGGCGAAGACATAAACGAAAAGATCATAAAACTGGCGTAACAACATTGTATCTAAAATCGATTCGCTTCCCTTTTTATCCTGATCAGATTAGAAAGGTGGAGGACCGAAAAGAGCTTTTAGGAGTGACTTTGCCGAGAATCATATATAAGAATGGAATTTGGGCGGCGCCATACCCTTACCCAGAAATCAAAAAGGAGTTGGATAAGTTTCAGCCAGACGTGATTCATTTACAAACGGCGGAAACGATTGCGTTAGCAATTCAAGCTTATGCAAGGCGATATGATGTACCTATGGTTTCGACTGGGCATGCATACCCTGATAATATTACTGGGCAATTTAAGTTTTTGAAACCAGTGAAGAAGCCCGTGGATGCTTTAGTGAGGGCTTATATGAACAGTTTTTTGAAGCATAGTGAGTACGCGACGATGCCTACGGAAATGGCGATAGATGATTTGGTGCCGAAGAATCGACGCAGGTTTAAAGTGCCGGTTGAGGCATTGTCTAATGGAGTGGATTTGTCACAGTTTAGTCCGGGTAAGCCAAAGGCATCGATTTTGAAAAAATATAAGATTGATGTCGGTCGTCCGAGAGTGTTATACGTGGGCAGGGTGGATCCAGAAAAGAGTATCGGAGTGGTATTGACGGCCTTTAAAGAGGTTTTAAGTAAGATTCCAGAGGCGGAGTTTATGATTGTGGGTGATGGAACTGACAAGATGAATTTGGAGAAGATGACAGAGGAGCATGGGATTTCTGGGAATGTACGGTTTTTAGGAAGAGTGTTACCGCCAGATTTGCAAGAGATTTACAGGACTGGTGATTTATTTGCAACGGCTAGTGAAACTGAAACTCAGGGTATTGTTTTAATAGAAGCGGCAGCAACTGGTCTGCCCCTAGTAGCTGTGGATGCTGGAGCTGTGAGCGAGCTTTGTCAGGATAAGAGAAATGGAATCTTGTGTGAACCGAAAGATGTTTCAGGTATAGCCAATGCGATAGTCACAATCTTGAGTGACAAAAAGTTGAAAGGCGAGTACGGAAAAAATAGCCTAGAGGTGGCAGCAAAACATGATTTGAATACCACTTTATCACGATTTGAGGAAATTTATCAAACTGCGATAGAATTGCGAACGTTTGATGATTAGTATTCTATGAAATAGGATATAGCTTCGGCAGTCTCGTGGGGTTTCTCGTAATTTAGAAGATGTCCGGTGTTGGACAGAAAAATGGTTTTGGCGTGATATTTGGTGGCAGCTTTTTTAGTGTCATTTTGGGAGACGAGACGGTCTTTTTCGCCAGCAATAAATAAGGCATTTTTTTCGAAATTGAAATCAGTAATACAATTTTTAGAAGAAAATTTGGTGGCCGAAAGGAGATGTTTCTTTTTACCAAAAAACTTGCCGCTCTCGTAGGTGGTCTTTAAAATTTGTTTTTTGTCGGTGCGATCTATAATCATATATTCAGTAGATAGGTAGCCAATAACTTTATTGGGTAGAACAGCAATCAGTGGTTGGAGGCTTGTAATGAGGCGCGAAGGCTTGGATGAGATTGGCGCAAGGAAGACAATCTTGTCGTTTAGTAATTTTGGGTATTTTGCAGCAGTAGCAGCAGCAACTATGGACCCCATGGAGTGACCAATGAGAATAGGTTTTTTAAGATGATGGGCTTTTATATAATTGGCAATAAAATTAGCATAATTTTCTGAATCATAGGCAGGGAGAGTTTCGGCAGATTTTCCAAAAGGTGGAAGCTCTGGAAGATAAGTATCGTATTTTGTAGAGTCAAAATTTTCGGCCAACTGTTTTAATCCTAGTGCATTGCCACGGAATCCGTGGATAAGAATTAGAGGGATTTTTTCGTTTGCCACTAGAGCTCCTTAGCGGCATCAAGCTGAGGATCTTTGCCGGTATTGATGTCATCGTAAGTGATGGTGACTTCTTTGTCTGGTTTGATGCCGGTACCATTAATGCTTGTATCTTTAGGGGTATACCAATGTGCGGAGGTAACTTTCAGTATGGTGTTGCCGCTAAGATCGATTAGGCTTTGGACAACGCCTTTTCCGTAGGTTGTAGTGCCGAGGATAGTAGCCTTGCCGTAATCCTGAAGAGCGCCAGCAACGATTTCCGACGCCGAAGCAGTGTTGCCGTTTACTAAAACAATGGTTTTCATATCTTTTAGAATGTTTTTACTGTGGGCAGCGTAAGTAGTAGTGTTGCCGAATTTTGATTTTTGAATACAGATTGGATCACCATCAATCCAAAGACTAAGAAGATCTTTGGCTGCGGAAACATAGCCACCACCGTTATCTCGAAGATCGAGGATAACTTTCTTAATGCCCTTTTTCTCAAAATCTTGAGCGAATTTTTGGATGATTGTACCCGTGTCGTTGTCGAAGCGAGTAACAAGTATAATGGCGGTGTCACCTTCATAAGTAACATCGGCGGAAACATTATTTATTTCTTCACGAGTAAGTTTGAAGGTTTTTTCTTTGCCATCACGAACAATAGTAAGCGATAGCTCTGAACCTGTTTTGCCGCGTATTTTTTCAGCGATTTGATCAGGGTCTAGTGTATAAACTTCTTCACCATTAACTTTGTAGATAATATCGCCAGATAAGAGACCGGCCTTGCGAGCTGGATTGTCTGGTAGAGTACGAATTATGCGAACGTACCCATCTCTTTCGGCCACAACTACGCCGATGCCGGCAGCACCGATTTCACCATGGAGAGATTTTTGAAAATCCGAGGCTTCGTTGGCAGACATGTAGACAGTATATTTATCCTGAAGAGAGTTTACTAGGCCAGCTTTCGCGCCTTCTATAATAGCCTCGTTGTCGATATCTCCATCAAAATTAGAGACAAGCGTATTGTAGACTTCGTCTAGGGCTGACCAATCGATAGATGACGATGATGTTAGTTTGCCAAAGGTGAGGTAAGGGAGGAAGGTGTTTTTAATGTTGCTCCAGTTAATACCGACACCAATGCCGGCTACGAGGGTAATTGCAGCACAGATAATAGCGCTGCCTAAACTTACCTTTTTTTCTTCCCAGTTTTTACGACTGCTCATTATTCTATTTTAGCACATTAACGGAAATGAATGTAGCGAAAACTGCCGGCCGGGACATTGACACGGTAGCCGAAGTCGGCTGGTCCACCACTAATAGAGCTGTAACGGTTGTTATACTCGGATAGATTGACTGAGCCATCACTGTTTACGGCTTCAATCCAAACGACATGACCCCATGTACCAGAAGTTTGATAACCAACGGTGCCAGCTTCTGGTTTATCATCTACGCGGTAGCCACGACTGGAGGCACTAATTCCCCAGTATTTAGCATCTCCCCATGAACCAATCGTAACGCCGTAGCGTTCATAGGCTTTGTATCCAGCGTAACCAGTACATTCGCAGATGGCTCCGCCATAGGCGAGAATAACTTTTCCGGTATAGCGCCAGTTTTGCTGTGGACAGCTAGAAGCGTAAGGATAAGAGTTCGTACCAGAAGCAACAACACGACCAATACTATTATATTTGGCAATTTCCTTGCTCATCTCTTCAGCCTTGATAGCATCGGCAGCCTTAGCATCTTCGTTGTACTTCGAGGCGTCAGCTTCGTACTTAGACTTAAGTTCGGATTGCTTGGCTTTGTTGGCGGCAATATTGGCGGTTTGGATTTCCTGGTCTTCAATAAGAGCCTCGACTTGGGCCTTTTTCATTTTTAGCGATTCGGCGGTTTCTTTAACTGTGTTGGCGGATGAGCTAATTTGAGCTTTTATGCTTTCATCACGGGCTTCTTTTTCGGCACGTTCGGAAAAAGTTTTATATTTTAAGGCTTTAATAAGTTCGGATTCTTCTTGGTCAAAGTAGGCTTCAGTGTAGATTTCAGCAAAACCACTTTGTTGTTGTGCGAGCAAAGCCTCTTGTTCGGCGATCTGATTAGCTAGATCTTCGGCGATAGCTTTGTTGGCGGCAATTTTACTTTCCATCATAACGATTTCGGATTGTAAACGTTGGATTTCGCCCTCTAAAGTATCGGCGTGAGCCTGGGCTTCCTCGGCTTTCTGGGTAGCTTCTTCATATGCGGCAGAGGCGGCTTTACAGGTCTCGGAAACACAGTAATCACGGGCGGAGACATTAGTGATTTCTCCGTTTAAAATTGTCATACCAAAGATAGTGCCCAAAACCAGTATCAGAGATAGTATACGTTTGAGAGCGTTCATACTTTCATTATAGCATAAGCGTTTTGGTCTTGCAACTATTTCGCAAGATAACGGTGGATAGCGATACGTGCGGATAAAGTACCAATGGCAATACCGATGGCAATAGTGGCAGCATATATTACAATAATCCACTGCGATTCAAGAACATCGCGGATATTAGTGATACTGATGCCGTAGTCTTCTAGTGGTTGAGCTACAAAATTGAAGCCAATATAACCTAAAGTGGCAGCAATAATACCGGAAATAATGCCACACATTTGGGCTTCGATGACGAACGGTCCTCGAATGAAGCTGCTATCAGCACCAACGAGCTTCATCATGTAAATTTCTTCGCTACGGGAATAGATAGCCATACGGATAGTATTGAAAATGACTAAAATGGAAATAGCTAGAAATACGATAGAGAGAACGATACCGCCATTTTTCGCGATGTTGGCCCAGTTGGTAATGGTTTCTATTTCGGCACGGTTAACATCGTAAGTTGGAAGACGATCGGGGTCAATATTGGCTTGAATTTCTTCGTCGGTTTCAACGAGATTTTTGATGTCGTCGATGTTATTAGTGTCGATGACTTTGATACGCATAGTGGATTGCATGCTTTGAAGCATAAGATTTTTCATATTTTCGTCACTCAGGGTTGTCATGAGGTTTTCGTCATCGGCATAGAGGTCGAGGGATTTTTGGTATTCTTCTTCAGTAGTTGAGAAGTTTACTTCTTTTACGTTATCGTTGGCTTTGAGGGTTTCTGAAATATCTGCAAGAACTTCTTGAGATGTTCCAGGCTTAAAGAATACGGTGATGTCGATTTTTTCCCGAATAGAATCGGCGGTAGCATTGAGTACGGCGCTAGCGATTACGGTTATGAAAAGGATGAGTAGAGTTACGGTCATAACTAGAGTAGCAGCAATTGAGAGCCAGATATTGCGGGTAAAGCCGATGGCACCATATTTAACAATACGAGAAGTATTGCGCAGATGGTGCGATTTACCGCTTTTACTCATGGTTTTGAGGTTCTTTTTGGTGTTTTTGATTTCTTTGTTTGCAATTTTTGGCATTTTAGATAACCCTCCTAGTACCACGTAGTCGAATTGGCGATGTTTTTAGTGCGATTGGACGACGACGAACAGGACTTTCTGGCTGAGTGGAAGTGACTGGACTAGTAGTCGCTGCTGGCGCAGGATTTTTAATGGTCTGAGCGCGTGGTTTAACGGTTTGGCGAACTTGAGTGGTCTGTACCACCTGTTGTGGAAGAGCCTGGCGATTGACAAAGTTAGTATTCTGTGGTATAATAGAAGGAGAAGCGTCTAGGCGATAGATGCCGTTTACTTTCTGGTCACTGACGATTTTACCATCTTTTAGGGTGATAACACGTTTTTGGAGATTATTAACGATGTTTTCGTCGTGGGTAGTGACGAGGACAGTGGTGCCGAAATCATTGATTTTTTGGAGAAGATCGATAATTTCGCTACGGGTGAGCTTATCTAGGTTGCCAGTTGGCTCGTCGGCGATGAGAATTTTTGGTTGACGGGCAACAGAGCGAGCGATAGATACGCGCTGCTGTTCGCCACCGGAGAGTTGGTTTGGAAATTTTTTCTCTTTGCCAGCGAGACCGACAAGTTCGAGGACCTTAGGAACGGTTTTCTGAATCTCAGCATTGCTCATGCCAGCAATCTCGAGAGCAAAGGCAACATTCTCGAAAACTGTGCGACCAGGCAAGAGTTTAAAATCTTGAAAAACGACACCGAGGCGACGGCGATAATGTGGAATATAGCGTTTTTTGACATAGTCAAGGTCGATACCACCGATAATAATCTTGCCTTTATCGGGCACTTCTTCTTTGGTAATCATTTTCATTAAGGTGGATTTACCGGCACCAGATTTACCGACAAGGAAAACGAATTCATTCGGCTCTATATGCAAAGATACATGATCGAGCGCAGGACGACTGTCTCGTGGATAAAATTTTGTGACTCGATCGAGTAATATCATAGTGCTATTTTAACATAAGCTACATATTGGCGTCAAGAAATGCATCGATAAAGTTATTGATTTTACCATCTAAAACGGCGTTGACGTCGGTTTCTTCGTGCTTCGTGCGCGTATCTTTGACAAGTTTGTATGGCTGCATGACATAGTTTCGGATTTGTTGGCCCCATCCAGCTGATTCGCCGGCGCGAAGTTTATCAATAGATTCAGCCTGCTGTTCTATTTGAAGCTGGGCAAGTTTACCGCGAAGGATTTCCATAGCTTTTTCTTTATTTTGGAGTTGAGAACGTTCATTTTGAATGGCGACGACAGTATTAGTCGGAATGTGAGTAATACGAACGGCAGAGTTGGTGGTGTTAACAGATTGTCCGCCATGGCCGCCGGAATGATAAACGTCGATACGAAGGTCTTTTTCGTTGATTTCGATGTCGGTCGGATTGTCGATAATTGGTAGAATTTCAACGAGCGCAAAAGAGGTCTGCCTTAAGTTGTCTGCGTTAAAAGGACTTAACCGTACAAGACGATGAACACCATGTTCGGATTTGAGTCTCCCATATGCATCTTGGCCACGGACTTCGTAGACTGCAGTTTTGATACCTGCTTCTTCGCCGGCAGTACGTTCTAGGAGTGTAACTTTTAGATTTGCTTTTTCGGCAAAGCGGAGATACATACGTTCGAGCATACCTGCCCAATCCATAGCTTCGGTACCGCCGACGCCGGCAGTAATGCGAAGGATAGCGTCATTGTGATCGTAGGGGCCGTTAAAACGAAGAGATTTTTTGAGATTATTTAGGTCGGCCTCTAACGCACTTAGTTGTTCGGCGATTTCGGATTCGAGATCTGGTTCGTTTAAATCTAATAATTCTTTAATATCTTCGATTTGGCCACGGAGGATTTTCCAGGAGTTAGTTTCTGCTGTAAGTTTTGCGAGCTGCTCGTTTTTTTGGCGAGCGGATTCTGGATTATGCCAGATTTCTGGGCTGGCAACTTCTTCTTCTAACTTTTGAACTTGTTGTAGCTTATGTTCAATATCTAATTTGGTCCAAGCGTCATTTAAATCTCTAGTTAGAGCTTCGAGCTGTTTTTGCATATTATAGCTCCTTTGTGAAATCTTGAGACTCAGTAATTTTTTCGTAGTCGAAGTCGGAAGCTGGAACTGTAAACGGTAGGGCTGGGTAATCGGCCAGTCTCATTTCGTAGGCTTTACGTAACTCGGCAATTTCACCAACACATTCGAAAGGTTTGATTTTATCGTCGATACCTAGTAGGCCCTTATAATCGTCTATCAGGCTAGGTTCTTCAAATAGACTATTATTCGGAAAGAGTGAATCAAGTTCTTCACGTTCGACGAATGGTGCGAAGAGTAAGTATGAGTTGGCGCACTTAGCGCATTTTCCGCACCATTTTAATTCTTGGTTGTCTTGTCTTTGATGGTAATTAGCGACATTACAGGAGCTGAACTTGTGGCCGTAATCTTGCCAGCATTTTTTGGCAAAAAGTTCAGCAACTTTTAGTTCAGAAAAACCACGGAGAGGAGAGCCAATATTGAGATTTGGCGAAATGTAGCGGTGGACGTAATCGGCGAGAGCCTTCTCGGCTGGCCAGGTTTTGGACCATTGGTGATTAACTTCCATGTCGCCAATTTTGGCATGAGGCTCGTTGCCTTCTCGTCCAATGGCAGTGAGGATGACAGAGTCATGGTTTAGAATAGCCTGAACTAGCGCGATCGCACAGTTAATATAGGTAATTGGGATATGCCCATTTAGCCCGCCGACTTTTTCACGGTTTCGATGATCGATAAAACGTTTGGCTATTATAGCAGGCTTATCCGTAAGTTGGTCGATAATACTAGGGTGAAAATCAGAAGAGGCGCAGTACCATGGAGTAAAGTCGATGTTTTTAGCATTTAGTGTAGTAGCGACAAGCAGACTATCTTTGCCGCCGGATTGGAGGCTGAGTATACCGTGGTAGTCGGCGGGATTTAGAGGGATAGGATCGGACTCATCGGGTGAGTTTTGAGTGAAATGCGCGAGATCTTCACGCGTGAGATAATTTTCAAAGGCAAGTTGAGAAAGACCTTCTTGGTAAACAGAGCTGAAAAATTTACTTTGGAAAGCGTCAATTTTGTGGTGTCCGAGGTCGACTTTTGGTGTAGGGTGAGCTTTATAATAAGAGATGCCGATTAAAATGAAACAAAGGAAAAGAGCGCGGCCTAAGAGTTCCTGATTAATGATGTATTCGGTCCTGGCAAATTCTATGCGTTCAGTGAAGATGGTGTCGGAAAATGCATAACGAAAAATTGCGGTCGTGGTTTCCTCGTCGAAATAGTAGTCTAAGAATTTGAACATTATTTCAGCTCCTTAACTGCCTTTTGGAATTTTTGACCACGGTCTTCGAAGTTTTTAAACATATCAAAAGAGGCGGCGCCTGGCGACATCAAAACTGTGTTCGGTAATTGTCTGCCGTCATATACTTTGTGTGGGGTAGCTTCGGCGAGTTCTTTAGCGCGAATGACTGCAGATTCTAAATTATCGGCAAATTCATATTTTTCGGTAGGTTCATTTTCGGCTAATTTTTGTTTTGTCTCACCGATCAAAATTGCCTTAGTTAGGTTCGGAGTGTCATGGAAAATTTTTTGTTTCATTTTGGTTAGATCTAGTCCACGGTCTTTGCCGCCGGCGATAAGAATGACATTAGTAAATTTGGGGTTAAAAGCATTTAGCGCTACGTCGAGAGCTGGGAAAGCTGAGGCGTAGTTGTCGTCGTAGTATTCGACATTATTTAGTTTGCGGATAAATTGCAGGCGATGTGGAAGAGGTGTAAAAGCTTCTAATCCTTCGCGAATTTTGGCTTCATTTTTACGAACGAAATCTTCAAGATTTTTAGCGTTTTCGTAGGCGGCGACAGCGAGCAAGGCAGCCTCGGAATTTTCGATAAAATGTTTACCGCGAAGCTTTTTCTTCAGAAAAATACTATATAAGATTGGGCGGAACGAAAATAGAAAACCGTCAAGAACGATGCCGTTTTCGGGTGTAGCGGTACCAGTAATAAATTCATCATGGTCGTCAAATGGATAGGAAAGTTTTTTGGCCTTAGATTTTTCGGCGATTTTTTTCGAATCCTTATTGTCTCGGAAGTAGATACAAAAATCGTCCTTAGTCTGGTGAGTAACAATGTTTGATTTGGCATCTAGATAATCATCGAAACCATCGTGAATATCGAGATGGTCTGGTTCGATGCGAAGAATGGTGGCGATATGTGGAGATTTATCGAGATCCCAAAGTTGGAAACTGCTTAACTCGAAGATTACAACATCGTCTGGTTGGATTTTATCCAGTGCGTCTAGAGCTGGATTGCCGATGTTGCCAACAAGATGAGTGGTTTGGCCGAGGGTATCTAGAAGGGATTTGATGAGTGTACAGGTCGTACCTTTGCCCTTAGTGCCGGTAACACCAATGATTTTGGCGGGGCAGTGGTCAAAAAAATATCTTGTACTAGAAGTCCAATTAGCCTTGATTTCTTGGTGTGGGTGGACAGATGGCGAACGGAAGACAAGGTCGTATTTTTCGAGGTCGAAAGTTTTAATATCATCTGGTTTAAAATTATCAAAAATTTTAATTTCGGCATTTTGGAAATAATTTTCGATACTTTGGCCTTCTTTGCCATAGCCTAGAATTGCGATATTCATATAGTATATTATACTATAATCTGAGTTTTTCGGCGAGTTCACTGATTACGGATTTTTCGCATGAACTGACAGCGACTAATCCGCGAATGCCGGAGGCGGCGAACTCACGAGCGAGAGTAACGATGGCGGTTCTGTCAATAGATTTTATAAGATCAGGAATGCGATTGTAATTTTCGTAAGTGTCGCTTAGGAAGTAGTTTTCGGAGTAGAAATCAGAAATTTGGCCGACGGTTTGAGCGCCCATCTGGTAACGTCCGAGAGCATAGCTTTTGGCAGCTTCGATATCGGTATCTTTGATTTCGTTATTCAGAATTTTCATAAGTTCAGTTTGAATGAGAGAAAAGAGCTCGACTGCATTCTCAATATTAACTTCGCCATCGAAGTCCCAGGAGGAATTTTTAGCGCTATTACTGATGTAACTGCCGAGATTATAGACTAAGCCGCGTTTTCTGGCCTGACCGAGAATGCGGCTGCTCATGGTACCGGTCAAGATATGATTAAGACAATCCATAGCGCGAATTTCGGAAGCGTTTAGCCGGCGTGGGGTAACAAAACAAAAGCCAAAAGTAATATTGTTGGCATCCTTGCGACGAATAAGCACTGGATCTGAAGATTTTAACTCATCGGTTGGAGTGTCGAAGCGTTCGCCGGGTTTTAAATCCCAGTTTTCGAGCATTTTGATGATTTGGCGTCTGCGTCCACGAATTTGACCAGTGATAATAAAACGCATATTACCGGCAGTATGGGTTCGACGGTAGTGTTCGCGGATGTCTTTGAGCTCGATATTTTGGACAGTGCTTAGACGTTCGCGAAGGTTAGGAACGTTTTCGCCAATAGCTTTTTGCAATCGTGGCCAAAGTAGGCGGCCGTAATCATTCATATAGCTAGTAAGCTCGGCGCGAACATTCCCTTTTTCGCTCTTTAATTCATCTTCGTTGAATTTTGGCGAAGTGATGGCAATGCGCTTGAGGTCTGTGATGCGTTCCCATTCGAAGTCTGCACACTCCGTCTCGTAGCAAACATCAAAATCCGAAGTCCAGGCATTATGATAGGCGCCGTTTTTGGTGAAGTCGGTTTCATAGGCTTGCTCGTCGCGATATTTACTGTTGGCGCCGAAACTAAGATGCTCAACGACGTGGGCGATTTCGTGGAGTTCTGGTTTTTTGGCGTAGCGCATACCAGCACGAAATTCGACTTTCATGTTCATGACGCTGGCGCCGGGGACATCAATAAGTAGTCCTTTGGCACCATTTTTCAAGGTTATTTCTTCAACAGAATGCTTCATGCTTGACTTTTTTCGTGAAGTATGATATAATTAAGTTTATGGAGAGCTATTTGTGGCTCTTTTTCTTTCCCTTTTTGGCAGTTTTTCTCTTAGTGGCTGTCTTCTTTGTAGCGGTGCGTTTTGTAACCTTTTTCTTTGGTGCGGATTTTTTGAATTCGGAGTCAAGATTCTTTTCACCAGCGCTGATTTCGTTGACGCCTTTCTCGGTATTACTCTCAGCCATCTTAGTAAGTTCAGAGTCATATTCTTCGCCATCCATAATATCGGTGGCAGCGGCTTCTTGTGGGGTGATGCTGAGGAGGATCTTCAAAACCTCTTCGCGTAGGGTTTTCTGAAGGCCATCGAACAGTTTTTGGGACTCGCTACGGTATTCGACGAGTGGATCGCGTTGACCAACACTGCGCCAGTGAATGCCTTCGCGAAGATGTTGCATATTCTCGAGATGTTGCATCCAGAGGGTATCAAGGACTTTTAGGTAGACTTCGCGTTCGATTTTGCGCATGATGTCTGGTCCAAACTCGACTTCTTTGTCGGCGTAGGCTTCTTGAATGGCGATAAGAGCGAGTTTAGTACGGTCTTTTTCTTTTCTGAGTAAACCGATACTTTCGACAAGATCGTCATCAAAGTTAAATACTGACTGGAAATCGCGTTTGAAGTTCTTGTTTACGCGTGAGCTAAATTGGGCCAAATCAGCAGCGGATTCTCTCATTAAGCGGTCGATTTCGTCTTTAATGTTCTCACCGTCGAGAATCTTGCGGCGCATACCGTAGACAACTTTACGATGACGGTTAATAACATTGTCATATTGGACGACATTTTTGCGAGAATCAAAGTTGAATCCTTCAATGCGCTTCTGAGCAGATTCAAGGGTTTTACTGACTGATTTTGCCTGGATTGGAGTGTCTTCATCAACACCGATGCGGGACATCAAAGTAGCAATACGATCGCCTTGGAAAATGCGCATTAGGTCATCTTCGCAGCTAACGAAGAATTGAGTAGTACCAGGATCACCCTGACGACCACCACGTCCACGGAGCTGATTATCAACGCGACGAGAGTCGTGACGTTCGGAACCAATAACGACTAGGCCACCAAGTTTTTTGACTTCGTCGGTGAGTTTGATGTCGGTACCACGGCCAGCCATGTTGGTAGCAAGGGTGATGGCACCTTTTTCGCCTGCCTTTGCAATAATATCAGCTTCTTTTTCGTTATTTTTAGCGTTTAAAATTTGGTATGGGAGTTTAGCTTTGTCGAGATATTTTGCGATAAGTTCGTTTTTTACAATTGAAGCGGAGCCAATCAGTACTGGCTGGCCTTTTTCATGGTAAGTGCGGACTTCCTCGACGATGGCGCGAAGTTTACCGGCCTCAGTACGATAGATGAGGTCATCTTTGTCAATACGTTGGATTTTACGGTTTGGTGGAATTTGGATAACGTCGAGAGCGTAAATTTGTTGAAATTCTTCGGCCTCAGTGAAGGCGGTACCAGTCATACCGGAAAGCTTATGATAGAGGCGGAAGTAATTCTGGAACGAAATTGTAGCAAGCGTCATGCTCTCCTGTTTTACTTGGACACCTTCTTTGGCTTCAATGGCTTGGTGAAGACCCTCGTTATAACGACGGCCCTGCATAAGACGACCGGTGTTTTCGTCGACAATGATCACCTCGCCAGAATTAGTAACGACGTAATCCTTATCGCGATGGAAGACGACTTCGGCGCGGAGAGCTTGGTCCATATGATAGACAAGGCGGGTATTTTCTACGGAGTAGAGGTTATCGAGTCCGAGTAGTTTTTGGACTTTATCTACGCCGGCATCGGTTAAGGTTACGGAGCGGTGTTTCTCGTCGTGGATATAGTCATCCGGTCCGAGCTTTGCAGCAATTTTGGCGAACTGATAATAGGCTTCAGGGTTATCACCGGCAGGAGCAGAGATAATGAGCGGGGTGCGAGCTTCATCAATAAGAATGGAGTCAACCTCATCGACGATGGCAAAGTTGAGTTCACGTTGGCGAAGATATTTTGCTTCGGATACCATATTGTCACGGAGATAATCAAAGCCGAACTCATTGTTTGTACCATAAGTAACATCGGCAGCATAAGCTTCTTTGCGAGAGCAAGGCTTTAGGTGGCGGAAACGTTCGTCAGTATGATCTTCGTTGATATAATCTTTATCGTAAATGAAGGAAGCCTGATTAATAATAACAGAGACTTTCATGCCCAAGAAATCATAGACTGGGCCATTCCAGCCGGCATCACGTTGAGCTAGGTAGTCGTTTACGGTTACAACATGAACACCTTTTCCTGTTAAGGCATTAAGATAAGCTGGCAAGAGCGCTACAAGTGTTTTACCTTCACCTGTTTTCATTTCGGCAACACAGCCCTCGTGAAGTACGATACCGCCGACCATCTGAACATCGTAGTGACGCATCTTTAACACACGGTTTGTCGCTTCGCGAACGAGTGCAAAAGCATCAGGTAAGATGTCATTTAGGGCTTTTTCTTCGCCAACTTTTTTGGTTAATTTTTCGAGACGATTTTTGAGTACGTTGGTTTGTTCAGCAAGCTCAGCCTTTTTCATGTTTTTGTATTTTGGCTCGAGTTTGTTGATTTCAAGAACGCGTTTATAAATGCGTTTTAGAGTTTTCTTTTGTGCATCACCAAAAATCCCCTGCAGGAACTTTTCGGTCGCGGTCTTGTCAGCCAGTTTGTCGGTAGGAGCTTTTGGTTTTTTTGACATAATTAACCTCGCTTAAAGATTTTTTTAAAGACATTTTTACGGAGATGTGGAGTGGTTTCGAGCTTAAAGCGACGAATTTGTCCCATGAGTTTAGCTTCGATAATATCGATACCGGCAAAGACATTGCTAGATTCGTCCTTAGCAGCAATAACTTTTCCGCCTAGGATTTCCATAGCGGCAGAAATTTCGTATTTATTGCCATGAGTCTTATCAATCTCGGTGACGACAATTTTGGCAATAACATCTTTTTTATAACCTTTTGGTAGATAACGGTCTAATTTGCCAATGCGTTTTTCCGCATACTTGCGAAAACTATCAGTTGGCTTATAATTTTGGCCTGTAATCTCAATTTTTTCAATCATAAAACTCCTTTGCTCTATTATATCATAAAAAGACTAAAGTTCGGTTTTTCCGCCAAGATATGGGCGTAAAACTTCTGGAACTTTTAGCTTGCCACCTTCTTCGGCGAAGTTCTCGATTAGTACCATGAGCATACGAGCGAACGGAATGGCGGTACCATTTAGAGTATGAACAGTTTCAACGATGCCATCCTTCCTACGAACACGGATATTTAGCGAGCGAGCCTGGAAGTCGGTACAGTTAGAGCAAGAGGTAATTTCGCGGTATTTTTGATCGAGTGGAGACCAAAATTCAATATCGTATTTTTTGGCGGCAGGAGCACCAAGGTCGCCAGCTGCAACATTGATGATATGGTAAGAAATGCCGAGATCCTGAAGAATTTCCTCTTCGATTTTTACAAGTTTTTCGTGGATTTCTTTAGATTGCTCAGGGAGGCAGAAGGCGTACATTTCGAGCTTATTGAATTGATGTACTCGGAAAAGACCACGAGTAAACTTGCCATAGGTGCCAGCTTCTTTCCTAAAACAGGCGGAATAACCGGCATAAAATAACGGAAGATCTTTTTCGTCTAGGATTTCGTCCATGTGATAGCCAGTAATAGGCATTTCGGCAGTGGCAATCATAGCGAGATCTTCGCCATCAATGAAATATTCGTCGGATTGTTCAGAAGACTTTGGTGCGAAGCCGGTACCTTCGAGAACTTTGCTAGAAACCATGTATGGAACGGTCATATAATTTAGACCATGTTTTCGTACTTTGTCAATACCGAACTGCAAAAGGGCGTTCTCGAGAAGAGCGAGCTCGTTCTTTAGATAATAGAATTTAGAGCCGGCAACCTTTGCTCCGCGTTCAAAATCAACCCAGTCTCTTGAGATGGCATAATCAAGGTGGTCAACGCCGCCCTTAGTCTGCTCGCCCCATTTTTTAATTTCTTTGGAGCATTCTTCGCCACCGAGGGGGACATCTTCAAAAATGATGTTCGGGACGTTTTTGAGGGCGATATTTAGGTTTTCTTCGATATCACTTAGCTCTGTTTCGAGAACAGAAAGATCGGCTTTCAGCTTCTTTCCCTGCTCGATGAGTTCTGGGGCAGGCTTGCCATTTTTCATTTGTTTCGCGATAGAATTTCTCTCGGTACGAAGTTTTTCAACCTTTTGGAGTAATTCTTTGCGTCGATTATCTAGTTCAAGAATATCGTCAAGATTAGTTTTGTAGCCTTTTTCTTTAGTGGCGTGCTTTACCTCCTCTAGGTTTGCACGAATAAAATTAACATCTAACATAGGCTAATTATATCACGTTTGGCGATTACCAGCCACCCCCGCCGCCGCCTCCGCCGCCCCCGCCGGAGAAACCGCCGCCCCCGCCACCAGAGAACCCAGAGCTAGATGAGCTTGATGGTTCAGAATAAGAAGTAGATGCGATAACGGCACTGTTGATATCGCGGTAGATGGAATTAAAAACAGCGATGTCGATAAGCGTGTCTGTCCCGTCATACCAAGTTGGATCGGAGACCTCCGGCATTTGATAATATTTATTAAGTTCTTTCATCCAAGACTCTTCTAGACCAAAGAGACAGGCATAAGGTAGAAGTTTTTCATAGAGCTTAACGATTCCCTTTGCGGAAGTGTCGGCGCCCTTAGTAGACTGTAAGAATTTGATACGATCTTCTTCGGCCATGTCGATATATAACTTTAGACCTTCAAGATAGTTGCTCATGTCAAGACCGGCTTCAGTATACTTACTATATTTACTAGTCTTTGAACTAATAATAGGACAGGCGACGATAGTGGCAGCAACTATAAGAAAATCTAGGAACGGTAAGAATTCAATGCCGACGACGTAGCCAGAGAAAGAGAATAGGCCTTCGGATAGCTCGCTTAAGAAAACGAGGATTCCGGGTACGAAGATGCAAAGCATTGCAATGATGATGCCAGCAGTGGCGCCGCTAAATTGAGATGCTTTGGATTTTTTCTCGAAGAAACCTTTGGTCTTAAGGTCATCAAATGCGCTAGAGCTATAAGTACGGATGTATGACTGAAGAGTGCGGGTGGCAGAATGCTTTTTAATATCAAACTCCTCGTCGGTAACTGGCTCTTCGCCACCTTTTAAGATACGCAAAATCATTTTTTGTGACGTTGTGAGGCCATCGACTTTATTAATATGGAGGCGCCAAGTATCTTTCTTTAAAATTTTAGTTGGCTTACCTTTTACTAAGCTGACATAGCCGTTGACAGCGAGTTCGAGCATGGTAGCGACATAAGATTGCTTGACGTGCTTAAGGCTGAGCTGTCCAGATTCGGCAACGGTCAGGTTTTTTGGCACAGTATATTGCGGTGCGACAAAAAGTTTTTTGTAGTAGTTTGCTTTTGATTTAGCCTTTTTCTGCCAGCCACGGATAACTAAGAATAAGATAAGAAGACAAGATGCGATTAAGATGACACTAATGATTACTAGGAGATAATTTTTTTGGAGGACGACTGGATATGTGCCAGGCTTGAATTGAGTGACAAAAGTAAGGTTTTCGCGGCTTTTTAGATTCGTAGCTTCAAAACGGTAACCATCGTTGATTTGGGTAATTTCGCAGCGGTCTTCACCCTTTACTCCGTAGCGTCCGACATAGCACCAGGCTTCGTCTTCTAACTTGTCTGGTTGGTCAACGTGGAGGGTGGCAGTGAGCTTATTGAAAGGTTGACTCCAGCCAGTACCGTTAGTATCCCAGTAAAGTTCCTGGTAAGCAACTGGGAATTCTGCACTCTTGCCGCTAACGTTGATATCGGCTTCAGTAAATTCGGTGACGACATTTTCAAAGTCGTATTCAAGGGTGTAGACTTGGGTTTCGGTAACAAAAGCGCTAGCCTTACCAATACGGACGAGATAATAGTTGTCCTCCTTTGAGATTGAATATGGTTCAACGACACCGTTTCTTTTGACGGTCAAGTTTAGGGCGCTTTCGCTTAGGACGGTAGTATTTTCGCCATTTTGGTTAGTGTAAGTGATACTGCGAGTAATGCCATGATTACGATCGAAATCTGGAAACTCAGCGGTAAGAGCCTCCTTAACGTGGAGTTTATTTCCATCTTCGGTCTTAGTTAGATAATAGTCAAAAGAGGCATCGCTAAAATAAAAGTCGTCTGTGTCGGTAGTACTGAAATCATAGGCTAAAACAGGGGTAGGCAGGAATACCGCTTGACAAATTATTGAAAATGTGGTAACATAAGAAGATATAGCGATGAATAGTCGTTTCATATTCTTATTGTATCACAGAATTAATTGCAGATTTTAGGGCGTTGTTAGATTTCTGGAATTTTAGGCCTTCCTGTTCGGATAATTTCAATCCCAGTCGTCTAACTACGCCATGTCTGCCAACGATAGCCGGAAAGCCGTTGTAAACATCACAGAAGTAGTCATAGCTGGAGACCGGAAGGACGCGGCGTTCGTCTGACAATATACAGTTGATGAGCTTAGTGACGCAGGCACCGATACCGTAATAGGTTGCACCTTTTTTGTTGATGATTTCGTAGGCTTCGTTTCTGGCTTCGTTTTCGAGTTCTTCCCTAGTTTTTTCATCTAGGAGTTCGGTTAAAGGTTGGCCGCCGACGTTACTAACAGACCAGAGGGCAAATTCGGTATCACCATGTTCGCCAACCTGGAAGGCATGGATGGATTTAGGATGGACGTGGAGTTTTTCGGAGATTTTTTGGCGAAGGCGAGCGGAGTCGAGAATCGTGCCAGAACCGATGACTTGTTCCTGAGGTAGGCCAGAATAACGCCAAGTAAGATAGGTCAATACATCCATAGGGTTACTTACGACAATGAAGATACCATGGAATCCAGCATCCATGATTTGGCCGATCATGTCTTTAAAGATGGCGGCGTTCTTTTTGAGGAGGTCCATGCGGGTTTCGCCGGGCTTCTGTGGTACACCAGCAGTAATGATGATGATATCGCAATTTTCGGCATCGTGATAGTCACCAGAGCGAATCTTCATGTAGGAAGGGGAAACAGACAGAGTGTCTCTAAGATCCATGGCTTCGCCTTCAGCATCTTCCATGTTGATATCGGTTAAGATTAGTTCGCTTACGGAGGTGCGTTGGTTGATTAAGCAGTAGCCGATACTTGCACCCACGTTACCGGTACCCACAATCATTACTTTTGCCATAAGCTTATTATACTATAGCCAGACATATTTGGCGAATTTTTGGTTTAGGAACTTGTCGATAGTTTTTTTAGCTTTCGGTGAAACGGAGCTAAGTGGAGCATAGGTGATTTCCTCTTCGCCAGTTAAGATGCTGACGTTGGTTTCTATACGAACGAGGGGGTCAAGGTAGCGACGCTTGATTTCGACATTACCAATCATAAAAATGCTGTTTTTTGGTTTTCGACTTCCGGTTTTATAAGTTTTGGAATCCCTTAGAGCATCGAATTTTTTGCGAACTTCTTCGACTTTTGATTTTTTGATTTTTTCGATAATCTCTGGCTCGGTAAGATGGTAGAGAGATTTTGTGGTGATTTCATGGTGGTCTAGCATAGTTTTTAAGATATCGGCATAAAGGCTATTTATCAGTTGTAGGCGTTCGTCGCACCAATTATGCCAGATTTTAGAAAGGCCAAGCACGAAGTCTTCGGCGATTTTTGGGCTAGCAAAAGCAAGCTCTGGTTCTCCATCTGCGTTTTGGCCGATTTCGATATTACGGTAATAGCGCTCGAGATCTTCTACAGAATTTTCGGTTTCAAAGTGGTTGATGAGTGTGGTCTGCATTGAATATTCGAGACGGTCGGAGGACAGGCGTGGAGAATCATTGTCGGCAATAGGATATTCATGATAGTTTGCAACTTGTTTAACTTTCAAGCCATCTCGCTTTAAGAGCTTGCAGATTTTTTCGCCGTTGCCAATAATTTCGGAAGTTGGGGCTTCGGTCGATTCCTGAGTCTTAGCATCGCCATTTAGGAAGTCAATTGCATGCTTGAAGGTTGGGGTGGAAATATCATGAAAGAGAGCGGAAAGAGTTTGTTTTTTATCGCCTGTAAAATTCCAGACGATGAGAGCGGTCGCAACAGAATGGTCGAGTACACTATAAAAGTGAGTATAGTTTGGGTAAAGTTTAGAATAGCCGGTGCCACAGTTTTGACTGACAAATTTAAGACGTTGCATTTCGGGGGTTTCAATATAATCATCTAGCCAATCTGGCCATTTTGGAGTAAGGATTTTGAAATATCTTTGAATCTCCGGCTCTACGGTTTTAAGATAAGCGGAATGAGACTGGAGACGATTTTCGAGTTCTTTGATGCGATGTTTCGAAATCGCCAAAGCTAGTCCTCTTTAGCTTTAATAAGTGGGAAAGGAACGCCTTCGCGACCGGACACCCCTTCAAGAAGCCAGAAATTACGCTCGCTATTTCCCCAACCACAAGCTGGAGGCATGCCATATTCGAGCATTTCGACGAAATCTTGGTCTAACATTTGGGCCTCGTCGTCGCCAGCATCGCGCATAGCTTGCTGTTCTTCAAAACGTTTTAGCTGATCAAGGGGATCATTTAACTCCGAATAACCATTTCCCATTTCAGTGCCGGCGATAATTGGATGAAAACGTTCGGTAACTAGTGGGTTTTCTGGGGCAGTTTTAGCAAGTGGGCTAAGACTTAGTGGTTCTTCGATTAGCCAATATGGACCGGCAGAAGTCTTGCGAATAAGTTTCCAGACATGATCAATAAGACGGGCATCGGACAGTTTTTCGAGATCTTTTGCTTCGACCTTAGCTTCTTTCAAGATGTTTACTAGTTGCTCATGATCAGGGTTAAATACGTCGACATCATACTTTTCTTTAAGGAGGTCGGCATATTTAATGCGTGGCCATTTTTGGTCGAGATTGATATCGAATCCACCGACATTAAACTGTAAAGTTCCCCAAGTTTCTTTGGCGACATATTTGATCATTTCTTCATAGAGATCCATGCCGTCCTCATAATTTTCATAGGCGGCGTAGGATTCAAAAGCAATGTGTTCTGGGAGATGCTCGTCGTCGACACCTTCGTTTCTGAAACGCGGACCGATGTCGTAGACTTTTTCAAACCCAGCGCCAAGCAAACGTTTCAGAGGTAACTCATGGGAAATACGAAGATAGAAATCTTCATCTAGGGCATCCATATGAGTCACGAAAGGTGTGGCATCAGCGCCGCCAGTCGTATGTTCTAGAACTGGAGTGTTGATCTCGATGAAGCCGTGTGCATTCATGAAATCACGAGTCGCTTGCCAGAATTTAGAGCGCCTGACCATACGATCGCGAACTTCGAGATTGACATTCATATCGACGTAGCGGCGACGATAACGTTCTTCCTTGTTGGTGAAACCGTCACGGCCTGGTAATGGGCGAAGGGATTTAGTAAGTAGCCTGATTTGATTACTGAAAACGGAAATTTCACCGGTGCTAGATTTGTCGACAGTGCCGGTAGCTTCGACAAAGTCGCCCGTATCTAGGAGTTTGAGCAGTTTAGAATTGAAAAAGCCAGGCTTTTCATCTTCTAGCTGCATGAAAATTTGGATTTCGCCAGTATAATCACGGATTTTGACGAAGGCTATTTTACCAAAGCTGCGGATAGTAGTAATGCGACCGGCAATAGTAACAATTTGCCCTTCTAGAGATTCAAAATTGGTTAGAATATTGGCAATTTTTGTGTCACGAAAAGATTTTGCCGGGTAAGGATTAATGCCTCGGTTTTTAATGTCTTCGAGTTTACGGAGACGTTCATCGCGATAATCAGCTAGAGTTACCATGCTAGGATTATACCACAAAAAATGTCTGTAAGGAAGTGTAGAGGGGAGGAGGCTAGCTAATTTCGAGGATTTTGCCTTTATTGCCGTTTGGCAGTTCAAAATCTTCGCCAGCTTTGTGGCCAATAATAGCTTGACCAATCGGAGATTGATCGGAGATCTTGCCATTTAGAGGGTCGGCCTCCACTGGACCGACGACAGTATAAGTAGTGGTTTTGCCGGCAAGTTTTATCTTGACAGTTGAGCCAATTGCAACAGAGCTGCGAGCAGAGGAGCTGCGAATTACTTTGGCGTTTTTTAGGATGTCTTCGATTTCTTGAATACGGCTTTCTACGGTTTTCTGTTCAGATCTAGCATCAGAATATTCTTGATTCTCAGAAAGATCACCAAAAGCACGAGCCGTCTGGAGACGTTCGGCGATTGCTGGACGACGTGCGACCAATTCGGCCAGTTCAGCTTCTAAGTCAGTTTTTCCCTGCTTAGTTAAATTAACGGTTTTTTTCATCATACCATTATAGTGTAATGATTATTATGTTAGTTGTCAAGGATTTTGTCGATATCGATGAGCTCGGTTTTTCCGTCTTTACGAGAAGTTATCTCGGCCTTGTTTTCGGCTAAGGTTTTGTCAGAAATGACAATGCGGTATGGTATACCAATAAGCTCACTATCAGCGAATTTTTCGCCAGGACGAAGGTCGCGGTCATCAAAGAGAATGTTGTCTGGATCTTTAGCGTAGATCTCTTCTGCGGCTTTTACGCCATTTTCGCCAATACCAACGAGATAATATTTAAATGGGGCAATGCTTTCTGGCCAAACTAGGCCTTTGTCGTCGGCAAATTTCTCAGCAATAACACCCATAACGCGAGAGACGCCTATCCCATAGCAGCCCATGAAGACGGTCTTCTGTTCGCCATCACTGTCAGTGAATTTGAGATCGAGAGGCTCCGAATATTTATAGCGGAGCGTAAAGATATTGCCAACTTCGGCAGCACGAGTAGATTCTAGATCCTCTTTTTTAACCTTGAATTCATCCAAAACTTCGGGGATAACAACCTCTTCGTTTAGGACGATGGATCTATCTTTGTTATAATAAACTGTGTCTTCGCCGACCGGAATAATAGTTTGGAATTCATGGCTAAATTTGCTAAAGATGCCGCCAGAGGCAAAGGTTTGATAAGTGCAGTCGCCTAAACCGACACGCTCATAAATGCGTTTGTAGGCGTTTTCTACTTGATGGTAGAACGTGTTGTGGGTCTTTTCGTCAGTAGTAAAAGAATAAAGATCTTTCATCAGAAATTCGCGAGTACGCATGATACCAGATTTTGCACGAAGCTCGTTTCTGAATTTAGTTTGAAATTGATAGACGTATGCAGGGAGATCCTTGTAGCTTTTGATGTAGGTGCGCATCATATTAGTGATAGGCTCTTCATGGGTTGGGGCAAGGCCGAGTTCGCCGCCGGAAGAAAGTTCAGTTTTAAACCAAATGTCAACTTTTTCGCTGTCCCAGCGTTCGGATTTTTGCCAAGGTTCAGGATTTTGCAATGCAGTCATCTGCAATTCTTCGGCACCAATAGCGTTTAGTTCTTCTCTGATGATATTTTTGATATTTTCCATTACCTTCAAACCAAAAGGCAGAAAATCATAAACTCCGGCCATTTCTTTATGGACGAAGCCGGCCCGGATTAAATAGCTAGCGGAACGCGCAGTCTCGTCTTTTGGAGCGGTGCGCAAAGTTTTGACAAAAGTTTTTGAAAATCTCATAGAGTATATTATATCACATACCGAAGATATATAACAGATAGAAGGCGATCCCGTTTTTGAGCATGTGAACGATGATGCCAGAATAAGTGGTGCCAGTGATTTCGCGAAGTACACAAAGAACAATACTAAGAGCAAAAACATTGACGCCGACATTCCATTGGCCATGCAAAATAGCAAATAATAGCGAGACTATAATTATAGCTGGCACGAGGCTGATTTTGGCGCGAAGTTTACCGTATAGCCAGCCACGAAAAATGGCTTCTTCGGCGATTGGCGCGATAACTACTAGGGAGATGAAGGCGATTAGACGGTCGGCCATCGTATAAAGGTTATTGAAGCCGACGTCTTGCGATTGGCCAGCGTCGAACCATGGGAAGAGGTTAAAGAGAGAAATAAGCAGGCTAGCAAGGATAAAATAGATGACAAGGCCGACGAAGGCTAGGCCTATGTCTGTCCAGGTCGGTAGTCCTTTGAAGCCAATTTGTTCCCTTGTGACGGGTTTTTTACGCAGCAATTTTGGTGCATAAATAATAACGACGAGTGTAACCGAGTAGACTAGAGCCTGGTAAACGAAGTTCCAGACTGGAAGCTCAAATTTTGAACCTAGAATAAAATGAAAAGAGAATAGAAAAATAATTTCGATAGTAAAGATGACGATTCCGAGTATGAGGGCGAGGCCGATACAAGAGAGGAGCGGGTGGATTTTCTTGAAGGGTAGTGTTTTATTCATCTAGAAAAACCTTGTGATGTCGAGGACGGTAATAAGAACAATGAGAATGAGCAAGAAGATAAAAGCACGTGCAACAATCTTTTCTTCGGTTTCTTTGGAAAGGCGTTTGCCTAGCAATCTGGAGATAGCTATCATGAGCCAGCGTCCACCGTCAAGGGCCGGGATAGGTAGAACATTCATACAAGCGAGCGAGACGGAAATAAGTGCGGCAAGGAAGGCAAGGTTTGTTGGGCCGGCCTTAGTAAACGCCGGGAAAATTACGCCAATAATTCCTACTGGTCCAGATACGGAGTCGCCAGCAGATTTAATTGCGGCCTTTCCCTCTTCACGCGTGGTGTCGTCGCCACTAAATTGTTTGACCACGCCAGACCCGAGACTCCAGAGCATGTCTCCGAGTCCACGGAAAGTTTCTCCGGTAAGTTGGACTGTAGTGGCGGCTCCAACGATTGGTGCGGACCAAGTTGAGCGATAGAGAGTTTGCTCGGTTTGATACATGGTAACACCGAGAAGATATTCATCGTCGGAACTGTTTAGCTTTGCGTCGATAGTTAAGGTTTCGTCGCCACGTTTTACTCTGTAGGAAACTTTTTCTCCAGCATGGTTGGAGTTGAAAGAGGTTAGATCGGAAGTGGAATTAATTTCTGTGTTGTTGTCTGTGCTAGTGGCAGAGATAACCTCGTCATCTTTTTTGAAACCGGCTTTGTCGGCCGGAGAGTCTTCAACGATTTCTTCAATGTAAACTGGTGCATCTGAAATATAAGTATCGCTAGCTATAGAAAATTGGTTGTCGATAAAATGTGGCATACCAGTGAACGCGAGTACGGTGAGAATCACAAAGGCTATCAACCAGTTCATAGTAACGCCAGCAAAAAGAATTTTAGTTTTACCCCAGAAGCTTGCAGCTCCAAAGGTTCCTTTTTTTGTGTCGGCATCGGATTCGCCATCCATGGCACAGAATCCGCCAATTGGCAACCAGTTAAGGGAGAATATAAGGGTTTTTTGTTTTTTGTCCCATTCGGATTTTGGTAATTTTATCCATTTGCCGTCTTTTTTAATCCATGCGGCAGCGCGAGGCGGAAAACCAATGCCAAATTCATTAACTTTTACACCACTAAGACGAGCAGCAATAAAATGGCCGAATTCATGTATGACGATAAGGGTCATAAGCACAAGTAGACCAATAATAATCCCAAAAACTGTATCCATAAGCTTATTATAGCACACTATTTGCCAAAACGGCGGGAACGGCGGCTAAATTCTGCGAAAATATCGTCAAGATCGGAAACTTCCATGTCTGGGAAATATTTATCTAAAAATAGAAATTCGGAGTAGGCTGCTCGCCAAAGCATGAAGCCTGAGATGCGTTCTTCACCAGAAGTGCGGACAATTAAGTCTACGGCTGGAACTTCAGGATGATAGAGATATTTGGCGACAACTTCGGGGGTAATTTCTTCCTGCTCGTTGGCGGTTCGCATTTTTGTAAAGGCGTCGGCTATTTCCCAATGGCCGCCATAGTTAAAGCAGATACAAACGGTACCGGCAGTATTGTCTGCCGTGTCAATTTCGGCTTGATGTAGTTTTTCTAGGATGTCTTTTGGGGTGGGATTTTCACGCCCGAGTACGACGAGTCGAATATTTTCTTTTTGAAAATTTTTAACCATGCGAGCAATGTTAACCCGAATGAGGTTCATAAGATAACTTACTTCTTCCTCGCTACGTCCCCAGTTTTCGGTACTAAAAAGATAGAAAGAAATATATTTAACACCACGTTTTACGCATTCAATAGCGATTTTTTCGACTTTAGAAAAGCCGGTTTTATGACCTTCGAGGGTAGGGAGATTTCGTTCCCTTGCCCAGCGACGGTTGCCGTCTACGATGAAACCAAGATGATTAATCATTTAGATTTTCATAATCTCCGCTTCTTTGGTCTTGAATTCTTGGTCGATGAGATCGGTGAATTCTTTAGTCATCTCATCAACCTCTTTTTCGGCGCGTTTCTTAGCGTCTTCTGGAAGATCCTCTGTAGATTTAATGTCTTTTCTGGCATCTTCGCGAATATTTCTGATAGCTATTTTGGCTTCCTCGACTTTGCCAGAGGTAGTTTTGACAATTTCTTTACGGCGTTCCTCGGTAAGTGGTGGAATAGGCACGCGAACTACGCGACCATCATCAGAAGGGTTTAGGCCAAGTGTGCTATCGGCCCGGATAGCAGATTCGATGTTGGCGATAGTGGAAGGATCAAATGGGGTCACGAGGAGCATGGTTGCATCTGAGATGGTGACGTTTGCTACTTGATTGAGCGGCATCCACTGACCATAGGCTTCAACCTTTACTGCACCGAGCATATCTGGATGCGCACGGCCAGTACGAACTTTTTTTAGCTCACCGCGAAAACGTTCAAGCACTTCCTCCATTTTCTTACGATCATCTTTAGTATCAAACATATTTGACTCCATTTTTAATTACTTTTATTTTACTATTTTTAGATAATGAATACAAGAGAATAGTAAACGAAGAAAGCAAGCAGCATAAAAATACCTTCTCGTCGGGAAACTTTATGGTCGGTAAGGCTGAAGAAAAATAGTAAAACTGCTGAGCCGATCAGCATACCGAGATCGATGAACTGGAACGAACCAGGAGTAACTGTGCCAAAGATGGCTACCGGGATACCAAGCACTACGCAAATGTTGAAGATATTGCTACCGAGAATATTGCCGAGTACAAGTTCGGTCTCACCTTTTTTGGAAGCGACAACAATAGTGACAAGTTCGGGCAGTGAAGTTCCGAAGGCGATGACGGTGAGAGCGATAATACGTTCCGAAATTCCGAGACTGGTAGCAATGTCGGTGGCATTGTTTACGACCATTTCTGAGCCGATGATGATGCCGGCGAGACCAAGTGCGGTGAAAAATAGGGATGGCAATAGTTTCCATTGAGGTTTTTCTGTGAGTTTCGTCTTTTTGCGTTTACATTCGGCGAAGGCCATGGAGATTAAATAATAGAGGAAAACTGCAAAAAACAGGAGGATAGCAATAGCGTCTGAACGGGTGATTTGGTCGATGGAGCCGGATTTGAGTTGAACATCAAGAAAGAGTGTAACCAGGAGTGTAGAAATTAAAACCATGATAGGAATTTCTTTGCGGATGGTATTATTTTTGACACGTAGTGGACGAATAATGGCGGCGATGCCAAGTATTAGAAGGATATTTAGAATATTGGAGCCGATGACGTTACCAAGTACCATATCGGTGCTACCCTCAGCAAGGGCCTGGAGGCTAACGGCGAGTTCCGGAGCGCTAGTGCCAAAAGCTACAATAGTGAGACCGATGAGGATTTTTGGGACTTTGAAGTTACTGGCGGTGGAGGCGGCGCCATCTACGAAAAAATCGGCACCCTTAATTAGTAAGACAAAACCGACAATTAATAGTAGGACGTTCAAAAAAATGCTCATGGTTTAATTATAACATAAAAAATAAGGTCGAAGTCGACCTTATTTTTGATTAGTGTTTTTATTCTACAACACCAAGTTCGATGCGTTTGAATTGGCGAACAGTGATATTTTCACCAGTTTTAGCGATGTTATCCTTAATGTATTCGGCAACGGTTTTAGTATCGTCGAGAATGTAAGGTTGATCAAGGAGAACTTTGTCGACGAAAGCTTTTTTGACTTGGCCGTCAATAATCTGATCTTTCATCTTTTCTGGACCCTTGAAATTCTCTTCGAATTCTTTACGCTTGGCGTTCATGACGTCTTCTGGAATGTCTTCTGCGCTAACGTATAATGGGCTCATCGAAGCTACTTGCATCGCAAGTTTATGAGCAAGATCTTTGAATTCATCGGTTTTAGCGACGAAACTAGTCTCACAGTTTACCTCGATGATAGCGCCGATGCGGCCGTCGTGGATGTAGCTGTCAACGAGACCTTCGCGAGTTTCGCGGTCACCACGCTTTTCGGCTTTGGTTAGACCTTTTTTACGCATAGCTTCTAGGGCTTTATCGAAATCGCCGTCAGCTTCAACAAGGGCGTTTTTGGCGTCGGTTAGACCAACACCAGAAAGTTCTTTTAATTTTTTAATATCTTCAATGGAAATATTTGCCATGTTGCCTCCTAATTATTTTTTACCTTCTTTGATTGCTTGGGTGAAGTAATCAAGTAGAAGAGTGGTTGCCTTAACGGAATCGTCGTTTGCTGGGATGACGTAATCGATGCCAGTTGGGTTAACATTGGTGTCGCAGATAGCGAAAACCGGAATGTTAAGGGTCTTGGCTTCTTTGATTGCGTTCTTATCTTCGCAGGCGTCAACTACGATGATGGCGGCTGGCTGTTCGGTCATATCTTTGATGCCGCCGTAGCGTTCGTTTAAGGTATCAATTTCCTCTTGGAAGCGCTGAACTTCGAGCTTAGAATAGCGATTTTCGAGTTCGCCACTAGCCATGCGACGTTCCAAATCTTGGACCTTCTTGATCTGTTTGTTGACAGTTTCTACGTTGGTCAAAGTGCCACCAACCCAGCGAACCGTAACATAAGGCATATTTACGGATTCGGCGGCAGTCTTGACGGCGTCCTTTAACTGTTTCTTTGTGCCGACGAAGAGAACTTTTTTGCCACTTTTCACGATTTCGGTGATTTTTGGAAGGGCAACTTCTAGGCCTTCAACGGTCTTTTCAAGGTTGATAATATGAGCACCCTGGCGGCGACTATGAATATATGGCGCCATTTTTGGATGCCAACGGCTGGTCTTATGACCAAAGTGAGCACCTGACTCAAGCAGGGCTTTCATGTCTACATCTACTGACATGTTTTCCTTTCTCACTACCGAGGGCGATTTTATCAGGAAAACTGCTCCCGGCTGTTTCATTAAAATTAATAACCCTTTAATTATAGCACGGGGGCTTGAAAAAATCAAGGGATTGTGCTAAAATGGCCTAAGTTTCGTTATGCGAAGTGGGAGGTGTACTTTATGAGAACAAATGTTAATTCGATCAAAATGAAGCAGGTTGATTTGGTAACTGGTGCTGCGGGGAAGGATTTGGTGATACAGACCGAAGATGGTCAGTTAAAATCACATCTTTTAGAGACAGTACTCAAAAAGAGTCAGGATGAAGTGGCCTGGGTGCCAAGACAGTTAGTGCTCGAACTTTTGGCCGATGAACTATCGCAGAATATTATGGAAGTGTGCTTGAAAGAAGCCTGCGAAGCTCTGCTTGATGATGACGAGCTCGCCAATGTCACACAGAGGCGGGTTGATCGGGTGTTAGGAGAGGTGAAACGGCTGCAAGATCTGTATATCGACTACGTGAAAACGGTCTGTGAAATGGAAAATGGTAGCCGAAACCTGGTTATCTTTGCAACCGCGGTAGTGACGAATCGCAGGAGTGTAAGAAAGAGTCTAAAAGCTACGATCGCGAGATTAAAGGAGCTGGCCCAGCGCAAAGAGAAACGGTCACAGGAATTTTTAGAATTGGTATAACGAAACTATTTGTACTAGGTCCGGATTTTCCGGACCTTTTTCTTTTTAGGTGTTTACTTTTTGTTCGTTTTTTGTTATAATGGGGCACAGTTATGAGTAAAAGTGAATTACATCCTAAAGATTATCGTTTTGTAGTCTTTTCTGATGAAGCTGCTGGTTTTTCGTTCTTGACCCGTTCAACGGCACAGAGCGAGGAGACCATCAAATGGAAAGATGGAAACGAATATCCGCTAGTCAAGGTGCAGATTTCTTCTGCTTCACATCCATTCTTCACTGGTGAAGAGAAGATTATCGATACTGAGGGTCGCGTGGATCGCTTCAAGGCTCGTGCAGCAAAGGCAGCTAAGCTTAAAGCTTCGCTTGGGAACAAGGTGAAGAAAGCCGAAAAAGAAGCTGCGAAGAAAGCCGAAAAAGAAGCTACAAAATAAAAAATAACCCCAAGTTCGGGGTTATTTTTTATTGAGAACGCTGCGGATTTCATCCGTGGTTTTACAAGCCATTAGTTTTGTGCGTAGCTCGGCAGCACCGGGTGATGAATTAATATACAACTTAAAGAAATGTTTGAGTGGCTCGAATGGATAACGAGAGCCTTTTTGTTCGAGTTCTTGTTTTCTTTGGTCGTAAAGATCGAGATGATACAAAAACAGGTTGGTTAATTCTTCGTCGGTTGGTTGATGCAAGGTAAAGCAGTAAGGATTTTGGAATACGCCGCGACCAATCATGACGCCGTCGATTTTTGGATATTTAGCAAAGATTTTTTCGGCTTCGGATTTATCTTTAATATCGCCGTTGATAATGAGTTTTGTGTCTGGAGAAATCTTATCCCGGAGTTTAATTATTTCAGGGATGAGTTCAAAATGCGCTGGGACTTTTGACATCTCTTTTCTGGTGCGGAGATGAACAGTGAGGGCGGCGAGATTTTGTGCTAACAATAATGGCAGCCACTCTTTGTACTCGTCGACATACGTGAATCCGAGGCGAGTTTTGACGGAAACTGGTAGGTTGGTTGAATTTTTAGCTTGCCTAATACATTCGACCGCTAACTCTGGGGTTCTAATCATAGCTGCGCCGCCGCCAGCCTTATTAACATGGCGATCTGGGCAGCCCATATTGATATCAAGACCCTGAAAATTAAGGTCTTCTAAGGCGCTGGCAAGTTTTGCGAAATGCTCGGGATTTTTACCCCAGATTTGAGCGATAATTGGATGATCGGTATCGATAACCTCGAGACGTTCGAGGGCGTTTTCGCGACCTTTTTCGGAAGCAAAACTCGAGACATTAGTAAACTCAGTAAAGAACAGATCCGGTTTACCGGCTTTTGCAATCACGGCACGAAAAACTTTGTCCGTTACGCCTTCCATAGGTGCAAGGACGAGGAAATGGGCTGGTAGTTCTTGCCAAGAATTCATTTAAAAATTATATAAGATTCTAGCCATTTTTGCAAGTCTGGAGCATTATGATAATATTTCGTATCATTGTCAGACTCAGGATCAAGATAAGCTTTTAATTCTCCATTTTCTATGATGACGATAGATGGAAAATACTTAATATGTTCGGCTAAATTTGTAGTTTTAGCGTCTGGCCACATGATTTTATAGTATCTAAACTTTAGACTGTCGGAAAAATTTGCAAGCATGTGTCTCAATCTTTCTGCGGTTGAACAGCCAACATTATCTATCATAAGAACGAAGGTCTGTTTTTCTGCTATCATTTTTTCATAGTCAGAACTAGTAATTTCGACAAATTCACTTACGCCGTAGTCGGAATCAGGTAGCTTGACAGGGTGGTTATTAAAAAGTGAAATGGCAACAATTATTATTGCAATAATTACAACAATAATTATAGAGATAATGATATATGGTTTTTTGGTCCGTGCAGACATTTTAATTAAGTTTGGTTAGATTTTCGAAATTAATTTCATGGTATGGTACTTTCCAGAAAGAATAGGTATTGTCAGGATTTCTGATTTCAATCCTGTTTTTCCCGTCATAGAACCAGTAACCGCCAACCACGTAAATTTTGTTAGCATCCCAGCCGAGATTAATTAACATATTTTTTAACATTCCAGAATAGCCGCCACCGCCGCACATCAGAAAAATATTTTTATCTTTTGGGAAAAGGTCGCTGAGAATCTGTTCAGACTCTTTAAAATTAGGAGTATAAGAGCCATCTTTCTCAGTATAGAGGGTAGGACCGTCGTATGTTTTGCCGACGGATTCCGGAAGGTTCTGGACATTGACAAGATATGGATATGGTACAACTTCAAAGCCATTAACAATTCCAGAAAGATGGCTATCGCCGCCAATAGCAGCATAATCTGCCGGATCTTCAAGCATACGAACGTCGTAATAAACTGAATCTGGACGATTTAGGTAATTGTCGATTGTCGATTCGTTGATATTTTTATCGATGCCGAGTTCTCCGCGCTCTCCAGAAGTAGTTTCTGGTTTTGGGAGTGCGGAGAGCGCTTTTTCGGTTTCGATGGTCTTAGTGGTGTGTGTACTAAATACAAGTTTTCCGATTGCAATGCCGCCTGCAAACGCCAAAATTATAAGAAAAGTAAATAAAACTGGGTATTTACGTATACGTGGTTTAGCTCGCATAATTCTATTTTAGCACAGAAATTGAAGTCAATAAAAAAATGGTGGTTCCAGCAGGGCTCGAACCTGCGACCTCACGAATGTGAATCGTGCGCTCTAGCCAACTGAGCTATGGAACCACGAAGTGTGGTATAATTATAGCACGTATGGATATAGATTTAAAGAAGTACGAGGAAGAAAAGAAGGAGATAACGGATTTTTTGGCGAAGCCGGAGGCATTTTCGAGTCCGGATTTTGCAATGAAATCGAGAAGACTTTCGGAAATTGATAAAATTCTAGCACTGGACAAAGAGATTGATGACCTGAAGGAGAATATTGAGCTCTCAAAGGAGCTTTTGGACGAGAGTGATGCTAAAATGGTGCTCGAGGTCGAGAATTATGAAAAAGAAATTGCGAAGAAGCAGGCTGAACTCGAGGAGCTGTTGATTCCGCATGACCCGAATGATGATAAGCCGGCGATTGTAGAGATTCGTGCGGGGGCTGGCGGCGATGAAGCGAGTTTGTTTGCCGGTGAGCTTTATCGGATGTATCAACATTTTGCAGAAGGTCACGGCATGAAAGCGGAGTTGATTTCGCAAAACGAGAATGAGGCGGGGGGTATGAAAGAAGTGATTTTTCGTCTTTCTGGAGATAGGCCGTATGGACAGATGAAATTTGAAGGTGGTGTGCATCGCGTGCAGCGCGTACCGGTAACTGAGAGCCAGGGGCGGATTCATACTTCGACCGTGACGGTGGCAGTGCTGCCAGAGGCGGAAGAAAGCGACATCGAGATTCGTCCAGAGGATTTGCGCATTGATATTTATCGATCTGGTGGTCATGGTGGCCAAGGCGTGAATACGACTGATTCGGCGGTAAGGATTACGCATCTTCCAACTGGAATTGTAGTGGCGATGCAGGATGAGCGAAGCCAGCAGCAGAATCGAATTAAAGCGATGACAATTTTGCGTTCGCGACTTGCTGAGAAAAAGAAGCTTGAGGATCAAGCGGCAGCATCGAGCGCACGTAAGTCTTTGATTGGAACTGGTGATCGGTCGGAGAAGATTAGGACTTATAATTTTCCGCAAGATCGAGTGACTGATCATAGGATTCATTATTCGCGTTCGGGAATTAATGCGGTGATGGATGGAGACATTGAAGACATTATTCAGGAATTAGCGCGCAATGAGCGGGAGCTTGCCAAAAGCGTATAGAGAAGGCTGCATCGATTTTTACGGGCGGAAGTTTAAGGTAACGCCTGATGTTTTAATTCCCCGTCCAGAAACGGAGATGATAGTGGACAGTGTACTTTCGCTTTCTGGAAAGGCTTATCTTCCAGGAGTGAAGGCGCCAAAGGCTGAAGTTGATTGTGATAATTTGACGATTGTAGACGTTGGCACTGGATCTGGTTGTATTGCTACAACTTTGCAATTGGAGCTTCCGGGAGCGAAAGTTTTTGCAGTTGATATTTCGGAAAAAGCTTTGGATGTGGCTAAGGAAAATGCAGAAATTTTGGGGGCAGATGTAACTTTTTTACGTTCTGATTTATTGTCTGGAGTTGTCAGTGATAATGTTAACGGTGATTTAATTATTGTGGCTAATTTGCCTTACGTGGATAGAGAGTGGGAATGGTTAGATCGAGAGGCGCTTTCGTTTGAGCCTGAGGAAGCGCTTTATGCTGAAGATGGTGGTCTGGCGTTATATAAACGTCTTTTTGGGGAGATTGGTGGTATTTCTTCCGGGAAGGCTTTTGTGGTAATAGAGGCTGATCCGTGTCAGCACGAGGAGCTAATAAAATGTGCCGGAGATTTAGGGCTCCGGCACATTGAAACGCGTGGATTTGCGCTAGTCTTTACCTGCTGAGTGTGGTCGGGTAAGAGCTAAGAGTAACTTTGAGATTGATCTCTTTATTGTCGCGCACGATGGTGATTTCTACCTTATCGCCAACGGTGTATTCGCTGATGAGCGAGGAGAGGGTGCCAGTTTGGCCGACTTTGACGCCGTTGACTGCGACAATAACATCGCCAGATTTGATGCCGGCTTTTTCGGCTGGACTGTCTTTTATGACGGAGTTTTCACCGGTGACATAGGCACCATATTTGACGGATAGATTGTAATCTTTGGCGGTATCAGCGGTAACATTGGTATAGCTGACACCGAGGAAGGCGCGTTCGGCCTTGCCGTTTTCGATAATACTTTTTAGCATACCTTTGACCGAAGAGATTGGAATGGCGAAGCCGAGACCGTTGGCAGAGTTAGAGACGGCGGTGTTGATACCAATAACTTCACCGGCAGCGTTAACTAATGGGCCGCCAGAGTTGCCAGCGTTAATGGATGCGTCGGTTTGAATCATGTCACTTAGAGTTTCATAGTAGTTGTTGGACGATGAGCCGTCGCCAGCGACGATGGTACGGCCGGTACCGGAAACGATACCTTCGGTGACGGTATTTTGGAATTGGCCAAGAGCGTTACCGATAGCGATAACTTGCTGACCGACAGTGATAGTTTTAGAGTTGCCGAGAGTGACGGTAGGTAAATCTTCGACGCCGGAAATCTTTAGATAGGCAACGTCGTTAGATGGGTCAACGCCAACGAGCTTGACTTCGGTATAGCGCGTGCCATCATCAAGTACGACGTTGATGCTGCTAGCACCGTCAACGACGTGTTTGTTGGTGATGACGTAGCCGTCACTTGTAACAATCATGCCCGTCCCAGCGGCGCTGGAAGTGCTGCTTTGGCCATAGTAGCCGATAGTGCGAGTTTCGGTAGTGATAGATACTACGGCAGGAGTAACGCGGGATGCAACTTCGGCGATAGATCCTTCGGTGAAGTTTGCGGAATTTCCATCGATAATATGCTCAGTGATGAAACTACTGAGATTGGAAGTCCAAACTGGGAAATTATCGACAACGTTATATGCAGTAATGCCAAATGCAACCGCGGCGCAGAAGGCGGCACCGCCAATCACGGCGCCAGTAATTAGGCGACGGTTGCTGGCTTTAATGCGCTCTTCGGCGGTCTGCTTACGGGTTTCAGGCGCAGGTTTAGTGGTTTTGACGGCTTTGGCTTTTGTGGCTTTTGCAGGTTTAGCGACCTTAGTAGCCTTGGCGGCTTTGGTGGTTTTTTTAGTAGTGTTGGTAATCTTGGTGGACTTGGTAGATTTTTTGGTAGATTTTTCTGTAGGCATAAACCCTCCTTTTTTAAACGTCGAAGATTGGCTTACTGAACCAAACTGCGAGCATGATTATTACGAATAAACTGAAAATAACCGGGACGATGATGTCGTTTTTCTTAAGTCTGCCGTCATGGACAATGATGGACTTATAAACACGATCGAAAACGAATGCGAAGATAGTGAGAATGATGGAGAGCTGAGGGACAATAATACCGGTATTTCCAAATGAGTAGACGATTAGCCAGGAATGACAGAGCCAAGCGATTTCGGCAGAGATGAGACCACAAATTCTAGTAACCATGGCAAAATCATTGTCGTCGCTTTGGACGAGTACATGGCGAGCACTAGCGTAGCCGATAATAAAGCAAGCAATAACTATAACTAGCGAGTTGAGGCTGGCCGAGACCAGCACGGTTGCGGTGGTGCCGAGGAAGACGGCGGCAAGAGATTGCATCTCGGCTGCAGTTTCGGAGGAGCGTGGCTTGAGGATGATGAGCCAGAGCGTGTAAAGCGCGGCTAGGATGTAATGTATCGGTAGGACTGTGGTTCCGGAGCAATAAGCAATTAAAACAAAGCTAGTGCCGACGATAATGTCGACGAGGCTAGATTTGATGTTTGTAAGCCAGTAGTACGGGCGAACGGCAAAGATGCGCCATTTAGAAATAGCGACCAGGATTACACCGAGAATCCAGCTGCCAGATATAACAGTAATAACAATTGAGCCGACACCAAGTAAAATATTGAGAACAGCATGCAGAATAGAAGAAAGGATATTGCGGGATTTGCGGATTAAAATATAATCTGTCATGAGATTATTATATCAAAAAGCGTCGAGTTTTTATAGTTTTTATGTTATACTAGATGTTATGGAAGCAAAACCAAAGTTTTTTCAGAAACATCCTCTACTGAAGGATATTTTGAGTTTAATTCTCTTTGTGGCTGGTGTAGTAGTGGGGACGCTAGCGCTAAATGCGTTTATATTTCGGTCTTATAATGTGGTTGGTGTGTCTATGGAGAATACACTGCATGGAAACGATCGGATTATTGTAAATCGAGTCCCGGTAACGGTGGCGCATCTATTTGGTAATGAATATGTGCCAGAGCGTGGTCAGATTATCGTATTCGCGAACGGAGAGGCTGACGGGCCTTTGACATGTAAGGCGGAGTCTGGAATTGCGGATCAGTATATTATCAAGCGTGTGATTGCTTTCCCTGGTGAGCGAGTGGTAGTGAAGAACGGTAAGCTAACAGTTTATAACGATGAGCATCCGGATGGGTTCTCGCCGGATGAGGATACGTATGTTTCAGATACGGATGGGCCAAAGAAATATACTGCTGGTGAGGTTGACATTATTGTGCCGAGTGGTGAGCTGTTTGTGTCTGGCGATAACCGCGAAGGTACACATTCGTACGACTCGCGCAATGGGCTAGGAACGGTGCCATATTGTCGTGTGATTGGCCCAGTGATTTTTCGGCTTTTCCCGTTTGATTCAGTAAGATTTTTCTAGCATTCTGACATGAAAAATGGGCGGATTTTATCCGCCCTTACGTATTTTACCTGTGCCGCCGCAGCTTGGGCACTTTTGGTTAGGGCCAAGAAATTCGGCAATGATCCCGGAGCCATGGCACCGGGGACATGTACCAATAATTGGTCTACAAGTGCAATTGTCTTTACCAAGTTCGGTAAGAAAAATTCTGCCGCAACATGGGCAAGTATAGGTCATTCATGTCACCCCCTCTCTAAATGTACAAATGAGCTGCGATGCAGCCCATTCTTTAATTATACACCTTTTTGCCTAAAAAGTCAAGCTTCATACTTATCGATAAGAAGTTGCACGAAGTTTTTGAGATCGGAAAGCTTTCTAGCGTTGTCTGCGGCGAGGAAGAGATTTTGGTCCTCAATAAAGTTTAGTGTTTTAATTTCGTGATAAACTGACTTTATGAGGGATTTTAGGACTAGCTCGTCCTCTTCATTGTACTTATAAATTTTATCATGTACTAGGCCGTCGGCCTGATCTGGGGAAACAAAGAGAATATGTGCGCTGTTAACTTTATACTTGCTATAGGTCGGAGAAAGATTGAGGAGGAGTTTATAGAATCCAAGTTGGAGTTTATATTTATAGAGGGTGGCATCGCTGTCCCATTTTTTGTCTTTGTAAGCTCCGGTCTTAAAGTCGTAGATGTCGATAGTCTTAGTTTCTGGATCGATATTGATATGGTCGATAATGCCGAGAATAGGAGTATCGCCAAGAGATAGATTTTCGTGTGCAAGATTAACTTCGGCTTGGGCGTGAGGATGGCGGAGAATGTCAGAGAAAGAATCTAGGCTAGTGCGAATGGATTTTTCTCCGCGAACGAGAATATCATTTAGGTCGTTTGGCATAAGTGGCTGTTTCTCGGCTTGCTGCTTGAAGAATTCGATGGCTGCATCGTCGGTGAGTTGGGATTTGGTGATTTGCTCAAAAGTAGCATGGATGAGATTGCCGAGAATAATTTGGCTGGTAGGTGGCTCTGAGGGGACACGTAAGAGCCTGTTTTTGTAGAAAGTTTGCGGACCGGAATAGATGATGTCGATAAAAGAAGTGAGATCGGAAGCAGACATGTGATAATTCGAAACGCGTTGTTCTAAAATGGCTCTGAGATCGGGGGTAAGCTTTTGATAGCGTTCGAGCCAGTTGGCTTTCAAGTCGGTTTGTTTTTTAGCTTCATCGATGTCTTTGTAATGTTTGATGACTTCTATTTCGCCAAGGTAAGGCGAGATGATTTTGTCATCTTTCTCGTATTCGGCGAGATAGGCGAGACGAGCAGGAGTTTTGCCAGAGAAATCTTTAATGGAGTTGGTAATGCAGAGATGCGATTTTGCACGAGTAATGGCGACGAAGAATAGACGAAGTCGCTCGTCGTCAGTGATACCAGTATGACGGATTTGGATGAGGTTGTCTGGGAGTGTAAAGTAACTGTTGTTCCCTTTTCCTTTACCCCAGGCAAGGTCGTCGGCGGCGACCAAGAAAACATATTGGAACTCAAGGCCTTTACTCTTATGGGCGGTGAGAATTTGGACGGAATCGGAGGAATCTTGGTATGGACTGGTGTTTGTGAGTGGTTGGTTGGCCGCTTCGTAATCATCTAGGAACTCGATGAGGTCTTTTAACAATGGACGATCGGTTTTTAAGTGCGACTTAATAGCTTCGCGGAGGACGGCAAGATTTTCATACAAGGTAAACGATTCGTATTCTTCGGTTTGTTCGTAAAAATTAAGGAAGTCGGCGTCACGAAGCAATTGGTTAATAAAGAGTTCTAGTGGCGTATCAAAAGAGTTTTGGACCAGATTTCCGATAAGTATGGCGACGTTTTTTAACCTATCGTCTTCCGATGTAGCGAGACGCTCGACTATGGTTTTTGGGTCGTGCCTATCATAAGTGCAAATTTTAAGAATTGTAAGAGGGTCGATTTGCCAAAAATCAAAGCTCAAAATTTCAGGCAAAAGATAGGACGATTGATTGCCGTTTGCAAGATTGTAGATAAAACGGGACAATTTTAAAAGTTTACTGATTTTTGAATCTTCAAAGAGGTTGTCGCGTTTTTCGTAAGCGATATTGATTTTGGGATGAGATTTTAAGTAAGGAAGTAGTGGCGCGACGTATTTATGCTTTGGAGTGATAATGGCAATATCTGATTGGTTGACGCCGGAATTGATCAGTTCTTCGATTGCATTCGCGACGTAGTAATATTCGCTATCGCTAGATAGGAATTCATGACGAGAGAGTTCGGTTGCGTTAAAATCACGTTTTGCAGTGAGGATTTTTTCAATATCGTGGCTTTTTGCAAAAGAGCTAGTAATTTGGTCGGCTATTTTGTGGGAAAAGTCAAGAATTTGGCTGGTTGAACGATAATTATCGGTGAGGGTAATAACTTTGGCATTGTAGTGTTGTTGAAAATCGATGAGGTTAGAAGCGTTGGCGCCTTGAAAGGCGAAGATGGCCTGGTCGTCGTCGCCGACAGCCATGATAGATGGACTCTCGTAGTCGGTGAGTAAATAAATCAGCTCGGCTTGGGAGGGGTTAGTATCTTGAAATTCGTCAAGCAGAATATATTGGTAGCGCTCTGAGAGGGTAAGTCGAAAGCCGGAGTCATGCTTAAGAGCACTAATGGCCTCCTCGATCATATCGGAAAAATCAAAGAGCCCGTTTGATTGCAGTTCTTCGTCATAAAGCTGCATAATATTGGCAAGGCTGGATAGTTTTTTGTTGGAGACGATGTTTGATAGGCGCCAGTTGCCGGTAGGACCCTTTTCGAAATGCCGTTTTTTCCAGGAAGAGAGAGGGCTGACAGATGGTTTTTCTTTGGCGGTTTCAGAATCGATGATATGGTTGAGTTCAAAAATCCAGGAGTTGACTTCGCGTTCAATGTTGCCGGCAAGCGGCTCTGGTTTAGCGTATGCTGCCATGGTTTCAAGGAGCGGCTGGTAGACGGTTTTGACAGCGTTGGCAAATTTCATACGTGGAACAAGGCTGTCGAGGATGTTTGAGAGTTTAGGATTGAGTTCGTTCGCGACCTTGATGTTATCGGCGGCAATTTTAGCAAGGTCACTGGCGGTTAGGCGGGCGCTTTTGGCGCTACTAATCGTGCTAACAATGTCGGAAATCTTATCCCCGCGAAGGATGTCTCCGGGGGCGAGATTTTCTTGAATTTTGCGGATAATTTTATGTTGAGTAATTTCATCAATAGGGGAATCTAGATTGCGGCTAAAATCGGTGGCGTAGTTTTTGTAGGCTGAAAGGATGTTGGAGCCGAATGCGTGATAAGTATGAATATTGACACTGCTGGCAGCTTGGCCAATCATGGAGAAAAGTCTAGTGCGCATATTCTCGGCGCCAACTTCGGTAAAGGTTAGACAGAGAATATTTTCTGGACTAGTGTCGGTGTTCTCTAAGATGTGAGCGACTTTGCTAGAGAGTAATTGGGTTTTTCCGGTACCAGGGCCAGCAAGGACGAGCAATGGACCACTTAAATATTCTACAGCTTCTTTTTGTTTAGAGTTTAGTGGCATCTTTGACCCTTTCAATAGTTGTTTTTAAGATTTTAGAAGTGGCTGGGATTTCGAATTCTGGATAGCTAGTGAGCGAGTTGACGACATTGACACCTTCGACGGTACCAACTGGCTCAACGGTGGTTTTTTGTGGTACTTCGGCGAGAGTGCGGCCGTATTCGGTGTTTCTCGAGTTGTATGCGACGGACATGAGCAGATCCGGCATACCGCAGGAAAATTCGGTGAGATCGGAGGCGCCGTTTAGCTTTAAAGTCTCACGCCATTCGGTATGAATTTGTTGTAGAAGATTGCGATCAAAGTTGTAGACACCGCAGGCGATAGCGTAGATATTTTTGAGTGCACCACAAATAAGAATGCCGAGAGTATCATCGGTATATTCAATTTGGATGTTTTCGGTAGTAAAAATGTATTCAGAAATTTCACTGCTAGCGGTAAAAATAAATTTATCGCCGTAGGGTGGATTTTTCGCTTCAATTTGGTCGGCCATGCCTGCGCCAGCAAAGGCGGAAAAGTCTTTAAATTTTTCGAATGGCTTTTTGGAAACGAAGCCTTTTGAGGTGCAGATAAGCGGGATATCGGTAGGCAGTTTTGGTAGTATATCGTTGGCGGCGCTGGATGGAGCGGCGAAGATGTTAACTTCAGAATCTTGCAGGGTTTCTTCTAACGTAACTTTCGGGAATTTATATGGGTCGTAAAATTTTACCTTATGACCGTTATATTCGGCGATATCGCCAAGAACTTTGCCAAAGTCACCTGCACCGAGAATCGTGATATTCATAGACTAATTATAGCATAACTACTAGGAGGCTTTGCCGGATTTGATATCTTCGATTAAATCGCGCAAACTTGCGGCACGCTCAAATTCGAGATTGGCCGCGGCGAGCTTCATTTCGGACTCAAGCTGTTTTACTAGTTTCGGAATTTCTTCTGGCGGAACTTTGCGAAGATCAAGCTGGTTTTTCTGTTCTTTTTCTGGAATTAGTGCGCGCAAGCCGGCACCGATTTCTTTATCGATTCCCTTCGGTGTAATATCATGTTCCTCGTTATATTTCTGCTGAATCTCACGGCGGCGATTTGTCTCATTAATAGCTTTTTCCATACTCTCAGTCATAGTGTCGGCATACATGACAACTTCGCCTTCGACATGGCGAGCGGCACGACCGATAGTCTGAATTAAAGCAGATTCAGAACGGAGAAAACCTTCTTTGTCGGCATCGAGAATCGCGACGAGCGAAACTTCCGGAAGGTCAAGACCTTCGCGAAGTAGGTTGATGCCGACGAGGACATCATAAACGCCAGCTCTCAAATCGCGCAAAATATCACCGCGCTCCAAAGTGTCGATATCGGAATGAATGTAGGCGGTTTTGATATTGCGTTCTTTTAGGTGGTCAGTTAGATCTTCGGCCATGCGTTTAGTTAGAGTCGTAATTAAGACACGTTGACCTTTTGCGATGCGGAGATCGATTTCCTCCATAAGATCATCAATTTGGTTTTCGGTCGTGCGAACGGAAATTTTTGGATCGAGCAAGCCGGTTGGGCGAATAACTTGCTGGACTGGCTCTGGGGAATGCTCAAGCTCATACTCGCCAGGTGTGGCGGAGACGTAAATTGCTTGGTTGATATGGTTTTCAAATTCTGGAAAAGTGAGCGGGCGGTTGTCGAGCGCGGAAGGCAGGCGGAAACCATATTCGACGAGCGTTTCTTTTCTGGAATGGTCACCGTTATACATACCACGAACCTGCGGAATGGTCATGTGCGACTCATCGACAAGGAGTAGAAAATCTTTCGGGAAAAAGTCGAGCAGGGTGGCTGGCGGCTCGCCAGGTTTGCGGCCATCGAGGTGACGAGAATAGTTTTCGATACCTTTGACAAAGCCAGTTTCTTTTAGCATTTCGAGATCGTATTTTGTGCGCTGAGATAGGCGCTGGGCTTCTAGAAATTTTTGGTGTTTTTCGAAGAAGGCGAGACGGTCATCGAATTCTTCTTTGATCGTGACGAGAGCTTTTTCGAGCTGGTCTTTTGGCGTGGCATAGTGAGTATTCGGGAAGATATGAATGCGGTCGGGTTTTTCACGAACTTCAGCGGTCAGAGGGTCAATGACCTTCATGCTTTCGAGTTGGTTAAAGCCAAATTCAAAACGGTAGGCGTATTCACCGGAGGCCGGGAAAAGGTCGACGGTATCGCCCATGACACGGAAGTTGCCACGCTCGAAAGCCAGGTCGTTTCTATGGTATTGCATTGCCACAAGATGTTTTAGGAGATCTTGTTGCGTTAAGTTTTGGTCGAGAGTAACAAGTAGCGACATGGCGGTATAATGCTCCGGAGAGCCGATGCCATAGATACAAGAAACGGAGGCGACAATAATGACGTCTTGACGAGTAAGTAAAGCTTCGGTCGCGCCGTGTCTTAAGCGGTCGATTTCATCATTAATTGCGGAATCTTTTTCGATGTAGGTATCGCTACTTGCGATATAAGCTTCCGGCTGATAATAATCAAAATAGGAGACAAAATAATGGACTTCATTTTTCGGGAAAAACTCGCGAAATTCGGAGTAGAGCTGAGCGGCGAGGGTTTTGTTGTGGGCAAGAATTAAGGTCGGTTTCTGGTAGTGCTGAATCACATTTGCCATGGTAAAAGTCTTGCCGGAGCCAGTCACGCCAAGTAAGGTTTGCTCACGCAAATGATTATCAAGCCCGTGACAGAGGGCCTTAATCGCTGCCGGTTGGTCGCCGGTCGGGGCATACTTAGATTGAAGTTCGAACTTTGGCATATATTATTATTATAACATGAAAATGCCCCGCTTTAAAGCGGAGCTAAGATTTCGATTGGTACACGGGCAATGAGTGAGCCGTTCTCGTCGAAATGTTCACGAATGCGAACTGAAACCTTGGAGCCATTTCTGATGATATAGTATGCGTCTTCGTCGTCGAAATCGAGCGTGGTGTGCGCACTGAGTCGAACTTTGACAATATGCAGATCGTTTAGCTGTCGATATTCGCGTCCAGAGACTGTGCCTTTGACTAAGCGTGACCTAGCTTCTGCTGTGCGACTCTCTAGCCGCTGCTCTCTAAGAGCATGGGTAAATGTGCATGCTAGTTCGCCAACTATAGCAAAGGACGCTGCGGCAACTAGAAGACAGCAGACTATAAAAATAACTGCAATAATCATGATGACGGTTTTCATTGGATCCACCTCCTAAAAAGTACTAACTAACAACAGTTCATCTTTTTATTTTATCATACTTGTTGTTTTTATCAATGCTTAAATGTATCATAGTAGTTTTCGCCGATTTTTGGGTGACCAATGCGGTTGGCGGCGGCAACAATGTCTTCGACGCGATCGGTGGCCTTGAAGAGTTTTAAATCGCTGGCTTTGATCATACCGTTTTTAAGCATGCGAGTGCGATAGAGGCGAACGAGGGGAGCCCAGTAGTTTTTACCAACGAAAAAGACTGGCACTTTTGGCATTTTATTTTCTTGAATCAAGACCATGATTTCTGATAGTTCATCAAGCGTGCCAAAGCCGCCTGGGAAAAAGGCGTAGACTTTGGAGCTCATAGTGAGCATGACTTTTCTGGCGAAAAAGTAGTGAAATTCCATTGTATCAGTGAGGTAGGGGTTGGCAAATTGTTCATGTTCAAGAGTGATATTGAGGCCAATTGAGCGACCGCCGTATTCGAATGCACCACGATTGGCTGCTTCCATGATGCCTGGTCCGCCACCAGTAATGACGGCGTGACCGTTTTGAGCAAGAAGTTGGCCAAGTAGGCGAGCTTTTTTATAGAAGCGATCTTTTTCGGTTACACGAGCGGAACCAAAAACAGTTACACCTTGCGGGTAAGTGCGAATCGTGTGGAGTCCATGTAGCAGGTCGCGAGCGTAAGCGAGTGAACGCTCAAAATCGCGCTCGTCGACGCCGAGTTTTTCCATGCTTTTGATCCATTTTTTTGCTTCTTGTTCCATATAGTTTCCTTTGTTTAGATTTTTTGAATAGGCATTTGATGGAGTTTTTCGCGACCAGTAAGGATGCCAGTTTTTGCGCCAAGTTTACTAACGACGAAAGTGGAGTTAGCGGAGGCGAAGACGAGGGAGTCTGAAAAAGAGTGGTCGGCTGCGAAATGTGCAAGAAAACCAGAGCCAAAGGCATCGCCGGCACCGGTAGTGTCTTTCACTCTTAAGTCTTCGTAGAGTCCGATACGATAAGTTTCTGTGCCGTTAGTGGCGATAGCTCCTGATTGACCGTCGGTAATGATGACGTTTGGCACATAGTTATTTAGGCGAGTTAAGAGTTCGGTCAAGAGAGTACCGGGGACTAGCTCGCTAGCTTCGGTTTTGTTTAGCAGTAAGATGTCGACATGGGAAATGATTTTGAGAAGTTCGTGTTTATTTTTGAGTTCGAGTTTGCCAGGATTGAGCATGATTTTCGTGTTTATGGATTTGGCTTTTTGACAGAAAGCAGACAGGGTTTTTAGGTCGCCTCTAAGGGATGTAATATAGAGCCAATCTGGCCTGGTTTTTTCTAAAATTTCTGGGTCAAGATTAGAAAATTTGGCCGAGGCGCCGCGGTATGTTAGAATGGTGCGTTCTCCAGAACGACGATCAAGTAAAATAACTGAGCAGCCGGTATGTTTTTTAACCTTGGAGACATAACTACTGTCGATTCCCTCTTCATCTAGACAAGCAATTACCGCTTCGCCAGCAATATCGTGACCGATATTGCCGATAAAGATAGATTCGTGACCGTGTCGGCTAAAACTAACAGCGGAATTGGTACCACCACCACCTACTTCATAGGATACGTCGTCGATATCGGCTTTTGTGCCAACGATGAGTTTACCAAAAATGGCATGATTGCCGTCCGGGCGGGCGACAAAATCGTCGCCATCCAGAAGATAGATATCTTGGAGCGCGGAGCCGAGGCTGACGATTCGAGCCATTAGAGGGCGACTCCTCGACGGTCAGTTTCTTTAGTAAGCTCCTCAAAGACGGCAGCTGGATTTTGGGCAGTAGAAAGAGCGCTACCGACATTGATGACGCTAAATCCGGCACGGGTAATTGCGCGAACATTGGTCATGTTTGCTCCACCATCCCAGCCGAGCTCGACGTCGGGATTGATTTTTTGGATGAGTGGAACTTTTTCGGTTTGAAGGAGATCGGCTAGTCCGCCTTGACGACCAAGCTCACCGCCGAAGACTAAAACGTGGTCAGCGGCTTTGATGGTTTCCTCGATACTGCCAGGAAAAGTAGATTTTACTAGGGCGACGCCGCATTTGATGCCAGATTCGTGAAGCTGCTCGAAGATAGGAATGAGGTTTTCTCCAGTCTCAGCGTGAAAAATCACTAGATGCGGTTTTTTGGCGATAAGACTAGCTAGATGTTCGGATGGTCTTGCCACCATCATATGAAAATCGGCCTGCCAATTTTCTGGAATAGCAATATCGTTTTCTGATATAGTGATAGCCGGAGTGAATTGACCGTCGCAGATATCGATTTGTACACGTTTTGCGAAGCCTTGGTAGGCGGCGACAAATTTTTGATACTGCTCAAGGCTATTGGCGAGAATGGTGGGTACAATTTCAGCAGAACTAGCCATATTAAATCGTCTCCTTATCTAGACGTCCGATACGGCGGACGTAACGAGGTTTATTTAAAAATTGAGTAGTGAGAAAAGCTTCGATAATGTGGACATTCTGTTCTGGTTCTACAAAATCCGAGGAAAGGCAAAGAATATTAGCATCATTATGCTGGCGGCCAATTTGTGCCAACTCGGGAGTATAGGCGGCGATAGCACGTATGCCTTTGAAGCGGTTGGCTTGCATAACGACGCCATGCGCGGAGCCGCAAATAATTATGCCTTTGACATTTGGCCGTCTTAGTACCTCTTTTGAGACGGCGACCGCAGCGTCGTTGAAGTCATCGTCTTCGTTATATTCGTTTGGTCCTAGGTCGATAAAATTGAAACTTTGGACAAGGCGGTTTTTGAGATCGAAACCGCGATGGTCAGAGGCAATAAAAACTGCCAAGGTATCCATTATTCATCCTTTCCGAAGTCGGCGGTAAGTTCGACGAGGCGATTACTGTATCCCCACTCGTTGTCATACCAGGCGACGACTTTGATTAGATTGCCAGCAATAACATCGGTTAAAGGTAAGTCGACGATGGCAGAATGAGAATTGCCACGGAAATCGATGGAAACCAGCTCTTCGTGAGTAACTCCGAGGATGCCGAGATAGTAAGGGTTCTTGGCGGCTTTTTCGAAAGCTTTGTTAATTTCTTCTTTTGTAGTATCGCGTTTAATAACGGCAGTAATATCGGCGAGGGAGACCACTGGAGTTGGAACACGAATACTAAGTCCGTTGAACTTTCCTTCTAGAGAAGGAATGGTTTTGGCGGCGGCTTTACTAGCGCCGGTTGTGGTCGGGACGATATTTTCGGCAGCAGCACGGGCTTCGCGCAAATCTTTAGCCGGAGCGTCTTGTAACTTCTGGGAGGCGGTATAAGAATGTACAGTAGTCATCATAGCTTTTTCGATACCGAAGTTTTCTTCTAGAACTTTCATGACCGGAGCGATACAGTTGGTAGTACAGGAGGCGTTGCTGAGGATTTTGTCATCTTCTTCAATGATATCCTCGTTGACGCCGAGAACAATGGTTTTTATACCTTCGCCTTTGGCTGGGGCAGAGATGACAACTTTTTTGGCGCCAGCGTCGAGGTGAAGCTTAGCTTTATCAGCTTCGGTGAAAAGGCCGGTAGATTCAATAACTACGTCGACATCCATATCTTTCCAGGGTAGTGCTGCCGGGTCTTTTTCACTGAGAACGCGGATTTTTTTGCCTTCAACGATTAGGTTTTCGTCATCGAAGGAGACGCGACGAGCGTAAGTGCCATAAGAGGAATCGTGTTTTAAGAGGTGAGCCAGAGTCTTTGTATCTGTTAAATCGTTGATTGCGACAACTTTGACGTCGTCGCGTTCGAAAGCAATTTTAAAGGCGTTGCGGCCGATGCGTCCGAAACCATTGATAGCTACTTTTATCATATTTTCCTCCTGATTTTGTTTTATTATAGCATAAGGGCATTAAGGATGATAGCCTTGACTTTTTAGCATTAGTGTGATATAATGAGAAGATAGGGCGCGTGCGGATAGGCTGTGCGGCTGCTATGTACTTTAGGAGGTGGATATGAGAGAGTATGTAGACGAGATGGTGGAGCAGTATATACAGAATCGAATTGGCCTGGAGGGCGATGATTTAAAGATCTTAACAAACGTCGTTTCTGCTACGGCATACTACGGCGATGAGTTGAGTATTGATATGCTGGCCGATTTTGCTGGGGTCGCTAAAAAGCGAGTGATAGCGGTAATCGGGACAAAGAAGTCGAGCATGTATAGCTTGGCTTCTGAGATAATACTAAGGGGGTATTGGCCGTATAGTCAGCCTGAGCCTACGATTAGAAAAATCGTGAGGACGTATCTTGTTGAGAATCATATGGTGGTTTTTAGCGAGATAAAAACGGCGAAGATATTCAGAGGTTTTAACATCTTCTTTGAATATTTGTGGTCGGCGTCTTCGGATGAGGATGGATTTACGGCCAGTAAATGGATCAAGCTTCGTTTTGGTAGTGGTACTGCCAAGTCGGCGTTAAAATCTTTTATGGATAAGGCCTACCGCTATCAGGAACATGGTAGCTTGGATTGTGCGCTGAAGGCAATGAAGGCTGATATCTGGGACTACATATACGCCGAAGATTAAGAAAACTCTCAAAAAAAGACCCGCTTGCTTGCGGGTCCTTTTTCTTGCACGAATTAACGAGCAAAGTGAGCGAAGGCGCGGTTAGCTTCGGCCATACGGTGGCAATCTTCTTTCTTCTTGAAGGCTGCGCCGGTTTCGTTATAAGCATCGACAATTTCGAGCTCAAGGCGTTTGCTATAAGGCATGCCAGAACGAGCGCGAGCAGCCTGGACGAGCCAGGAGAAAGCGAAGTGTTGCTGGCGATGGCCAGAGATTGGGAACGGAATCTGATAGTTTGCACCACCAACGCGACGAGATTTCACTTCGAAATCTGGTGAAACGTTTGCAAGAGCTTTTTCGAAAACTTCCACAGGATCCTCGGAGCCGAGCTTTTTGGCAGCACCTTCGAGAGCGGCATAGACAGCGCGTTCAGCGGCTTGTTTTTTGCCGTCGAGCATAGATTTGTTAATTAAGCGCTGAATCAAAATTGACTGATATTTACGATCTGGATTGACTTTTCTTTGGAGAGAAGTAGTAACTTTACGCATTATTTATCTCCTTTCTTCGCACCGTATTTAGAGCGGCCCTGTTTACGGCCATCAACACCTTGAAGGTCGAGCGTACCACGGACAATATGGTAGCGGACACCTGGAAGATCAGGAACACGACCACCACGAACTAGTACAACAGCGTGTTCCTGGAGGTTGTGACCTTCCCCACCGATGTAGGCCCAGACTTCTTGTCCGTTCGTGAGGCGTACACGAGCGACTTTACGAAGAGCGGAGTTCGGCTTCTTTGGAGTCTTAGTCGTAACCTTAACGCAGACGCCACGTTTTAGCGGAGCAGCCTGGTTATAGTGACGAGTTTTTAGTGTATTAACAATAGAACCAAGAGCTGGAGCTTTTGATTTTTTAGCAGCCTTTTTGCGAGGCTTGCGAATCAACTGATTAATAGTTGGCATTACAAAATCCCTGTTAATTTAATATTTAGGTGCGCCTAGCATTTGACGCATTGAAACTCTTAGATTGATTATACCAAAAAAGCCCCGATTTTTCAAGGGGCTTTTTATGATTAAGCTTTGAGGATTTTTTTGTCGTATTTGGCTGAGCCAAAACCGAGAATTAAGGTAAAGATGTTCGGTAAGAAAATTAGGCCAAGAGTGAATCCAATACCTTTCTTAAAGGCTTTAGCCAAACGATAATTGACATAGATAGCGACAATGGAGCCAAAAACAACGTTAAAGATTGCTGCAAAGATAGCTATCATATTAGTGGAACTAGATATTTCCATATTGTCATTGTATTGAATACCGCCGTTGACTGTTGCGATAATATAACAGCCAATACTTACAATAAGAAGATACCAGAACCAAGCTTTGATGCCGGAAATTTTGTAAATTATATAGGTATTATAAAAAGGAATAAGTGATTTCCAGCCAGCTTCGCCAGCCTTTTTAAAGATTTTCCATTCTGCAATAATGAGTAGAATGTAGTAGATAACAGCAAGGATACTGGCAGTGACTATTAATCCACCGAGTGCTCCGGCTTCTGTTGCAGTTAATGTTTCCATAGCTTTTTACTCCTTTAGCTATTATATATTTATCTAAGAATAACATGCTTATGCTAAAAAGGCAATAGTTTTATTCTGGAAGCACTTCGGATGATTCGATGGTAGTTGTGTCTTCGACACCAGTTTGTTCCTCTGGGGTCTCAATGACATCTTCACCTACTTCCTCTTCATTTTCGGTAGGACCTTCCTCTGGAGCAACAGTTTCCTCCGTCTGGGACTGCATAGCTTCTTCTTCGGCGTCTTCACTGCCGCTACAGGTATATCCTTTTTCTACATAGATTGCGCGAACGGCATCAATATCGGTAATAACTTCGTCATTTTCGACAGTTAGGTAGAATAATGGCGCAGATGCAGCCGTAATTTGTTCGGCTTCGGCGAAATGAGAAGCCGTGAATGTGCTACCTGATACTGGGTAGCTACTGGAGAATGGATCGGTACTTAAACCTAATGAACGATACCATTCGGCATAGGCTAAGCGAGCTTGTGTGGCACCTTCGGCAGCAGATTCAGGGCTAATATAATTATAAGTGCCGGTCGTAGCGATATCAGAGAGTTCATCGCCATAATAGTTGGCAATCATCTTTAGCTCATAGCTAGCGAGGGCGGAGTTATTGACGTCATCAGAGTTAGAAATGCGAGTACAAATGAGTGATGACTCTTCCGCTTGCTCGTAGTAATTATCATTAGTAGTAACGGTTGTGGTATTTTTGTTGGACGAACCAGAGATGATAAAGAGGACAAAAACAACGACAACTGCAATAAGGACCACGGCTGCGATGATGATAAGTGCGAGAACAAGGCTACTTTTTTTGGTGGTTGGCTTGGTCGCTTGTGTCTGCGTATCTGGTGTTGCTGGAGGGGTAGATGTTTCAGACTGTTGTTCTCCAACGATCGTGGTTTGTTGACTCGGTTGTTCGGCTTGTGGTTGTTCGACTTGTGGTTGTTCGACTTGTGGTTGTTCGGCTTGTGGTTGTTCGGCTTGGATATCAGCGATTGGTTCGGCAGGATTATTTAGGGATGGCTCTGGACTGGATTTTGGCTCAGCGTCTGTGATAGGAATAACTTTTGTAGAAGTTGGCTCGGAGTGGTCTGGAGCGGTCGCGGAATAATTAAAGGCAGAGCCGATAGCGCCTGGGACTGGTTCAGCTGGCTTGATTTCTTCTTTTTCTTCTGGCTCTTCGGCATCGGACGACAAGACTCCAGCGACTGGTTCGTCGTTGGTGGTGTCGGCATCGGGGGTTGTTTCGGTTGTTGGTGTTGATTCGACGGACGGTTGCTGAGTGGCTGGCTCAGAATTTGCGACGGCCTCGTTATTGCCGGCGGCATCGGCGAGCTGGTCGATAGCCTTAGAAACATCGGCTTGATCTGATGAGGAGAGATTGTTCTCAGCACCATAAAGACTGCCAGTAGAGGCGGTTGCGTCGTCGCCACTGATATCTGCAGGAGTTGGTGTTTCTGGTTCTGGTGCTGGGCCACTAGTTGGTTGTGGTTGATTTGGATCCGAATTCATAAAAATTATTCCCTTATTATGATGCCTTTTTTATATTTTAGCGATTATGGTTATTTTTTGCAAGAGCATTTTGGAGATTTTGCCATTTTTCAAGACTTAGGTCTGCTGGTCGTGCATCTGGTGAAATTTGTAACTCGGAGAATATAGGTACGAGTTCGGATTTTGGCAGATTTAGATTTTTGGCCAATTTTTTGCGAGGATTAGAAAAGCCAATTTTTGCAAGCTTGAGAGCTGCATCAGAAATTTTAGGGGCATAGGGATCTAGGACGATAATTTGACTATCAACTTTTGGTGGTGGCGTAAATAAATCTTTGGTAACTATTGGTCCTAAAGTAACATTTGCACGGTTTTGGACGGAAATAGAAAGAAATGTTTGATTGCCATCAGTCGCGGCAATACGCATTGCAACTTCTTTTTGGATTAGAAGGACGATGCGTTCTGGAGCAGGGTCGGCATTTAGCAGTTTAGTGATAATGGGTGAAGTAATATAATATGGGATGTTTCCGGCGACTACGTATGGGGTTGGCATTGTATCAAGATCACAATTCAAAAAGTCAGCGTTAATTACTTCGAGATTTTTTCCTGGAAAAGATTTTGGTAAATTGCTTGCTAGGTTTTTGTCATATTCGACGGAAATGACTTTGCCGAAACGTTTGAGTAGTGAGCTAGTTAGAGTACCAAGTCCTGGACCGATTTCGAGGCATAGCTCTGTTGTATTTTCCGCAGCCATGTCAGCGATTTCGTCTAAGATAAAACGATCTTTTAACCAGTGCTGACCAAGTGATTTATTATTTTTGAGCGCCATATTAATACCAGTGGTGGGCCCACCAATAATTCATTGCGTTTTGCCAGCCGCCATAACGGCCGTTGACGTATTTTATCATCCAGCGAATCTGAGTAATTGGGTTGGTTTGCCAATCTGCGCCCATTTCGGCCATTTTATTGCCAGGTAGGGCTTGCGGAATACCGTAGGCTCCAGATGATTTGTTAGTAGCATCTACACGACAGCCAGATTCGTGATAAATTAAAGTAAGCGCAGAGTAAAGATCTTCTTCGGATACGCCAGCCTGGCGCGCCCAGTTCGCGCAAGTTTCCCATTCTGGGGGAACAGATTTAGCGGCCTTTTTGGACCCAACGGCAATGATTTTTTTGACTGGCTCTTTGGTGGTCTCTTCGCTAACTAATTCTCTGGAAACTTCTATATTATCGATAAAGTTAACTTCGTAGGTTTGAATTTTTAGTCCATCTTCGCCAATTTGACGAATTTCTTGTTCGCCGTCGCTTAGATTCGGGTCTTGAATAGTTTCTTCCGAATAGGCGATTGGTGTTTCAACTGTGACCGTACGGCCGCCGTTTCTAGTAATTTCATACACCGAGGCATCGCCTGCTTCTAAGAAATTCATATTCGGGGTGAGCTTAATTTCATCTCCATCGTAGATCGTTAGACCTGCAGATTTAGCGATGGTTTTTCCGTCATAGCTAGAGGACATAACGTATTTTTTTGTTTGACCATCAATTAGTAAAACTGGACGTGAGCGATAAATATTTATATTGAAATTATTTTCAGTAATACGACTGGTTAATTCCGGTTCGACAGTATCCGTACTAGATATTTCATAGTTAGCACGCTCTAAAACTTCGCGTACGGTAATTGCATCGGTTTTAATCGTGAGTTTATTGTTTTGGTCATAGATTGTGACAAAGTGATACCCAGTTTTTTCTGGGCTTTCTTCAGTGTCGTTAGCAAATGTATTTGGGAGGGTACGTGCGATGGCACCAAAAAATCCGGTGATCATCACCGCAATGGCAACATAAATGGCTAAAGGCGCCCTTTTTGCTGGCATCTTCATGCTTTTATTGTAACACATTTTATGTAGATAAAGTCAAATTTTTTAGTTCCAGATTGGTCCATCATCTGGAAAAGGGTCCTGGTCGAAGCTCTCAGTATCAAAATCTGGTGCAAAAGGATCAAATTCTTTATCTGGTTCATCGATGTTTGAAAAATCATTTGAGCCGTATGGATTGTAACCGAGCTCTAGTAGAAAGCGAGAAGGTATGGAATAATTTCGACTACCAAAAGTAAAACGTGAGCGAGCATAGGTTAAGATGAGGAGTTCTTTAGCACGGGTCATACCAACATAAGCGAGGCGACGCTCTTCTTCGATGTCGCGTTCATCTTCGGAACGGCTAGATGGAAAAAGCCCATCTTCTAAGCCGACTAGAAAAACTACCGGAAATTCTAGACCTTTTGCGGCATGTAGGGTCATAAGTGTAACTGAGTTCTTGCTTATTTCTTCATCGGCGGAAGACATGAGCGAAGCATCAGCAAGAAAGTCGGAGAGGTTTTCGTAGTTGATAGCGTTACTAGAGAGGACTGACAGGTTTTCGGTGCGTTCTTCCCCGCTCGGCGTGCCGTCGCTTAGTAGTTCCTTAAAGTTGAAGTAGTCGGTTATTTTTTGGATAAGTTCAGATGGAGGGATTTTTGTTGAAGAATATTTATCGAGAAAATTCGTGAGTTTTTCGTAGGATTTTTTGGCCTTACCAGAAGGTTCGATGCCAGCCAAGATTTTATTGAAGCTAGCATCACCTATACCAGAAAGAACGTTTTTGCAGACGCGCTCTAGACTTACAGTATCGTGTGGATTAACTAAAAGTTTCAAAATTGCGAGAGCGTCTTTGACTTCTTTGCGATCATAAAAGCGTACACCACCGATGATTTTGTAGGGGATTTTGGCGTTGATAAAAGCTTTTTCAAAAGCATAGGATTGGGCATTTGTACGGTAGAGTACGGCAAAATCGTGGTAGTTACGTTTAGATTTTGAAATTTCGATTGAAATGCGTGATGCAACCCAAACTGCTTCATGTGTTTCGTCGTTTAGGGCTTCAATCTCTACTGGATCACCTTCACCAGATTCGGTGAACAAAGTTTTGTCGGTGCGAGCTTTATTTTGTTCGATGATTTTTTGTGAAGCTTTCAGAATATTACCAGTGCTGCGGTAATTTTGCTCAAGTTTAATTACCTTGCTACCGGGAAAATCTTTTTCGAAATTTAAAATATTAGTAAAATCGGCACCGCGCCAAGAGTAGATTGATTGCCAGTCATCACCAACTACGCAAATATTACGTTTGTAATTGACCAGGGCCTTGATAAGCTGATACTGAATCGCGTTGGTGTCTTGATATTCGTCTATCAAGATGTGACTAAAGTGGTCTTGCCATTTTTTGCGGACTTCTGGATTTTTGTGAAATAGCTCGGCAGTTTTTAATAGCAGATCGTCAAAATCAAGTGCCTCAGCCTCTCGCTTTTCTTTTTCGTAGAGTTCGTAAATTTTGGCGATTTGCTTCTGGTTTTGATAATATGCTTCGGAGGCGTATTCGCTGGGTGAGATGCCAGAGTTTTTATTTTTGGAGACAATAGATTGGATGGCTTTTGGCTTCAGGCTTTTGCTGTCGAAGTGCTGTTCTTTGATGATGCGACGAATAAGTGCGGTTTGGTCGTCCGTATCATAGATTACAAAATTAGCATCAAGATTGGCGGCAACGTGTTCGATTCTTAGAATGCGTACACAAATTGAGTGGAATGTACCCATGTAGAGCATAAATCCGCGAGGTGCAAAATTGGTACCGCCCTGCAGTTGCCAGAGACGATTCCGCATTTCATTAGCAGCTTTATTGGTGAAAGTAACCGCAAGGATATGATTTTCTGGAATACCGTGAGCCATTAGATTTGCAATACGGTGGGTCAGAGTTTTGGTCTTGCCAGATCCTGCACCAGCTAAAATGAGAAGAGGGCCTTCCAGTGTTTCGGCAGCCTCCCTCTGTGCCGGGTTTAATCCTTTTAAAATATCGTTCACTACCTTATTTTAACACTAAATGCCGGAGAGTGGAGCAATGTCGGCGCCAAGATGGCGAAGACGGGCGGCGAAATCCTGATAACCGCGATTAATGGAATAGGTATTGTGTAAGATTGATGTTCCGGGAGCGGCCAGCATGGCAATTAATACTACTACTGCTGGGCGGAGAGCAGGTGGAGATACGAGTTCGGTTGGGCGCCAGTTTGCCGGTCCCTCGACGTATACGCGATGGGCATCCAGCAGCTCGACTTTGGCGTTTAATTTTGCAAGATCAGTAGTGTAAACTGCGCGATTTTCGAATACCCAATCGTGAATTAATGTGCGGCCACGAGCGGAGGCAGCAATAACTGAGAAGAACGGTAAGTTATCGATATTTAGTCCTGGGAACGGCATTGGATGAATCTTGTCGATTGGTGCGACAAGATCGGATTTTTTGACGGTCAAGTCCGTTAATCGTGTGTGTCCGTTGTTGGATAGATATTCTGGTGATTTTATGATTTCGGCGTTCATGCTCTTTAGGACTTCCAGTTCAATCTCAAGGAATTCGATCGGCGCACGTAGAATTTTGATCTCCGAATGTGTGGCGAGGGCGACGGAAATGAAGGACATGGCTTCGATTGGATCTTCGGAAGGGTAGTAATCTACGTCTCTATTTATTTTTTCACAACCAGTGACGGTCAGAGTAGTAGTGCCGATACCTTCGATTTTAACACCGAGTTTTTCAAGAAAGAAACAGACGTCTTGGACCATGTAGTTTGGTGATGCACCAACGATGGTGGTTTTTCCAGGATAGAGTGCGGCCGCCATTAGGATATTTTCGGTTACTGTGTCGCCGCGTTCGGTTAAAACAATGCGTTTTTTAGGATGGATTTTTGTGGTGGGCGCTTTGACGCTAGCCTTATAAAATCCAGAATGACTAACGGCATCAACTGCAAGACCAAAATTGCGGAGCGCGCGTAAATGTGGTTCGACCGTGCGAACACCAAGCGAACAGCCACCAGCATATGGAAGGGTGAAGCGTTTGTATTTGTGTAAGAGCGGTCCCATTAGCATGATGATTGAGCGGGTTTTGCGGGCTGCCTCGATATCTAGATTTTTAATTTTTAATTCATCTGGTGATATAATTTCTAAATCACGTTTGCGGTTTTTCCAGTTGCATTTTACGCCGATGGATTCCAAAACTTCAATAATACGGAACACCTCTTCAATGCGAGCAAGATGGTGGAAAGTAGTCTTTCCAGAGTTTAGGAGGGCGGCACAAAGGAGACCAACTGCGGCATTTTTACTAGTATTGATCGTGATTTCACCGTGCAATTCTTTCCCACCATTTACGCGCAAACCTTGAGAATGTGCGGTGTTAATAGATAGAATTGGGCTGCCAAAAAAATTTGAAAGCTTTTTAATCATATCCAGGGAAATGTTTTGCTGCCCCTTCTCAATACGATGGATGGCAGATTGGGAGGTACCAATAGCGTTGGCTAGCTCAGCTTGAGTCATGGACTTTTCCATACGAAGCCCAGCGATAACGTGGCCAATTTCTCGTTGGTAGTTAGATTCAAGTTTCATGAAAAAATTATATCACAGGATGAATAATTTTGGAATAAGGTTTCTAGTGATTCTGATATCCGCAGATAACGTTGTTGGCGTGGAGCCAGCCTTCTAGAGTTCCGCCATCTAATTCTTCGCCTTCAGCTTTTAGGACGCGTACTGCACCACCGTTTTTTATAAAGGTCTCAATTGGGTCGGTAATCATATACTCTTGATCATGAATTCCAAAGTCGTTTTCATGTACATATTTTACAATTTCCTGCTGGAGATCTGGTGAGAGGATATATTTGCCAATGCTAGCGAGATTACTAGGAGCTTGGTCCGGATTTGGCTTCTCGACGAGACCAGTAAGATAATTATTAGGGTCTGTTGATAGGGCTGCAAATTTACTGATCTCCGGTCCAGGAATCTCTAATCCAAGAATGGCAGAATCGGAGGATTCGCCTATACCGTTTAATAAGATTTCTGCGGCTGATTTTCCACCTGGGTTCCAGATCAAATCGTCACCCATGAAGACGATGACTGGTTCGGAGATATTGTACTCTTCAATTACCATGGCTATTGGTACCGCCGTGCCATATTTGCCGGAAGGATCCTGGACGGTATAATGAATATTGACATTATCTGGTAAAGTCTTAGCGAGCTTTAGACGATCGAGCTTATTGCGCTCGTTGAGGTATTGATTGAGTGCGACATTATCGCGATAATATTCACGAACCTGGCAAGGCTCAGTGTTGGAGATCACCATATAGATATCAGTAATACCAGCTTTGATTAATTCTTGGACGGAATAATCAACTAAGGGACGATTGCCCACTGGCAACATAGACTTTTCAATAATTTTTGTGATTGGAAGACGGCGTGTACCCCAACCTGCAACTGGAATAATTGCTTTAGTAATCTTTGGCATGATACGCTGTATTATAGCTTAGTTTTATACAGAAATCAATGGTGCTTGCCAGTTTTCAGGAAAGTCTTCTTGGCCGAGCAAGATGGCGATAGTCGAGGCAATATTGGCAAGGCCGGCATTTTCAGGTTCGACGAGGTGGTAACTTGAGCGATTTTTTGTATTATCGTAGATAATGAATGGGACTGGATTGGTAGTGTGGGAAGTTTTTGGGTTGCCATTTTCATCATGTAATTCTTCTGCGTTTCCGTGGTCTCCAGTAATTATTAATACTCCGCCGAGACGGTCGACCTCACGAGCAATGCGGGCAAGCTGAATATCAATAGCTTCAATGGCTGCAATGGTTGGTTCGAGTTCGGCAAAGTGGGCGACCATATCGCCACCAGCAAAGTTTAATCGTACGAAATCAAAATCTTTCATTTTTTCGATAACTACGTCTGCGGTTTCGGCGGATTTCATCCAAGGGCGAGTATCAAATGGTTGCGTATCGGATGGAATTTCGATATGCTCTTCGTTTGTATTTTTTTCGTAGCTGTTACCGTTGAAATAATAAGTAATGTGACCAAATTTGACGGTTTCGGCAACGGCTAGTTGAGAAAGGCCTTTTTTGCTAATAAATTCTGGTAGTGAGTCTTCGATCTCTATAGGTTCGACGAGGCGATGTTCTGGAACGTGAGTGTCGGAATTGTATTCTGTCATACCAGCAAAGTAAATATTTGGTTTTTTGCCACGGTCAAAATAATTAAACTCATCATAAGTAAAGGCCTGAGCGATTTCGATAGCACGATCGGCACGGAAGTCAAAATAGATAAAGGTGTCACCATCTTCAACCTTACCTACTGGTTTGCCGTTCTCGTCGATAACAAAAGGTGGCATATATTGGTCTTGAAGGTCTTTATCTTGAGCGCGAAAAGTGCCAATGGCTTCTATGGCTGAAGAGAAGTGGGCAGGAGCTTCACCATGTACCATAGCATCCCAGCCGGCTTTTACGACGTCCCAGTCATTTTCGTAGCGGTCAGCTACAAAGACCATGCGACCACCACCGGAGGCAATACGATAATCTGGGTGGTCTGGGAAGGTATCAATGAAATTTTCGAGTTCGGCGACATATTGATTTGCGGATTGTGGTGGCGTATCGCGACCGTCAAGCACTAGATGGATGCGAATTCTGGAAATTCCTTCAGCATGGGCTTTTGCAATCATTTTTTCCAGATGTTTTATTGAACTATGGACATTACCATCGGAAAAGATGCCTGCGAAATGGAGAGTGGAGTGGTTATTTTTAGTTTGCGTAATAATATCTTGCCAAGTTTTGGTTTTCCAGATTGAGCCGCTACTAAATGCTTCCTCGATTTGGGCAATACCTTGTTTGATGATTTGCCCGCTACCAATGGCGTTATGTCCGACTTCACTGTTGCCCATGTCTTGTTCGAGGACGCCGACTGCGAGACCCGAGGCTTTCAACGGCATAGTAGGATGATTGCTAACGGCGTTGTCTAGGAATTCTGTATGTGCTTGTTTGACGGCATTGCCAGTAGTCTCGCGTCTGAGTCCGACGCCATCTAGAACTGCTAGTACGACTGGACCTTTGTATTTTAGTGTCATTTTGCCCACTCCTTTAGTGAATTTATATGATATATTGTATCACGCTTATGCTAGTTTGTGTAGCCTGGTTTCCCTAATAATCGGAACATATTAGTCTTATAAGCTTCGACTCCCGGCTGGTTAAAAGGGTCGACGTTCTGGAGCGTGGCGGAGATTGCACAGGAGAGTTCAAAAAAGGCAATGAGACCCCCTAATGAAGTTTCGTCAATTTGGCCGTCGATTTTAATTTCGAAGACTGGGATGCCACCAGCACGATGTGCGTCAACGGTAGCTTCGTAAGCTTTTTTGTTGACGTAGGTTAGTGATTTTCCGGCAAGATAGTTGAGGCTGTCTAGATCTTCTACTGATTCAGGAATAGTTAAGTCTTCTTTTGCATCTTTAAAGCCAATAAAGGTTTCAAAAATATTGCGACGTCCTTCTTGTATGTACTGACCGAGCGAGTGGAGGTCTGTTGTGTAAATTACGCTAGCAGGAAAAATTCCTTGATGGTTTTTACCTTCCGATTCGCCAAAGAGCTGCTTCCACCATTCAGCAAAATAATGCATTTCTGGATCAAAAGTAGCAAGAACTTCGGTATCATATCCACGTTCGGCACAGAGCGTGCGAAGGATTGCATATTGATAGGCTGGTTCAGGGTTTTTAAAAAGTTCATTGGCTCCATGAATAAAATCGTCTATATTAAGACCGGCAACAGCCAATGGTAATAGTCCAACTGGTGTTAAGACTGAGTAGCGGCCGCCGATATTATCTGGAATGATGAAAGCTTTGTAGTCATTTTTGGTGGCTTCGGATTTGAGGGCGCCATTTTTTGAATCGGTCGTAGCATAGATTCGGTTGGCCGCTTCTTCTTCTCCGTATTTTTCGATCAATTTTTGTTTCAGGATACGAAAAGCGATGGCCGGTTCAGTGGTGGTGCCAGATTTAGAAATAACATTTAATGAAAAATTTGCGTCGCCGATTTCATTGATGATTTTATGGAGAGATTTAGTGCTAAGAGAATTGCCAGCATAAAGAATTTTGGTTTTTGAATTGTTACCGAGAGCTTCGATAATAGCTCTATGCCCAAGATATGATCCGCCGATACCAATGCAGATAAGGAAGTCGGAATCAGCGTTGATTTTTTGTGCTGTGAGTTTGATATCTTCTAAATTGGTTTCTGGAGTGGGGATAGTCAACCAGCCTGACATAGGGTTTTCTTGGATTTTTTGGTAAGCCCTTTTCGCTGGATTGGTGTCGATATAGATATTTTCAGTGGCACTAAACGTAATCATGGTTTTATTATAACATGATTTTATGATACAATATAAGATAAGCCCGGATGGCGGAATTGGCAGACGCGCTAGCTTCAGGTGCTAGTGCCAGTAATGGCGTGCAGGTTCAACCCCTGTTCCGGGCACCATACAGATTTAGGATAGAATGATAAGATTTTCGAGATGTGGAGTGCGGGGGAAAAAATTATACGGTACGACTTTTTCGATTTGATATTTTTCGGACAATAATTTGACGTCGCGAGCTTGAGTGGCCGGATTACAAGAAAGATAGATAATTTTCTCGGGTCTAACTTCGAGCAATTTTTTGATTAGTTTATGGTCGCAGCCAGCGCGTGGTGGATCGAGAATTACGGTTTGGTCTGGCGTAATAAAATCAAGCGCCTCTTCGGATTTAGCTAAAACTGGGTGTCCGATATTATCGGCATTTTTTTCGAGTTCAGAATAGGCGGATTTGTCAATTTCAACTAGAGTTAGATCCTTGTCTCTAGCGACAGAGAGACCAATGGTGCCGACGCCAGCATAGAGATCGAGTACTTTGTTCGTGGTAATATGTTGCTTAATTTCTTGAAGCGCCATTTCGTAAACTGGGAGATTGATTTGGAAAAAACCATTTGGTGAATAAGAATATTCGTAGCCTAAAATTTTGTCAGTAAGATTTTTAAAAGATGGATGAGGCTTGCCGTTTTCGTAGAGCCCGCCAGAGATTTCTCCATTTTGATTGGCACGAAGAAGGAGGGATTGAAAATTGCGAGCTTGTTCATTATTAGTATTGAGGCTGGCGATGATTTCCTGAGCCTTTTTGAAAATTTCTGGACGCTCTAAGCTTGAATTTTCGATTGGTATTTTGCGATGAGATCCGCGTTGATGAAATGCAAGGCGAATTTTCTCGGAATCTAGATCCCAGTATAAGGAATATTCCATTTTGTTTCGGTAATAAAAATCATGTAGGTCGGTCTGGACTTTTGTTACGGGGATGGCTAAGTTGTTTTGCTGGAAAACTTCCTGTAAAAGCTCAGCTTTTTGATCTAGTTCGTAATCATAGTCCATGATTTGGAATGGTGAAGTTGAAAGAAAACAATTATCACGGGGAGGAATGCGATGGCTGTTTTCGTTTTCGATTTTGTTTGCAATACCTTCTAAATACTTCGATTTTTTCTTGGTTATGGTGAATTCTGTAGCGATTTCATTAGGAAGAACATTCCAAAGAAAGATTTTTTGACCGTTTTCAAGCGTGCCAATTCCCTGTCCACCAGGAACTAGACGATCAATTTTGACTGGTTCATTACTCGTAACGTAACGCATCGATTGGATCCTTTTTGCTGGCGCGGCGGGCTGGCAACGTGCCAGCGATAAATGCAATGAGCATGATAATCAAGGTGATAGATATCATGGTTGCAGGTTCGAATTTAGTGAGGGAGAAAGTTGGGAAGCTTGCAAGGAAGGTTTCAGAAGCGATACGGTTTGCGATTGAGCCTATTAGGACTGAGACGGCAATACCAAATATCGATCCCCAGAAACCAAGTAGGATAGCTTCTAGAGAAAAGCTTGCAAAGATTTTACTGGAGCTCATACCCATAGCCTTCATTAGTCCGATTTCGCGAGTACGTTCTTGGACGGACATGAAAAGAGTATTAACAATACCAATAGCGGCAGCAAGCAGAGCGATGATACCAAAAATGTTGAACACGATAAGGATTGCGTCGAAGAAAGTTCGAATCATACCGACTTCATCGTCGATAGTGATGATTGTAAAACCCTCTTCTTCGAATGCTTTGCGAATAGAATCGAGTTTTGTTGGGTCAATATGACCTGTGGCCATGTAAGCGACTTTTTGTGACTCTGGTAGACCATCATACTGAAGATCAACAAGATGATTGTAGAGAGCAAGGTTGACGCGGACACCAGCACCCATACTCATGACGCCGTCGGCGGCTACACCAGTTACCGTAGCAGTAATGGTTTTTTGACAATCTTGGCGTTTTTCGGTTGTCATACAGGTTAGCGTAACTGGGATTATTAGTTGAACTTTCTTATTAACGGCTGCGTCGTTGTTTTCGAAGCCAAGCTTTTCGGCATAGTCTTCGGTGAGCATAATTTCGTAACTATCAGAGTTGGCTTCGACTTGGCGTCCGGCGACCATGTCGACATGGATGGTGTCATCCGGAAGAAGGTTGAGAGTGATTTTGTACTTTTTATCAGTGTAGCCACTAGTGATGTAATCGGTGCTGAGGTTTTGGTAAGCATTAAGACTCTCGACACCGTCGACAGACTCGAGCTTTTTTAGGGTTTCATCATCGAGGTAAGAAGTTTCGATGGATTTAGCGTCTTCTTCATATTCCTGGACTTCTCCGCTAGTCATATTGAGCATTTGATCGTATAAAGCTTTTGGAGAAATTTCGATGTAGCCATCGCCACCAATAGACTCTACTTGACGGTCGATAAAATCATTGACTCCGGCGTTGATAGCGGTGTTTAAAATAATGGTAAAGCTACCAATAAAAATCGCGAGAATGGTGAGAAAAGTGCGTGTTTTATTACGGAGCAGATTGTGATTTGCGGTGCGGACAAGATCAATAAAATTCATTTTTTACTCCTTTCATTTCTTGCCTTTACTGTTGCGGCGACTTTTTCGTGGCGTTTTTCGGCTTCTTTCATAGTGGATTTTCTAACTTTGGAATCGGAGATAATTTTACCGTCGGAAATCCTAATAATACGGCCACAGAGTTTAGCAAGATCTTCATCGTGAGTGACAATTACAAGAGTAACGCCTTTTTTACGGTTAAGCTCAAATAGTAAATCAGTGATTTTATCACCAGTAGATGAGTCGAGATTGCCAGTTGGCTCGTCGGCGAAAATGATTTCTGGGTTATTAACAATGGCACGCGCGATACATACGCGCTGTTTTTGTCCGCCAGAAAGATCGGTGGCCTTATTTTTGGCTTTTGATGCAAGGTCGACAATTTTTAGTGCCTCCATGGCCTTGTTTTTGCGTTTACTGCGTTTGATTTTTGAAATCTTTAAAGGCAGGAGGATATTTTCTAAAACTGAATCGTTTGGATTCATAAAAAATTGCTGGAAGACGAAGCCGAAGGTGTTACCACGAAGTTTGTTGAGCTTGCGATTTGACATTGTCGAAGAATCTTCGCCGCCAATAATAACTTTGCCTTTGGTTGGGGTGTCGAGGAGGGCTAACAGATGCATCAAGGTGGATTTTCCAGATCCAGATTTACCGACGATGGCAACGGACTCCCCTTTGTATATTTTGAGGTTTATATCTTTTAGAGCTTGAAAAGCGGTGGCTTTTTTGCCGTAAGTTTTGGAAAGATTTTTCGCTTCGATGATTGTATTCATAATATTATGATAGCACATCTTAAAAGATTGTGATATAATGGGGGTACGCTGGGATGTCGCCAAGTGGTAAGGCAGCGGGTTTTGGTCCCGTCATTCGCAGGTTCGATCCCTGCCATCCCAGCCATTTTGAGTTCCTATTAAACTAGTACATTTACAGAGAGGTTGGTGATTGTTATGTGCAAAAGTACATTGGTCCGTATTAAGAGTGCCGAGGGGTGGCGGACTTTTAAGGTTTTTTTAGTATTGGTATGCTTGGCGATGTCGCTCATACTTATGTCTCATTTATCTATGGCTCGTGTATTTGCGTCTGATAATGCGACTAGTGATGAGTTGGTTATGCTTGATGTTACTGGTACGGAGTACGACGAAACTATGAACATAGCCGATTTGGATATCGACTATCAGTCTCCAGGTCGTCCCAATGCAGATGAGTGTGCGCAATACGTTGAATGGTTGAGCACGCCGCTGCGCAATGGAAACACGATGGAGGCTGTTCGCCTTGATTGGGTGCCAATGGTTAAAGCTTTGGCGTCTGGCACGGTGCCTGGTGATGGCTACGCATGGAGTTTTGAAGATGCGCCATTTTATGCTGATGCTGAGGATATGGCTACGGCTAAATATCGCTTTGATACGCATACTGCTAATATGCAGCCAAGAGCGCTTGCCGCGTTACTGTGTGAAGCTTCGATAGGTGTGTATGATTTATACAGCCTGGACTATTTTTTGGGAATTCGTCAAGTTGACGAAGGCGTGTGGCGGTGTGCTATGGTTGGAGTGACGGTTAGTGAATGGCGTTCTCCTCATGGAGCTGTATGCTCGCGTAGTGAGGCACTAGAGTACTACAATGAATGTCAAGAACGAATTGGGCTCGTTGTTTCAAATCTTAGGGCAGCTAAGCAAGAAAACGGTGAAGAGTTGACTAACGCTCAGAAACTAAAATGGGTCCATGATTGGCTGATTAATAGTGCTAATTATGCGTATGACGAGCTTGACAAGTATTACGATGAAGAAGGCGGTGCGGATAAATATCGGCACATATTCAATGAGTACGGTGCTATAGTTGAAGGTCGTGCGGTCTGTCAGTCTTATGCGTATGCTTTTGAGGCTATCGTCGAAGAGCTAGTTCGACAAACTGGTACAGATATTAGGTGTGAGGAGGCTCACACTGAGGATCATTCTTGGAATCGAGTAAAAATTGATGATAAGTGGTACCATGTTGACGTGACTAATGATGACTATGGCGATTTTGATTTTTTGGCCGATAGTGTAAGCACAAAGTACTTTCTCTTTAGTGACTATTGCTTGACTAGCTACTATGATTCTATTACTTCATACGACTCGATAACTTCTATTAAGGAAAAAGCAACTAGTCGTGAGTATGAAGGTGTTGGGGACTGGCCACGCTACAAGAAGAATATTTCTGAGTACACAGTTATAGTCAATAATCCTAGCCAAGACAATGTATATGAGAGTTATGCTGACTTACCATCTATAGATGTGGCATATGGCTCTGATATTTTGTCCAAATTTTTGTATCAGGTTGAGGAAGTGTACAATGAGAAAAATGGTCGGGTAGAGACTAAAATTGTGCCTGCAATGGCCTGTAAAGCTCTTGATGGTGAGTTAGAGGGTCCTACGTTTACCATTTTTGTGGGAGAGATTTCTGGTAACGCGCAATCGAAGACTAAGTATAAGCTCGGCAAGAAGAAGGCAGTTTGCCCATTTGACAAGGAGTTCAAGCCATTTGCCGCTAAATATACCTATGATATGAAGCCGGAATTGGCAAAATCCACAGGCAATTCACTGACACTAAAAAATGGAGTGAACTATACAGTCAAATATAAGCGTAACAAGAAAGTAGGGTGGGCTACTGCAGTAATTGAGATGAAAGGTGCTTACGCTGGTAAGGTGACGGTTCGTTACAGGATTGTAAAATAGCCGCTCGTTAAAAGCCCCGATTGGGGCTTTTTTCTTTGGGTAAGCATAAGTGTGATATAATATACATTATATATATGGTTGAAAATTCGTATCATAAGTCGCTGAATGAGAGTATAAGCCCAAATTTGCCGGGTAGGATTTCGCGTGAAGAAGAAAAAAAACGAGTACAAGAAGAAGCGCGCGAAAAATTAAGGGAGGGCGAGGACATCGCACAAGAAGATGATATAGAGGAGAATAGTAAGAATGCGAGGTTGTCAGAAAGAGTTGGTAGCGCTGCGATAAAATATGCGGCTGGCGGAAGGGTTAAGGGTGCGACTAAGGCGGTAAAAGTTCTTGGCAAAGTAAAGAAGTTGGCGCCGGCACTTGTGGTCTTACTCGTAATAGTTGGATTTGCGATTTTTGTGGCATCGGTACAGTCGTTGATGCCATTCGCATTAGTAAATCAGTTAATGGATAATTTTAATTCCGTAGCGGTTTCTCCGGCAGAGCGTTCAAATGAGTTTTTGAATATGCAGCTTGCGGCTGGACGAGGAGAAAGCACTTATGGCGAAACAGTCTATGATGGGGATGAGTTTGGTCTTTCGGATTATCAGAAAACGGCGCTTGCTGGCGTAGGGATCGAATACGATGAGAGCGACGATGGGACAAAATCATTAGTTTATACCAATGATGCTGGTGAGAAGGTGGCAGTGGTGTCAGATACGACCGTGGCTGGTCTTGGGGCAGAGATTGCAGCGGTTGGAGGGGTATTTTCGGATGCAATGAGCGACAATGACAGATTGATGGCAGCAAAGAGTGAATTAATCGCGAGATTAGATACGGATGATGTGAAGACGGTTTCAGAGGCGTTGAACGATAAGACATTCAAAAAGAAATATACAAAAGGGACAATGACCTATCGTGGTACGGTTGCGGGATGGTTTGAGTCTTCGACTGAAGATACATATAAGCGACTAGGTCTTTCCAAAGGTAGGGATACTTATTCTGATTGGGAATCGACTGGAAATTACGAGGAAGATTATCAAAAATTTGTAGAGAAACAAAAAAGCGATTACGCCAACGAGGGAAGTGTGGATGCGGATGGGACGACAACTTATGATGGTTTGAAAGCAAAAGCCAAAGAGGTAGCGAGCCGAGCTAGTAGTAAGGGATGTAAAGCGATGTCGGCAATTCAAGAGACCCACAGTGCTGTAGCTGCACAGCAGCGATACATGCAGGAGGGTGCAGCATCTGGTTATCTGGAAAGTATTCAAAAAACGCAGTCTGGCGATGGTTCAGCAGCGCCGTTAAACATCTATAATAATCGAATGACAAGACCGGACAGTAATGGTAATTCGGCGATGTCAGCGAAGGGGGTAGCCTGGATGTTTGGTAGTGGCGGCTTAAAACAGGATGAGGCGACGTTTGCAGTGAGTAGCGAATCTAACGCAAGTACAGTTTCTGGTACCGTACAAATTAGTAGCGATGCACAGGATGACTATAACGCATGTAACTACATAGATAGTACTTCTGGTCAGACTGGAAGAAGAGGATTCTTTGGTATGATTGCGGCGGCGTTTAATAAAATTAGTAGTTTCATTAAGGACTTTTGGAGTATGTTGACCGGTGGCGGTGGTACTGATGAGGTATTGGAAGAAATTGACCCAGCACTAAAAAAGTATTCTGAAATGCTTGATAATGAGTACTTTACAGATACGGTTGGGCCGGAACTGGGTGATGTAACGGTGCAAGCTTCGCAGCAGATTATGACTGAGGTGTCGAAGGGTGAGGGCATGTCGATCGCGAATGAAGAAATCGTAAAAACTGGATATCAGAAATACCAGGAAGTTTTAGCAGATCGGGCGGAAGTTGATCGAGAAGAAAAGAGCCCGTTTGATATTAACTCTCCAAATACATTCTTGGGCAGCTTAGTTCAAAAAACTTTAATACCAATGGCTGTTAGCTTGCAATCATCTACAACTTTGACAAAATTGGCAAGTACATTTTCGAACCTAACTTCCAATTCGCTTATTTCTCTTCTGCCAACGTCTAGCGCGGCCGATCAGGCAGAGTTCATCGCTAGTAGTGTGGGTGACTGTCCAGTGTCTGGCTCGACTGGAACAGAGGAGACAACTTTTTCAGTGAGCAATGCTTACTGCAATCAATACACAGGAACGGATTTTGCAACAATGAGTGATGACATCTTGTCAAATTTTGAAAAAGTAGCAAAATTGAGATATGACAATCGAGCTAATCGATCAGACTATAATATAGTTCAAGATCCGAGGACTGGGGTTTGGTATCTTAGCGGAGTAACTGACGCTGAGTTGCACAACGTGAAAGCAAAAGGGTATTTTTGGATTAATACAAAAGACGATAATCCTTGCACTAGAGGTGGGGCTTGTACTTTCAATTATATTTTTTCTAGCGATATGGACAGAAGAAATGATATCGTAAATAAGGATGGTAGGAAATGGGATTCGAATCCTATCGATGGAGATTTGGTGTGTGCGTCGAGGATGTCGGTTTGGCATTATGCTAGTGGCAGAGTGGAATATATACCACTTGAGTGGTCATATAACACGACTACTAATTTTAAACATACTGGGTTTGTAGATGGATATCCAACAAGTGAATTTAGTGCAGGGCAGCCTACGGCGCAGCGAGAGGGATGTACGCTGGATATGAAGATAGATAATAAGAATCCGGATATTAATCAATTTTCAGCTTTAGGCGAATACATTGTAATGTCGGGCCAAAGAGTGTCGAACTGGGGCGTGCTTGATGCTGATCTTGCAAAAATGGCAGCAGGGGTGGATTTAGAGCATGGTGCTTGGCATGAACCGACTGATGATGAGATAGATCAAGCTGCACATAGCGAAATGCATGCGGCAAGGATTTCTGGTTCGGCGTATTCGGCGACACATGATCAGACAAAATCCAATAATAAAATCTTCATGGCACAGAATGGTGGCACCGGTCTAGCTTGGGAGTATGAAAATCAATATTATCAACGTTACGTTGAAGACCAGGCATTGCTTGAGAGCATTCGGGCGATCAACAAATCGAGTGTAACTTTGGCTGTGGCAGATTATCATAAAGTGAACCCGTTGGATAACTCGATAGAAGGAATTATCGCGCGTTATTCTGGACAGAAAAAAGAAACAGTAGTGGCAGTGTTAGATCTTCTGAATTATGCAAATTATATTGCGCAGTACGATCCGACAGATTTGTATCCGTTGCCAGTAAGGAAGACGCAGTTTGATTATTCTGAGTTGACGCCAAAGGATGGGTCGCCGGAGAGTGGAGCGGTGGCACTAGAAAAGGTGCGCATCCAGTACGCACCTTCGCGAAACCGTTATAAGACGATTACTCTATAGATGTAATTTCGCCGTGGTCCAGGTGAAGTATACGCTGATTACGAGAGCCACGGAATTTTAGAGTGAGGTCGCGTTCTTCTAGGACAAAGCGACCATCAATAAGCGCGTCGAGTTCTTTTAGAAAATCTACTGCTGGTCCACCATAACTCATGATTTCTTCATAAGTGAAGCCAGAGAAGCTCCAGACGTCCCAGCCAAGTTCTTTTTTTGCGAATTTTGCAAGCTCGAGACAAGCTTCTGGTTGGACGAATGGCTCACCGCCGCAGAATGTGAGCCCGGTCTGTCCTTTAAGATTTCTTAATTCGTTTTTAACCTCTTCAATATCTATTAGTACTCCGGCGTTGAAATCCCAAGTTTCGGGGTTTTGACAACCTCTGCAGTGATTTGGACAGCCTTGTGTCCAAATCACTGCCCGAAGGCCTGGTCCATTAACGATTGAATCGTGCTCAATCGGTCCACTAAGGCGGATTTGGTGTTCTCCGGTCTTCATAATTTGTTTTGCCATTAGTCTTTTCCTAGTGCGTGTTTTGCAGTCTTTTTAGCTTTTTCACGGGCAGATTTTTCTGAAGTAGTGTAAACGCCGTCTTTGTGACAGGCAACACAATCGACGTTGTGTTTAACGCGAGCAGCTTCTTCGGCTTTCTTACCGTCATTCCAGCGCTCGAGAGAGCCTACAAGATAACCAGTGATGCGGCGAAGGCGTTCGAAGAGGACATCATCTTCAATGCGACCGCAGCTTGGACAACGATTGCCTTTGATGATGCCGGAGAAACCGCAAACTGGATCGCGATCTACCGGATGGTTGACGGAGCCGTAACCAATTCCCATGTCGTGCATGTGGCGAATGACGGCTTCGAAAGCTTCGATGTTGTCAGAAGGGTCGCCATCAAGCTCAATGTAGGAAATGTGACCAGCGTTACAGAGTGCATGATACGGTGCTTCTTTATCGATTTTATCGAAAGCGGAGATTGGATAATAAACTGGAACATGGAAGGAGTTGGTATAGAAGTCACGATCGGTGACGCCTTCGATAGTACCATATTCTTTGCGATCAATTTTAGTAAAGCGACCGGCGAGACCTTCAGCAGGGGTAGCGAGAAGTGAAAAATTGAGCTTATATTTTTTGGCATATTCGTCGCATTTTTCGCGCATATGGGTAATGATGTCTATCCCAAGTTCCTGGGCTTCTTCGGACTCACCATGATGCTTACCGATCATAGCTTTCAAGGTTTCGGCAAGGCCGATGAAACCAATAGTAATTGAACCGTGTTTGATAACATCTTTTAGCTTGTCGTTTGGCTTTAGTTTTTCAGAACCGAACCAGTTGCCTTGTCCCATAAGAAATGGGAAGTTTCTGACGTGTTGATTGCCTTGGAATTCGATACGTTCTAGAAGCTGATCTTTAACTAGGTCCATGACGCGGTCAAGGTCTTTATAAAACCCAGACCAGTCAGCTTCTTTGCGCTCGCCGAGACAAATACCGTGTTTAATACCGAGACGGACAAGGTTTACAGTAGTCCAAGAAGTATTACCGCGACCGGTGATGATGCCGTCGGATTCTGGGAATACGGATGAGAACACGCGAGTGCGGCAGCCCATAGTAGCGATTTCGGTGCGGTAGTCGCCTGGCTTATAATATTGTAAATTGAACGGTGCATCGATAAAAGTAAAGTTCGGGAAGAGACGCTTGGCGGAAACCTCCATACTGCGCTTGAAGAGGTCATAGTTTGGATCGCCTGGATTATAGTTAATTCCCTCTTTGACTTTGAAGATGCTGATTGGGAAGATTGGGGTTTCACCTTTGCCGAGGCCATTCATGGTAGCTTCAAGCAGGCATTTGCTAACTAGGCGACCAGATTCGGTAGTATCGGTGCCGAAGTTGATACTAGTGAATGGAACTTGTGCACCGGCGCGAGAATGCATGGTGTTGAGATTATGAATGAAGCCCTCCATAGCCTGGAAAGTCTGTTTTTCGACGTCTTTGGAGCTAGCCTCGATAACTTTTTCTGGGACCTTTAATTTTTTCAACTTTTCGTCATCGCCATATTTAATATCGTCTGGGATTTCGATCTTTAGTTTTTTGTCAGTAAATTCGTTGTATTTCTCGAGATTAGATGCTAGAGATTTCCTAAACGATTTGTCAACACCTGGGGCCATAGCGTAGTCGAAGTTTGGAATGGATTGGCCGCCGTGCTGTTCATTCTGGTTAGCTTGAAGGATAATGGCGCAGAGAGCAGCATATGAACCAATAGAGTTTGGAGTACGAAGGTGACCATGACCAGTATTGAAACCATGCTCAAACAGCTTTAGTGGGTCGGTCTGACAACAAGTTAGGGTGCCAGTAGCATAGAAATCGAGGTCGTGAATGTGGATGTCGCCGTTATCATGAGCAGCGGCAAACTCTGGTTTTAAGAGGACGGTTTTGGCGAAAGCTTTCGAACCCTCGGCGCCAAATTGGAGCATTTTACCCATAGCTGAGTTGCCGTCGACGTTGGCGTTACCGCGCTTAACGTCGGAGTCTTCTGAAGCATCAGCAAGAGAGATGGTCTTGTAGATGTTCATGAGATTAGATTTGGCGTCGCGAGTACGGTTGCGCTCCTGGCGGTAGGTGATGTATGATTTAGCGGTACGTTTGAATTTCGACTCCATGAGGACTTCTTCGACGACGTCTTGGATTTGCTCAACGTGTGGAGTACGAGATTTGATAGTCTCGTCTAAGCGTTTTAGGACTTTTTCAGTGAGTTGTTTAGCGCGATCATATTTAAATTCTTCAGTTGCAGCACCAGCGGCAGCGATAGCATCGGTGATTTTTTCTGGATTGAAATTGACAATTTTTCCGTCGCGCTTAGTGATTTTTTTGAACATAAAATTATTACCTCCTTAAATTTTTACTGCGAGTTAAAATAGTTTGTGTTTTATTGATGAACGCTATATGTAGTGTCTGTGATTAGTATAAGACACTAAATGTGGGGTGTCAAGCGTTTTTAGGCTTATTCTTATTGTAATTTTTACAACACCTAGTGGCTGCCGGATTTGGGGGCAAGAATGGTCGATGAATCGGTATTCGGTAATGGGATTGGAGTATCCTTGATAAGGGCTAAATGCTTAGTTTCGCCAAATTCACCAGTATTGGAAATTGGGGTGAGAGAAAGCGTAGTAACCAGATTAGAGTCAGCAAGAGTGAAACTGTTTTTCTCGGTGAGACCAAGTATTACCCCGTCGGCAGATATGAGTGTAGCCTTAGTATTTTTTGTGGTGAAATTTATGATTTTTCCAGAGATATTTAGGCTGGTGATTTCTGGTGTGTTAGGGAGGGATTTTGCAATAGTGATTTTAGCTGAGGTAGTACTAGAGAGTGAAGCTTTGTCGGTGGCACGAACTTGGATGTAGCCAGGGGTATGGTAAGTTTTAGAGACTGTGGGTCCGGCGTTTAGGATTTCAAATTTACCATCGAAGTCCAAGTCCCAATCATAAATATAGTCTTCTGATGGATTAGTAATACTAAAAGTGAAAGTTTCGTTTGGTTGACCGATGTATTCTTCCAGAGGAAGATTGATTTCTGGACGGTTCAGGATTGCGTCGGTAGATAGTGAAAGATTATCTCTAAGACTAAAGACTTGGCCGCCAGTAAGGTTGGCAAGCTCGGTGTAGCTGGCTTTGTAATCGTCTGTGGTGACAATGTAGAAGTTGACAGGATCTATTTCTAGTGAACGTTTAGTAACTTGGGAAAGAGCGGTGCCGTCGCGGTCTGGATTATGATAAGTGTTGTCTGTCAGGAGGACGAGAGATTTAGTTGCACCCGGGGTCCAGCTGAGATTGTTCATGGCAAATAGCGCGGCAGAAAGTGCAGACTCCGCTTCGTCCCCGCCGCCATCGCATGTAAGATTTTCGATAGTAGCTTTAAATTCCTGATAGGTGGCGCCAAAATTAAGTAGGCGGCGAGGATTGAAAGGATCATCTAAATCTCGATATTCAAAGAGTGCAATGCGACCACCATCTTTTAACGTTTCGGAGGCTAGACGAAGAGCTTCGGTGCGATAACGGTCGATTGAACTAAACATTGAGCCGGTAGTATCAATCAGAAAAACGATGTCGCGCTTTTTATGGGACGCTGAAGAGACAATTTTTTTAGTTGGGTAATGTATAAAGACCTTTTGAATAATAGTTTCTGTAGCAGAATTATAAATGCCATAGTCGGCATAGCTAGTGTGGTCTTTAATTGGATTGGTAAAATCTAGGTAGTTACTACAGAAGATGTCTTTTTTAGTGCACCATAGTCCGATTCTGTCGGTATAGCCATCTGGAACATAGGGCTTATTGGCTCCGAGAAGTCCTGAGTGAGCTTTACAGTTTGGCGCGTAAATGCGATATTTTGAAAGATTTTCACCACGGCAAGCTGGAGGCATAATGCCATAACCTTCTGGAAGATAAAGATTGGGGTCGCCAAAGTTAGCAAGATAAATGATTTTTTTGGGGTTAAGCTTACGGATACTGCGAGAGGCAGACATGGCGCCCTGTGAGTAACCACCAAGAACAAACTTAGTATTAGAACAGGAGCTCGAGACGCTATTAATACGACCGATAAGTTCGGTGGTACCCTGATTGACACTATCATTAAAAGGCCCGACGTTTGCAGCACTAAAAATGGCCGAGGCAGAAGTTAAGACTGTGTTTAGGTTTTCTATACCGATGGCTGCAGCGGGATATTTAGCCCCGTCGTAAGATCTGGTACCAAGCTCATAAAAATTGTAGCTAAGGGAGCTGGACTTTAATTTTGTCTCGAGGCTGGATTTCCAGGCGATGTAATTTTCGTCGCCAAGTTTTTCTCCAGAGCCACGAGCAAAAATAAATTCTACGTCCTTACACTCTGTTGCGGTAGTCGTGGAAGAATAGATAGAGAGATTAGCGAGCAATATGGCGCCAGCTAACATAATGGAAAATGTTTTTTTGAACATGTTGAGAGTCTTTCCTGTTAAGTTGCTGATGTTCTTCACTATAGCGCCATAAGCTTTTTGGGGTCAAGCACTTTAGTGTTGTGTTTTTTACAACATTTATATAAAGAGAGTGGGTGTATAATGAGGGTATGAAAGAACAACTTAGTTGGGATGAGTATTTTATGGGGATTGCGGACGAGGTGGCGAAGCGTAGCAAGGATCCTTCTTCGAAAAATGGGTGCGTAATTGTAGATTCCAGACATCGACCAGTGTCTTTTGGCTATAATGGAACCATTCAGGGGGCGGATGAGTCAAAAATGACATTGTCGGAGCGGCCGATGAAATATTATTTTGCGATTCATTCGGAAATGAATGCGTTGATTTTTGCAGGGAGAGATTTGTCGGGTTGTACGCTGTATAATAAGATGGCAACTTGTGAGAATTGCTTGAAGTATTGTTTGCAGGCGGGGATTACGCGATTTGTCTATAAGCAGCTCAGAGTAAATTCTCATGGTAACTCTGTACGATCGATGACTAATATTGATACAGACGAAGCGATAGTGCGACTTTTGGCGTCGATGCCAGAAGTGGAGACCTTGAATTTGACAAATGGTAAAACTTATGTTCAGGATATTTTAGATTCTTATCCTGAAGGTTCTGAAGAGCGAAAACGCCTAGAAAAGTGGATTTAACCATTCTTCGTTTAGGTAACTTAGAAAATTGAATTTTTTGTTGGCAGGGTAAATTTTGGCGGTTTTGGTTAGAATATAGAGTTTTTCTTTTGGGCGTGTGAGTGCGACGTAGAAGAGGCGATGTTCGTCTTCGAGGAGTGTTTTGGCAGTGTCGCCAAAGATTTTATAAAGCTCGTTGGTTTTGTCTGGGGAGGGAAATTTTTTGGCGTCAACCTCTAGTAGAATAACGATATCGGCCTCGAGACCTTTGCTGCGATGGATGGTGGAGAAAGTAAGGTCGGGTGTATTTTGGAATGGAATGCAAAAGTCTTCTAGGCTGAGATTTTTAATGTTAAGGTGATTGTTGCGGCTCAGAATTTTAACGGATTTGCCAGGGTTTTTAGCAATGATTTTTTGAACAACAAAATAATATTTAGTCAAAATAAGAGGCTGATCTTTGGGGATTCTCGATAGTGGCAGATTTAGTCGATTAAGATCACAGACGAAAATTTGAGACTTGAGGTGGTTCCCAGATTTGCATCCGTTATAATCTTTAAGTGAGCGACTCATGAAAAAATTAGCATTATCAACGATGCGTTTACCACTGCGGTAGTTTGTGGGGATGAATAATTTAATACAATCTTCAGGAAAGTATTTTTCAAAATGTTGGAAGTAGTCGACGTTGCTACCGGCAAAACGGTTGATAGCCTGCCAGTCATCGCCTACGGCCAGGAGATGGGCGTCTGGACATTTTTGGCGTAAGGATTTTATCAAAGTCAAGAAAAGTAATGAAAAGTCTTGGTATTCATCTATGAAAATATATTCATAAGTGGATTTTTCGATTTTTTGGCAAGCTTTAGCAATCATTTGATTGAAGTTGATTAGATTGTGTTTTTTGAGGTAGGCGTGATAGGCGGTAAGAATTCTTTCAAAGAGACAAAGAAGCTTATAGTGGGGAGAATTTCTTTCTTCGGCGATTTGGCTAGTGAGTTTTTTGTAATCTTGGAAATATTGCTGTTCGGCACGGGTGATAAATTGTTTAGTGTTGTCGATCATGTCTTGAGTCGGTGGTTGATTCAGGTACTTGAAAATTGCGTGGAGGAGGCGGTTTTCGTGCGACTCGGTAATAATTTTGTCGCCAATGATGGCTTTTCCGCCTAGTAAATCGTAAGCGAAAGCGTGAAAAGTAGTAGCAATGTCCGGGGACTTAATAAAGAGAGGGGTGCCGTCGTAGGTAATCTTTGTGAGGCGTTCGTTAATTTCGGCGCGAGCCTTGCGATTAAAAGCAAAAACGATGATGTTTTCTGGCGGAATTTTTTCGTGAGTGATAAGATAAGTGATTTTGGCGACGATAGTTCTAGTTTTTCCTGATCCGGCGCGAGCAGTAACGAGGGTGTTTTTGTGAGTGTCCAGGACAATTTTGGCCTGGTTTTTATCGAGGGTGTAGGGAGTACCCTGATCTTTGATATGGCTTTTAAACCAAATTTGGAGACTTTTAACGTTCTTCACGCGCATTAGTTTAGCATGAGAAAAAAATCAGTGCAAGCACTACCAGTTTATTTTTGGGAGATTGTGGTTTTCTAGGAACGCGTTAGTTTGGCTAAAATGGTGATTGCCGAAAAAACCAGAATGAGCAGAGAGCGGCGATGGATGGGGACTTTCAAGAACAAGATGTCTAGTCTGATCGATGAGTGATTTTTTGCTGCGTGCATCGCGACCCCAGAGAATGAAGACGAGATGGGGGCGGGTTTTATTTAGGTATTTGATGGTGGCTTCGGTGAAAACTTCCCAACCTTTATTTCGATGCGAGCCGGCCTTGTGGGCTTCGACTGTGAGGACATTATTTAATAGTAATACACCTTGATTTTGCCAAGTGGTGAGATCTCCGGTTTGATTTTCGTGATGACCAATGTCGTTATCGATTTCTTTATAGATATTAATGAGCGATGGCGGGATTGGAGCATTTTTGGGGACAGAAAAAGCTAGGCCCATAGCAGCACCTGGAGTATGATAGGGATCTTGACCTAAGATGACAACGGTAACTTTATTTAAGTCAGTTTGAAAAGCTTTAAAAACGTGAGTTTTTGGTGGGTAGATAGTCTCTTTTTCGTAGGCTGAATGAAGAAAGCTGCTCAATTCTTTAAAATAGGGCTTTTCAAACTCGGATTTTAGAAATGGCTTCCAACTTTCGTGCATAGGATAATTATAGCATAGTATTGACTTTTTGTACGAAGTGTGGTATAATGTAAGTATAAGCTTATGAAAACGCAAATACACCTCTACCCGGAGGTGTATTTCCGTTTTTGAGTCTAAAAAACGTGCTATAATGGTGGCAATGGCAAAGTTATATTTTAGATATGGCGCGATGGGGTGCGGAAAGACGATGCAGCTTTTGCAGGTTGCGTTTAATTATGAAGAGCGTGGTCAGAAGGTTTGCGTAATAAAACCGAAAATTGATACAAAAAATGGCACAAAATTACTGACGCGGATTGGTCCGGAGCGAGAGACGGATTTTTGTTTTGATAAGAAACTTGATTTGTATGAGAAAATTCGGAAGGATTATAGCGATGTCGACTGTATTTTGGTGGATGAGGCACAGTTTTTGACAGCGGAGCAGGTTGATCAGCTAATGATGGTGACGATTAAGTTGAATATTCCAGTGATGGCATATGGGTTACGTTTGAATTTTCGACGTGAAGATGGGGGCTTTGACGGGGCGACTAGATTGTTGCAGCAAGCTCATGACATAGAGGAGATTAAAACGATTTGCGAGTGTGGGAAAAAAGCCACTTATAACTCAAGGTTTTTGGATGATAAGTTTATGGCGGATGGGCCGGATGTGTTGATTGATGATGGACGTTCGAAAATCGAGTATCGGGCACTTTGTCCAGCGTGTTACCAAGATTATTTGGAGGGTAAAAAGTAATGTATATTGTAATTGAAGGGCAAGATGGGACTGGCAAGTCAACTCAGGTAAGGTTAATCCAAGAGTATTTTGAGAAACAAGGGCGTGAGGTTGTGGTTATGGACGAGCCGGATGGTGATTTGCCACAGGCGCATGAAATTCATGATTTGATTTTAGTTCAGGGTAAGGAATACGGTTTGGAGCCGATAACAAACGTACTTTTGTTTACGGCGTCCAGAATGGAACTCTGGCGAAAGATTGCTGAACCAGTATTAGCCCGTGGTGGAATAGTGATTTCGGCGCGAAACTGGTGGAGTACACTTGCATATCAGGGCTACGGTGAAGGAATTTCACGATCGAAAATTATTCGGTTGACAAAGGAAATTTTGCCGGAGAGGTATGTTTCGCCGACACACGGAGTTATATTGATTGCTTCAGATGAGGCGAGGCTTTCACGTCAGATGGGCCGTGGGAAGGCGGTTGAGACTTTTGAAGCGAAGGCGGACGACTTCCAGCAGCGTGTAAATAATGCCTATCCACAGATTGCAAAGAAATTCAATATCCAAACTGTGGATGCTTCGGGAACAATTGAGGAAGTACGCGATTTAATTTTTCGTGAATTGGGAATTATATAGTTCGGCATAGAAGCCATTTTTCTTAAGTAGGGTCTCGTGGTTTCCTTGTTCGATAATTTTGCCATGATTCATGACAAGGATAAGGTCGGCATTACGAATTGTGCTGAGGCGATGGGCAATAACAAATGAAGTGCGGTTCTTGCTTAACTTAGTTAGTGCATCTTGGATGAGTTGTTCAGTACGAGTATCGACGTTTGAAGTTGCTTCATCTAGAATCATCATTGGTGGTTTGGCGATCATGGCGCGGGCGATGGTGAGGAGTTGCTTTTCGCCGGCGGAGATATTGTCGGAATCTTCGGAGATTTTAGTGTTGTAGCCGTGTGGTAAGCTTTCGATGAAGTGATGGACGTTTGCTTCTTTACAGGCTTTGACAATTTGCTCGTGAGTGGCGGTTGGGTTACCATATTTCAGGTTTTCTTCGACGGTACCGGAAAAGAGCCAGGTATCCTGAAGGACCATACCAAACAAATCTCGGACGTTGCTGCGTGACAGGGTTTTTGTGTCTAAACCATCGATTCTGATTTTGCCGGAATTTGGATCGTAAAAACGCATGAGGAGGTTTACGATGGTGGTTTTGCCGGCTCCGGTCGGACCAACAAGGGCGACCATTTGACCTGGCTTTACACTACAAGAGAAGCTTTCGATAGTTGGTTTGTCGGTGTAGCTGAAATTAATGCTCTCGAAGTCAATTTGACCAGTGGTTTTAGTAAGAGAGTTTTCTGCTATATCTTTAGTCTCCTCTTTTTCGGTGAGGAAGTTGGCAATACGCTCAGAGGCGGCGAGAGTTAGCTGAACGGTCGAGGCAATTTGTGCTACTTGAGTGACTGGGCGGTTGAATTGGTTGACGTATTGGATGAAGGCCTGGATGTTGCCGATTGAAATGCGACCGTTTATGACTTGGTATCCGCCAGCAATACAAATAGCAACATAACTTAAATTCGTGAAAATGTGAGTGATTGGGAAAGCCATCGAGGAATAGAACTGGGCTTTCCATGCTGAGCGATAGAAATTTTCGTTTTCACGTTCGAAATCTTTTGTTGAAGCGACTTCGTGGGAGTTAACTTTGATAATTGATTGGTTTGCATAATCTTCTTCGATTTCGCTATTTAGGCTTCCGAGAGTAGTTTGTTGCTTGAGGAAGAATTTCTGGGCTTTTTTGGCAAAGTTTGCGATGAAGACTACGGAGAGTGGGATGGCGATGATCGCAATAAGAGATAGTAGTGGAGAAATTACAAACATCATAATGAGGATGCCGACAAGCATGATTATATTACTGATAATTTCGGTGAGAGAGTTTTGGAGTGATTGACCGACGATGTCAACGTCATTACTCATACGCGACAAAGTATCGCCGAATTGATGTCGGTCGAAATACGAAATTGGGAGGCGATTGATTTTGTCTAGGATTTCGAGGCGAATTTTCTGTGAGTAACGGGCAGCGACGCGACCAATAATGAAGCTTTCAAAATAACCAAAAATACCAGATATGGAATATAAAACTATGAGTAAAATAGCGGAGTTTTTGATCGGCGTCCAATCGATTTGGCCGGTAGCGGCGAGGCTACTTGCAGCGTCAGTGGTCATTTGTCCTAAAATCTTCGGGCCAAAAATCGCAAGGATAGTTGAAAGGCTGGCAAAGATGCAGGCAAAAATTAATGGTAGACGGAAAGGTTTCAGAGATTTGAGGAAAATTCTGGCGGAAACTAGGAGATTTTTCGGTTTTTCGGTTGATCCGCTAACTGGTCCTGGCATTATCGTTTACCTCCTTTGGTAATCTTTAGCTCGTCGGCATATTCTTTGTCAGAAAGTTGTGACTTAGCGATTTCTTGATAAATTTGGCAGGTGTTAAGCAGTTCACTGTGAGTGCCTGAACCTTTAACTAAGCCCTTGTCGAGAACAATGATTCTGTCAGCATCTTTGATGGTCGAAACGCGCTGTGCGACAATTAAAGTGATGGCATTTTTGGTGACGGATTTTAGGGCTTTTCGGAGTTTTGCATCAGTTTTCATGTCGAGCGCGGAAAAGCTATCATCGAAGATGAATAGTTTTGGGTTTTTGGTAATAGCTCTAGCGATTGAAAGACGTTGACGTTGACCGCCAGAGACATTGGTACCACCCTGAGAAATGTGGGAGCTGTATTTTTTTGGTAATTTCTCGATAAACTCATCGGCCTGGGCGATTTTGGCAGCTTTGACCATTTCTTCATCAGTGGCTTTAGGATTTCCAAATTTAATGTTGGATTCAATGTTTCCAGCAAAGAGTACACCTTTTTGTGGTACGAGCCCGATAGCTTGCATCAAGTCGTCTCTGGCGTAGGATTTTATGTCTAGACCATTGAAAATAATCTTGCCTTTTGTCGCATCATAGAAACGAGGGATGAGGTTTATGAGTGTAGATTTACCAGAGCCGGTTGAGCCGATGAAGGCTATGGTGTCTCCGGCGGTAGCCTTAAAAGAAATGTTGTGCAGGATTTCGGTTTCGGCTCCAGGGTAGGCGAAGGATACGTTTTTAAACTCGATCGATGGGAGATCCTCTGGATTACCCTCGGTCTTTTTAGGCCAATGAATTTTTGTTTTTGTGTGCAGGACTTCGTTGGTGCGAGTAGCAGAAACGTTGGCGCGTGGTAGGACTACGAACAGAACGAGCAAGAATAAGAATGAAACGATAACCTGGATCGCGTATTGCATGAAGGCCATCATGTCGCCAAGATAAGAGATGTCGGTTGACATAAGTGAGATGCCGATCCAGATACAGAGAAGAACCGTACCGTTAAAGATGAGGGACATAAGTGGCGATTCAAGTGACATCCAATTATTGATAAAGATGTTGACGTTGGTTATTTCTGTATTGGCTTTTTCGAACTTTTTACGTTCTAGATTTTGGTTGTTAAAAGCACGGATTACGCGAAGCCCGGTTAGATTTTCGCGCGTCAGCAAAGTAAGACGATCTAATAGTTTTTGGAAGATTTTAAATTTAGGCATAACGATAATAAGTACGGTAGAGACGGTGGCGAGTAGTGTGACGACTGCAAGAACAATAATCCAGGTCATGTTTGGAGCAGTGATGACGGCTTGGACAATAGCACCGATTGCCATCATAGGAACGCGCAAAAGCATGGAGAGACAGAGGGTGAAAGCCTGCTGAATCTGGGCGACGTCGTTTGTGGTGCGAGTAATGAGCGAGGCGGTGCTATATTTGTCGATTTCGGACACCGAAAAGTTAAGGACTTGTTTAAAAAAGTCGGACCTTAGGTCACGGGCGGCAGCGGCGCCAGTCTTGGCTGATAAGAATGAAGCGATAAATGAGCAGATGGCGGCAATGATAGCGCAGACGAGCATTTGGAAGCCGATTTTCCAGATAATATTAGTGTCTTGTTCGACGATGCCTTCGTTGACGATTTTCGCCATAAGTGATGGTAGCTCTAGTGTACCCCAGACTTGTCCGCCGATAGCGACGATTAAAATTAGGATAGACAACCAATATGGTCTAAGGTAACGAAAGAGCTTTAGCATATCTAGTTATTATAGCAGAGGGGGGCTGTGAAGTAAAGTATATTTGACTTTTTGTTTGTGGCGTGTTATAATATGATGGTAGGGTGCGTACGGATGATTCGTGCGCTTTTCTAAGCACTTTAGGAGGTGGTAAAAATGAGAAGAAGTACAAGGGTTTTGGTGATTTTGATGGCAGTGATGGTGATGACGCTCATTGTGTCGAATATCGCAGCCACAAAAATATGGTCGCTTTTGGGGATTCCGGCGGATGGTGGGTTAATTGTTTTTCCGATTTCGTACATAGTTTCAGATATGTTAGTAGAACTATACGGGCGAAAGATTGCGAACTTTGTGGCAATTATGGCGATGCTAATGAATCTTGTGGCGATGCTATTTTTTATCGCGGTTGTTAATTTGCCAGCTTATTCGGGTTGGGATGGCCAGAATGCTTTAGCTAGCGTTTTAGGATTTTCGGTACGAATCAGCGTGGCCAGTCTAACGTCATTTCTGCTTAGCAGTATCACGAATAATTATGTGTTCACTTGGATGCGGAAGCGTTCAGATAAATACGTAGTGCGTGCACTTAGTTCATCGCTTGTTGGTAGAATTGTTGACGTTATGATATTTGAGCTGGTTGCCTTTTTTGGAGTATTAAGTTTCCAAGATTTTATTATTCAGGCGATTGGTGCTTATGCAGAAGGTCAATTGGTAGAAATAGCATTTCTAGTGATAGTAAAGGACAATTTAACCCGACATGTTAGATGGTGGGCGGAAGATGACGGAAGCTATGTCGAGCCAGAAGAGTAGAACTTCTTCATCCCTCCGTAAAGGAGGGATTTTTTATGTCTAAAATAAGAAATCAAGATAATCTTTGAGCATACGAGTACCAGAAATAACTGGGAGGAAATTTTTTAATTCGGTTTTGATGATATATTCTAGGTCGAAATCATTCTTCCAGGCATTCACTGCATCCAACATGCGGAAGTAGAGCATTTTCACCTCTTCTGCCTCGGTATTTCCGGAAATGTTGAAGTAGCTGTCAGAAGGACAGTCGGCGACGCCGCCATCGTGAGTACTGATTAAAATTCCTAAATTAATAATATCTTTCATCCAGCTAGTGCCGCAAGCTTCAAGGCCAACTATAGGGGTATTAATGGCAATATTGCTACCGAGGCTGAGGGCGCGACCGAGTTCTTCGTCGTAATCTGGAAGGTAATGGACGCGTTCTTTTAGAATTTTATCTCCGTCGATAAGTTTTAATAATTTTTGGAGTTGATCGTACATGCGTGTGTCCCCCTCATGAACACGACCTGCAAAAATGTAGTGAGCGTTATGCTCCTTGAGGATTTTTTTAAGTTTTTCAGGATTTGCGAATGGGAGCCAAGGTCGTTTGTAGTCGACGAAGCGGCGCTTAAACTCAAAAAGTAATGCATCTTCGGGAATTTGAATATGGTTTCCGTATTGGTCTGGGCGAGTTTCTAGTACTTTGTTCAAGGCTTTTCGGCCAGTGAGTTTTAGGCTACGGATTTTGTTGGCAGTGATGGTGTCGATTTTTGTTTCGTAGTCTTCGGTTGGAAGATAGAATTTATCAATGATTCCCTGCTCGTTTAGGTACTTGATGACTTCTGGAGCAGTCCAGGTAGGGACGTCGATGCCGTTTGTGATTGGTTTGAACTTTACTTTTTTACCAGAAAGTTCATGGTAATTTGCAACGCGGGCGTGGAGTTTGCTGACTCCGGAGCGAAGTTCGGCGATTTCGATAGTAACGGTCGAAAGTTTAATACGACCATGATCGAATTTGTCGCTGAGCCACTTTTTTACGGCTGGGGATTTCAGGTTTGGAAAAACGTAGTGCTCAAATTGGTCATAATGGAAGGTGGCTTCGGCAGCCTGAACCAATGTGTGATTAGTGTAGAGAGTGTGTTTTCTGGTATAAACGACGGCTTCGTAGAAATCCATCCCGTTACTTGCAAGTTCATCTAGGCGTGCCAAGGCGGCGAAGAAAGTGGCCACTTCGTTTAGCTGCATAATGGCAGGTTTTAGACCAACGAGTTTAAGGGCCTGGTAACCGCCAAAGCCTAGTGCTACTTCCTGATAGAGACGGTGGTCCCCGCCGGAATCACCGGAGTAAAGTTCACCGAATCCTGGTTCGGTAATGCAGAGGATGCGGGTTGATCCTAAATTTTTTTCAATGACGTCTAGCGAAACTAACTGGTTATTGCAACGGATATTGACGGTGTCGACGAAGTTGTAGCCAAATTCGGCATAATTAACTTTTGAGGATCGAGTGCGATTAATTAGTTTATTGTTTTCGAGTTTACATTCTTGATGCTGTTCGGAAGGGTAAAACGGAGTGATGAGGGTTAGTGGTACATTCATTTGTTCGGCGACGCGCCTAGTGTCAGCTGCAAGCACTCCAAGCCCGCCACCGCCACGAATCCCGTTAGCTTTATCGTATAGTTCTATAGTCCAATAGGTATATGGTCGTTCAGGAGAGAGAGATTTTGTTAGGCTACTACGCTCAAGTCGAGCATAAAATTCCTCGACATCTTCAATACTCTCTAAGGGATGTAATTTTTTAATCATGGTTATGTTTATTATAGCATAAAAAATAGGGCTTTTGAAGCCCTTGTAAGTTTTTTAACCTTGGCTGGGGATGAGGGATTCGAACCCCCGAATGGTGGGACCAGAACCCACTGCCTTACCACTTGGCGAATCCCCATTAGGGTAATGGTACTATCTAATGTGGAGCCTCGAACCGGGTTTGAACCGGTGACCTCATCCTTACCATGGATGCGCTCTACCGACTGAGCTATCGAGGCAAGTACCTTGTTGATTATTTTAGCACAAAATTCTAGAAAAAGCCAGAAAAATACCAAAGTTTTTTGATATGGGGTTGATTTTTTTCGTAAAGTGTGGTATAATAAAAGAGTTGGCTATAGATACTACAAAAGAAGGAGGTATGGTCCAATGTACATTAAGAGAGTAGGAACTTTAGTTTTTTCATTGATGGTTGCATTTGTTGCAGTTGCACCGCAGAAGGTAGAGGCTGGATATTCTCTAACCAATAGAGAGATGGCTTTTATCGATGAATATTACCCAATAATTTCAAGGGTAGCTGATGAGGTAGCCGAAGAAAAGGATTTGGAAGAGAGGGGGCAAGCTTTATCAAAGACTTTGGCTATGGCACAGATGTGTCTTGAGACTGGTCACGGAAGATCGGACATTTTCCGGTATAAAAACAATGGTTTCGGGTTAGGAGCTTATCCTACGAAGACACAAACTGTGTACCAGCATGCATATGAGTTCGATACCGTAGAAGATAGCATCAGGTATTACTTTGAGCATCAAGCTGATGGCTATGTTAATGCGACGCAGAATTTTTACGTAAATCGCGATCCGTATGCGTATATTGGCGCAATTGCGCGTAGTTATGCACAAGCTTCAAATTACGAGGCATCAATTTCTGGCATGTTGGACAGGATCGTCATTTATATTGCAGAGAAAGAGATGGAAAATGCCGAGTCGGTTTACGAGGAGGCTAGCCAGAATTTTGAAGAGGCGATGGATGAACATCGTCAGGCAACGAGGAGTATGGTAGAAGCTATCAATCGAGAATATTCGGGGGGAAAGTTGGTAGCTGGAGTAAATGCTGTGTTGGCTCACGAGATTTTTATAAGTGAATATAGGATAGATGAGCGTACTGCAAGAGAGGTGGTTAATGACGCGAAGGATGCGCTCGAGAAGGCGGAGAATTATCTCGCCGATTCTGAAGCTTTGCAAACTTTGAAGACTGCGGTTGGACGTGGTCGTATTAGTTCAGCATCCTTTAGCCAACAGCTGAGCGAAGCCATCTAAACTAAGTTCTTAGTGACAAGCCACCCTTTTGGGTGGCTTTTTATTGGATGATTCTGCGGCGATGTTTACCAGGGGCGTTGGCTAATATTGGTTTCTTTCTGGCAGCGACAGTATGGTTGGTTGGCGTGGTCGGGCGTGGGGCGTGGCGAATCGAGTTGGATTGAGGGAGGGGATTTCTTACGGGTCTTTTGAGGGTTTGTCGCTCTTGGCGTATAGAGGCATATGTGCGAGTGCGGGGTCTGCGTTGTCTGGCGTCCTCGGCGATTTGAGCTTCAATGCGAGCAGTAGTAGCAGTGATATTTTCGGTGTCTTCGGCGTTTTCATAGATTGCCAGAATTTGGCGTAAAGTAGAGGTAGAATGGTCGAGATCATAGGCAGCTTCCAAAGCCTCAATTGCGTTTTTACGATTCCCCATTTTCTCTTCGGCTTTTGCGAGGGCAATATAACGGGCAGGAAGGTCACCTTCGATTTCCAAAGCTTGACGGAAGGCCATAGCGGCTTTTTCGTATGCGCCGGTCTCAAGATAAATTAGGCCGACGTTATGAAGAGATGAGGCGTTATTATCGAGAGATTGAGCGATTTCAAAACATTCGATAGCTTCATCAAAACGTTGACTCTTGGCATAGAGGATGCCTAAGCGGTTGTAGGCGGCGGCGTTTTTCTCGTCGAATTTTAGGATTGTGAGTAGAGCTTTTTCGGCACGAACTGGCTTACGGTCGCGCATGGAGCTCTGGGCTATGGACCAGAGTTTTTTCATTTGAGATTCAAACTTAGGGTCCTTTTTAGGCTCGTCCTTGGACTTATCATAGGTAGGAAAAATAAAAGCGAGATACGCACAAAAAAGTAAAATTAGGACAATTCCTAGCATAAGTATATTTTAACATAAATCAGCGATTATGTGCAACTTTATGTGTCCGTTTCTCGTAAGATTTTGATGGAGGGTAATTAGTTGATTGAGTTTTTTAAGAAATTTTGGATTTTTGGTTTCAAAATAGGAATTTGATAATAAATCGATAGCAGCAGCGGTGATTTTTTCGGCATCTTCACGAGGAGTTTTATGAAGTTTTTTATTGGTTAGATCCTCTGCGAGCTTAACAAGGTTTTGGCCGGTAGCTGTAATTAGAGATTTGGCAAGATCTCTGGTTTCTTGGTCGTAGCTTTTAGACTTAGTCTGTCGCAAAAAATAAATTTGAGCACGAGATAGCACTGTTGCTAAAAGAATACTAGGTTCCCTAGTGAACATAACGAAATGATAGTTGTTTTTTGGCTCCTCCAGGAGTTTTAAGAATGCGTTTTGGGCTTCTGGATTCATGGTCTCGGCATTCTTAACAATAATGAAACGGTGTGAGGATGCTATGGTTTTTACGAGTTCGGTAATTTCACGAATTTGGTTAATGCGGATTCTGTCTTGTTCTGGCTCGACGATAATTAAATTTGAGGCTTCTGGGAGGCTAGGAAAAGTATCGGTGACAAAGATAGAGAAACCAGTGTTTTTAGCGATTTCAAGTATTTTTTCTTGGTCGTCAAAAAACATTAATCGAAAAACCTTTCGAATTCTTTTGGAGTTTTAGCTTCAAAAGTGCGGCGTTTTCCGGCAGTGTCATTTTTATCTGGATTTGGGATAGTAATTTCGAGTGAGTGGGCGTGCAAATAAAGACGGTCAGCATTTTCGTTGCCGTAAACTTTATCGCCAACGATAGGGTGGCCAAGGTATTTTAGATGAACTCGTAGCTGATGTGTGCGGCCGGTAACTGGTTTTAATTCCAGTAAAGAATGCTTGCCATCGGACTTAAGTATTTTGTAAAAAGTTTGGGATGGTTTACCGTTTGGATCAACTAAAAAGGTGGTAGGATGTTTGATATTTCTAGCAATCGGAAGATCGATTTTGGCTGTGTCAAGTTTTGGACGTCCTTCGACGATAGCATAGTAAGTTTTATGGGTTTTTCTATCTTGGAATTGTTTGCGGAGATAAGATTGTACTGCTGGATTTTTGCCAAGGATGACTACTCCAGAAGTATCACGATCTAGACGATGAACAAGTAACCCGTAATCTTCAAGCGTGGGCTCCAGCGTAAACTCGCCTTTTGCCATACTAAGCATGCCAGCGGGTTTATTTAAGACTAGGACATTTTCGTCTTCATAAATTGTGAGATTTGTAAGATCTGGTGGGGTTTCTCGATTGGGGACATTAAGGATAATTTTAGGTGGTAGTAATTCCCCGTTTTCATCTTTAATTAGTTCAATTTCGGTATTTGGTTTTTGGATGATTTTTCCTTCGACTGCTACATAGCCGGACTTGATGAAATTTTGGAGGGTAGAGCGGTTAAACTCCGGATGTTGCTCAACTAAAATATGGTCAAGACGTTTTCTTGGAGATTTTTCTGGGTCGTTACTCAAAATTCTGTCACCGTTTTTTACACGAGACATTTCAGGTTTGCTGAATTTTTTACCAGTGATGATCATCGAAGGTTAAACGCTTTCTGGACGGTTGACAGTTTAGCACTTGCGACCTTATTTGCGTAATTTTCGCCAGCCTCAAGTAATTCGTAAACTATGTCGTCCGGGATAAGATCGAGTTTGGCCTGGAAGGTCTCGAGGAAGGTTTGGACGCTTTCGGCGACTTTTTGCTTTAGGTCACCATAGCGTGATTCGCCAGCCCAGGTAGAAATAACTTCTTGAAGTGGGACGTTATTGACCAGGGCTTCTATCTGGAGAAGGTTGGAAATGCCTGGTTGGTTAAACATATCATACTTGATGTTTGCTTCACTGTCCGTAGTAGCTGACATAATTTTCTTTGCTGCCACTTTTGGATCATCGGATAGCATGATTTTGGAATTTTCAGATTTACTGGATTTACTCATTTTCTTTTCTGGGTTCTGAAGATCGCGGATGCGTAGTCCACCGTCTAACCCCATGAATTTAGCTTGGTCTAAGGTTTTTGCTGGGAGAGTGAAGATTTCTTTGTCAAAGCGATTGTTGACACGGATGGCGAGATTGCGAGTTAGTTCGATATGTTGGAACTGGTCTTCACCAACTGGTACGTATTTTGCATCATAAAGTAAGATGTCGGCTGCCATTAGTACTGGGTAGTCGAAGATGCCGACACCAACGTGTTCTTTGCCTTCGGATTTTTCTTTGAATTGAGTCATACGGCTGAGCTCACCCATATTTGCGACACAATTTAAAATCCAGTTGAGCTCGCTATGTGCAGAGACGTGAGACTGGCGATAAATATATACGTTTTCATTTGGTTCGAGACCGGCGGCAAGATAGTACTTGATGGATTTTATGATATTTTTTTGTAGATCGCCATCTACGTCGGAGATGATAGTATGAAGATCGGGTACAAAAATATTTATATTATGGTTTTTGTTGTGTGCGTTTGCAAGACGGACCATAGGTACTAGAGCACCAAGGAAGTTGCCTAGAGTAAGTTCGCCGTTGACGCGGATGCCAGTTAAAATTGTTTCCATACTTCCATTATAGCATGAAATGTGCTAAAATGAGGTTATTGGGGTGTTAGCTCAGTTGGTTAGAGCGCTACTATGGCATAGTAGAGGTCACGAGTTCGAATCCCGTACACTCCACCACGAAAAAAGACCCTTTTGGGGCCTTTTTTGATAAATAGTATTTCCTATCTATTGATAGTAAAGATAAGTTTGGTGCCGTTTTCCTCAATAGTAAGAGTGCCGTCTTTGTAGCTGTAGCCTGCGGCATTCCCATCGATATTGATTTTTTCTTTATCGTAGGTTATGTCGGAGCTATCACCGAATAAATCGAGCTTGCCAGTTTTATCTTCTTTTAGCTCAAGGGTGGCTTTGAGGCCGAGACCTTTTAGAACCGTGATGCTGTCACTTTGATCTTCGCCGTCTGACTCCATACCAGTAAGTTCATAAGTACCGGAAATGTTTGGAGCAGCGAAGAACTTAGTGTAGATAAAGAATCCGCTAGCGGCGAGAACGGCAATGATCGCAGCAATGATAATGCCAATGAAGAATTTTTTGCTAGTCTTCTTTTCGACTTTTTTAGTTGCTTTGGTGGTTTTTGGTGTGGTTTTAACGGTTTTAGGTGCTTTGGTGGTTTTAGTAGCTTTTGTGGTTTTAGAGGTTTTTGCAGTTTTGGTAGATTTCTTAGCAGTTGCCATCTTTATTCCTTATTTACTTTAACTTTATTTTACCACAACCGGAATCAAGGAACAAGTACCCTAATACTAGGTAGGTTGATTATTTATCACTAGGTTTAATAAGACGGTAATAAATGGATGGGGCAAAGCGAACGGGTGCGAGGAATCCCTGTGCCTTATCTTCCATCTTAACCAAGGTTTTAGTTTTGAAAAGTTTTTTGAGCTTTTGACTGCGGAAATTCGAGACAGAAAGAACTTTGTCGATTTTGAACCCTTGTTTTTCGAAGAGGTTTTCGATGTATTTCGGATGGTAATTATAGAAGCCATTTTTACTGATTTCAGTTAGATTTGCGACGGTGTGATCAAAGGGGTTATTTTTGATGCGGCCAGTGGCATAGCGGAAAATGCGCGGAAGAGTGCGCTTGTTTGCAACTTCGATGACGGCGACGCCGCCCGGCTCCAGGATACGGTAAAGTTCAGCGATGACTTTTTTCATGTCTTTGAAGTGATGGGTAGCACGAATCATCATTAAGGTCGAGAATTCACCATCTTTAAACGGAAGATCGTAAATATCGCCGGCTTTGGTATGGACTTTGTCGCCGTAGAGTTCTTTGGCTTGCTGCAGCTCGGTTTTTGAGTAGTCGAAAAGAGTAGATTTGTCGGCGCGGTCTAAATATTCATCGGCAAGACGACCATAGCCGCCGGCGATGTCAACAAAGTTTTTCATATGTTTCGGGAGAAGTTTTCTAATAGCCATACGATCAGCATGGTCTTCATACTTACGATCGGCGTCTTCCCAGAAGATTTTTTTATAGTCATAACCATTATAGTCGGAAATAACTTCAGGTTTTTTCGTATTAGTCATAGGGATATTATAGCAGCTTAGACGACATTCTTGAAGATGATTTTCTTGAGTTTATTGAAAATCGGTTTAACTTCATTGAGTCCAAGGAAGAAGCTGGCGATAGCATAGGTAGCGAATGAGGTAATAGTGATTAGCATAAACTTTGGTAGAGTACTAAAGATTGAGTCATCAGCTTTTAATAGCGGGAAGAATTTGGTCATAGAATAAGCAACGCAAGCGGTAATGATAGAAGCGAAGGACATTTTGGTGATAGCACGCCAAAAAGATTTGTTAAGAAGTTCGCGTTTGGAGATGCGCTGAAGAATAAAGAGGAGGATAGTAATCTCCAGGATGGCTCCAATGGATTGAGCGAGACCTAGACCCTCTGGCCCAAGACCAATCATGGAAAAGATGATGGCAAGTAGCATGGTGGTGCCGACGGCGACAATGGAGACTATGAATGGGGTTTTTGTGTCTTGTCTAGCGTAAAAACCACGAGAAGCAATATGAAAGACTGAGCGGCCAAAAATTGAGATGACGAGTGCGCCGAGAATGCTGGCAATGAGTGGGTCGCCGCCGTTTTTGATGAAAGAGACTACGTAGCCGCGACTAAAGAAGGCTACGATTGCGACCGGGAAGGCAATCCAAATAATGGTGCGGAGAGCAACGCGGAAAGTGGCAAAAAATTCATTCTCCTTACCTTCGCCGAGATCTTCGGTGAGTTTTGGGAAGAAGGCCGTAGAAATGGCGACACCGATAAGGTTGACTGGCATAGTGCTAAGACTAGTAGCTTGCTGATAACTACGCAATGCGCCGGCACCCATACGCGAGCTGAGGTTGGTGTTTAGGATAGTGTTGACATAATCGATTCCCTGATCTAGTGAACGAGCTGGGAGAAGTTTAAGCACGGTTTTAAAGCCATGATTTTTCCAAGAGATTTTGAAGTGATAGTCGAAGCCGAGTCCGATTAGGCCGATGATGGACATGAGGACTTGTAAAATTGCGCCAAGAACCACACCTAGGGCTACACCCATGATGCCGCCTTCGAAAATCTGGACGCCGAAGAGATTGATACCGCCAGTGAAGACGGTGATGCCGATTAAGATGCCGACATTGTAGAGGGCTGGAGCGATAGCGTAAAAGACGAAACGACCGACGGCTTGCTGGATAGAACTTAGTACGGTGGCGATAGACATAAGGAAAGGGTTGATTGCAATAACACGCATCATGTTAATAGCGAGGATGGTGCCAGGTTCGTCGAGGCCGGGACCGACGATGTAGCGAACCAAGGGATCGGCAAAAATCATGATGAGGATACTGGCAATAAGGGTGACGAAGGCCATGAGGTTGAGGACACTAGAGCTTAATTCCCAGGCGGATTTTTTGTTGCCGTTGACGAGACGTTGGTTAAAAACGGGGATGAATGAAACGGCGAGGGCGCCAGAGGTAAGGATGAAGAACATGAAATCTGGGATGGTGAAAGCGGCGGTATAGGCATCGATGCCGGTTGGATAAGTGTCGAGGTAGTAACCATTCAAAAGGCGGTCGCGAAAGATGCCGAGAAGGGCGGAAAGAAGAGTGCTGGAAGCTAAAACTATGGCAGCCCATTTGATAGAGAGTCTGGAATTTGCCATGGCGACTACGGATTGGAATTTGATGCGTTTCTTCACCCTTTTAAACTCCTTTTAGTGCAATTTTGCAGCGGCTGGCATGGTAGTACCTTTAAGTAACGGTGCGATTTCGGACTCTTCGAGGGTTTCTTTTTCGAGAAGTGCGGCGGCCAGTTTGTCGAGAGCGGTTTTGTTGGCTTTTAGTACAGCTTCCGCGCGAGTTGCGGCTTCGTCGGATAGCTGCTTAATTTCGGCATCAATGGTTTCGGCCGTTTTTTCGGAGTAAGGTTTGACCGTGGAGATAGTGTAATAGCCGGATTGCTTGTCTGGGAAGACGAGGTTGCGAGTCTTGGTGCCCATACCTTCTTCTATGACCATTTCCTTAGCTAATTCGGCGACGTGTTTTAAATCTGACGAGGCACCGGTAGTAATAGCTTCTTTGCCAAAAATCAGTTTTTCGGCGATTCGACCACCCATGGCGCGAGCGAGAACGTCTTTTAGCTCGTAGATATTTTTATAGCTACGATCTTCTGGCGGTAAGAACCAGGTAACGCCGCCAGTTTGTCCGCGCGGGATGATGGTAACCTTGTGTACTGGATCGGAGTCGGGAAGGACGTGTCCTACGATGGCGTGTCCAGCTTCGTGATAGGCGGTGAGTTTTTTCTCTTCGTCATTCATAACTTTGGACTTTCGCTCTGGGCCGATAGCGACACGCTCGAAAGCCTCAGTGAGATCGGCGTTTGTGATTTTTGGATGCTTTTCGCGGGCGGCAGTAATGGCAGCTTCGTTGGCAATATTGGCAAGATCGGCGCCAGAGCTACCGGCAGTCTTTTTGGCTAAACTTTCGAGGTCGAGACCGGATTCGGCTGGCTTGTTTTTAAAATGAACTTTGAGAATTTCGAGGCGATCTTTGCGTTCAGGAAGAGTAACATTGACATGACGATCGAAGCGTCCAGGGCGAAGAAGTGCCTTGTCGAGCATGTCTACGCGGTTGGTCGCAGCGATAACGATGACGTTTGAGTCATTATCGAAGCCGTCCATTTCGACTAGAATTTGGTTCAAAGTTTGTTCGTCTTCGCGGCCGGCACCACCACGAGCGTCGCGTTTATGGGCAACAGCGTCAATTTCGTCGATAAAGATGATGGCGGGAGCGTTCTTTTTGGCTTTACTAAAGAGATCGCGAACTCTACTTGCGCCGACGCCTACGAACATCTCGGCGAATTCAGAGCCGGAGATACTAAAGAAAGGAACGTTGGCTTCGCCAGCCACGGCGCGGGCCATTAAAGTTTTACCTGTGCCAGGCTCACCAGCAAGAAGAACGCCGCGGGGGATTTTGGCGCCGAGCTTTTCATAGCGAGCGGGATTTTTTAGGAAGTCGACGATTTCACTTAGGTCTTGTTTGGCGCTTTCGTTGCCAGCCACATCTGTGAATTTGACCTTCTTTTTATCCGGACCATAGAGTTTAGCTTTGGCTTTGCCGAAGCCAAGAGAATCTTTATTCATAGCTTGGGCCTGGCGCATCATGTAGCTCAAGAAGATGATCACAGCGATAGTTGGAAGGATTAAGATGGCAAGATCGCCAATAGTTCCCCAGATATCGACGGGATCAACGTATTCTATAATTATATCACGCTCGCGGCATTTTGTCAAGTCGCTACCGGATTTTTCGGCGCAGCGGTCGATTAATCCCTGGTCATAGAGGGTGCCGGAGGCGTCTTTTTTAGATTTTTGAGTAGGTTGGTCGCTGTCTTTTAGAGTTATTTCTAGGTCGTTGCCCCTTACGGTAATTTTTTTAATATTGCCGTTCTCATCGTTGGCACGACTAATGACGTCGGAGATAGGGACTTCTTCTAAGGTGGCGGTAGGGGTGAGCAAAGAGAAAACGCTAAGGCCGAGGAAGATTAAGAAAAAGGTGAACACAATGCGGCGGGCGGTATTGCTGGATTTGGTCGGTTTTTTATTATTATTTGGCACGATAAATAACTCCCTTAACTTTAGCTATTATAGCATGCGAGAAACAAAAAAACGAGTAGTTTTACTCGTTTGTCTTTATGGTCGGGGCGACAGGACTCGAACCTGCGACCTCACGGTCCCAAACCGCGTGCGCTACCAACTGTGCTACGCCCCGATGTAGTACATTATAGCATAGTTCCTATTATTTTGCTAGTTTGAAATGCCGTGGTGTGCTGTAGGCGAACCCATTGAAAGAGGTAGGAAGGTGTAACCGTTTTGTAGACCGTATTGAATAATGGTTTCAACAGCGGCGACGGAAAAGCCCTTGGTGTCGTGTTGCAGGACGACGTAGCTACCAGAGCCGAGAGCGCGAATGACGTTATTTGCAACTTGGCTAGAGGTGCTAGCGCCGCCAGCGTCACCGGAGGAAATGTTCCAGTCGAAATAGGCGAAGCCGGCATCGGTGACTTGGCGGGCGAGGCGGCTCATGATGTGGGAACCGCCATCGTAGCCGCGGCTGACAGTGTTGGAACTGCCGCCTGGGAAGCGCATGAGGTAGGATTTGAGTCCAGTGGCGTTTTCGACGCGATTTTGGATTTTGTAAAGGTCGGCGAAGAAGTTGTCGGTGGAGCTGTAGATATATGAGTAGCCGTGGGAGAAGGTATGGAGGCCAATGCTGTGCCCTTCGTTGTATTCGCGGCGGAGGATGTCATCGCTGCCGGCTCCGGTGACGAAGAAGGTTGCTTTGACGTTATATTTTTTAAGCGTGTCGAGGAGAGCGGAAGTGTAGATACTTGGGCCGTCGTCGAAAGTGAGATAAATGATTTTACTACCGGAGGTTGGGGCGGAAGATTGCTGGACGATGCGTTTTTTGACAGTAACAGTACGTTTGATCTCGCCAGTATTTCCGGATTCGTCGGTGGCAGAGTAAGTAATGGTATAGGTACCAGGTTCTTTAGAGCTGACTTCGCCTTCAGTCTTGACGGAAACTTTGTCGCAGTTGTCAACGGCGGAGGCGCCAGGGTCTTCAAACTTTTTGCCGTAGTCGAGTTTAATTTCTGCATCGCCGTTTAGGGTGATGGTTGGCGGTTCATTGTCGCCAACGACGACACTAAGGTTTTGGTCGACAATGCTGCTATTTGGACAAACGGAAATAGTAGAAGAAGTGTATTCGGGTGATTTTTGACCTTCTTTTACCGTTTCGCTGATTGGGCGAAAAGCGAAGAAGCTAAAACAAAGCAAGAAAACTAAAACGCTGATGAGTGAATAAAATAGAGTGATTGGTGGTTTTTTGACTTGGAGTCGCATTATTCCCTTTCTAGTTCAATGGCGAGGTAGTCACCATCAAAAATTTCATTTACGATACGGTAGTTTTCGATTGGTGATTTGACGGAGTCTGAGTTTTGAGCGTCGGCGATATACCAGAAAGTTTGGTGTTGTTTTTGAAAATCTTTGAGGTCGGAGATGATGTGATATTGGTATTTTTTGACTGGGGCTTCGGAACCATATTGATAATCAATCCAATCGTTGGCGGTATAAACTGGATGTTCGTCGGTAGAATAGAAGACGGCGCTGTAGTAGTTCCAGATATTGTTGGTGAGGATAGGTTCTTTTTTATCGGCTAGCTGATTGACCATACTGATGATGCTTTCGATATTTTCTTCTGGAGTGCGAGTTTCGACGTTGACGATGCCGATGATGGCGGCGGTAAGAGTTAGGAGAGAAAGCGTAATTTTGAGAACAGGTTTTTTACTACGATAAAGGGCTATCATGGCTCCGATAAGGACCCAGATAAAACTGGAGGCGTAGAGAATGTAGCGGTTGACAAAGACCGGTGCGAACGGTGGGAGTGAGAGAATCATTAAGACTAGTGGCGGAACGATAATGAAGATAAGTAAAGCATAAAAAGGTTGGCGAAGTTTCGATTGTTTTAAGATTCGATAGATTAGAGTTCCGGAGATAATGACGATTCCTAGAAAGACGGGGACGAGCCAGGAAGTAGTATTTTCGCTGTCCAAGAAGAAGAAGGTTTCGGTAAGATAGCTGACTGGCGTGAGAGCGGAGATGGCGGGAATCCAGAAGCCTTTTTGGACGTTTTGGATTTGCTGGAAAAGGAATGGTGTCCAGGCGGCGAAGATGATGATGGCGAGGAGATAGGTATTAAGTAGCGGTTTTTTGAGAGGGTTTTGTTTACGGACGAAGATAAGATAGATTAGGTGAGCAATCCAGGCGGCGACGACAAAATAATGAGTCCAGATTCCGAGTGCGAGAAGAATAGCGTAGAGAACCCAATAGCGTTTCTTGTTTGGGCTTTCGAGAGCGAGCTCGAGAACGTAAGTTGCGCCGATGACGATAGTGAGGGCTAGGGTATACATACGCATTTCTTGACCGTAGCGAATGAGGAGCGGGGAGATACTAAGGAGAGCGGCACTGATGGTGGCGGCCTTAAGGTTGAACCAACGTTTGACGAGATGGAAGACAAGAATAATAGAGACGCCGCCGAAGAAAACGGACATGAAACGGAGGCTGATGACGGAAGTGCCAAAAATCAGAGACCAAATTTTGAGACAGAAATAGAAGAAAGGTGGATGAACGTCGGCGGCGGTAAGAGAAAGAATGTCGGTAAAATTTCCGCGGATTAAATAGGCAGAGAAGGATTCGTCGAACCAGACTGAACCATTAATATTTATGGCACAAAAAAGTAGATAAATGAGACAGAATAGAAGTGGAACAAGCATACAGAAAAGATGGCTTTTCGATTTTCGGTGACCTGTCATATAGATATTTTAGCAGTTTTTTGGTAAAATAGAAACATGTCTGGGTGTGGCGCAGTTGGTAGCGCGCAGCGTTCGGGACGCTGAGGTCGTCGGTTCAAGTCCGATCACCCAGACCAAGTAGAAGTAACTCTCCGTTCTGTAGCTGTAAATATGCTCTTTCGATATTTTGATTGTACCAAACTTGAGCTTTTTTGTCAAGACGTATGATTAGCTAAATAAACTTTCTTTAGTTCCTCGTTACAGTTGTGATAATATGCCATCGTTGTATTGACGTGTGCGTGTCCCATAAGTCTTGCGACGTCCTGAATTGGGGCACCATTTTTTAGCAGATCAGTGCAGAAGCCATGTCTAAAAGTGTGTGGCGTTATTCTTTTTTGTATCCCAGCTCGTTGGTTTAGTTGGCGAATCATTAGCTGTACCGCAGATATCGATATTCTGTTATTTTGTCGTGACAACACGAGTGCAGCATTGCGATCTTCTCTTGTCGCAAGATATTCATTCATATATTTTTTCGCTCTATCGTCGATAAAACAAAGTCTAATTTTCCCACCTTTACCTTTGATCGTAATATTACCGTCTTGAATTGAATCTCTGTTTAGTGATACAAACTCAGATATGCGCATTCCCGATGCAAATAGGAACGACAGGATGAATTTATTTCTAGAACTCTGGGTTGCATTTATCAATCTATCTACATCATCTGGGGTAACATAGGTGGTTTTGACTTTCTCTTCTTTAGCCACTGGTATCAGCTCTGGTGGAAGGCATTTTATACCGAGGATCCGTGCATATCTAAATACTTGTTTCAATGTATTCATGTAACACCGTACAGTATTGACCCTCCTACCTCTTCCTACATACTCATAGTATGATCTAATGTCGCTTAGCGTTATATCGCTGATGTTTTTATTATCAAAGAATACCGTGGCTAGATTCTTGTGATATCCGTATCTGTTATATGCGCTTTTTGATAGTCCGGCCATAACGATACGATCATTTCTATATAGCTCATATGCTTCTGATATTTTCATTATATTCTCTTTCCCCCACCCATTAATTTTAAAGTGGGAGAACAGAGCGGGTTATCTACGGTTTTTGAGTAGTCTATTAGCTGACCAGATGAAGAATGCGTGCGAATTAGCTATATTAGGTCTTTGGGCAGATTCGATTCGTGAGAAAATTTCGTCTTCGCTCATATGCCATGCGCACTTCCGATAAAACATAATACTTTCTGGATGTCCAAGCTTATCGATCATTCGATTTACTATTCTAGCTACTCGTTCTTGACTAGGACAACCAATTATATCTTCCTCCCCTTCTATAGATCTATAGGGTTTTCTTTCAGAAAACTCTCTATAGACTATAGAAGAGATTTTCTCTGTTTTTCCCATAAAATACCTCCATTTTTAAGCCGTCAAAAGGAACTCCGCTCTTCAGCTCCCGGCGGTTTTATGAGTCAGACTTTCAGAGCGTGAAAATCATGGCTCAGCTACCTAAATTGTCCATCAGAGAATTATTTAAGAATAAACAACTCCACCGGTGGCGGAGTGTTTAAGTGTCATCTAAACTAGTTTCATTATAGCAAACTTCAGTCAAAAAGTCAATAGATAACGGAGTGTGGTTATTTCCAAAATGGAAAAGTGGGGTCATTTAACCCCACTTGAGATTTGGATAGAGTGTGCAAGATGTGCTTCAGCGTATGCAACAACCTTAAGTGCGTTATCACGGCTTCCACGATAGCGGAATTCGATTTTATCGCCACAAAATTCCGGTTTTATGCCCATACGTTTCAGCTGCTCCAGCAACTCATCTCTCTTAGCTTCATTACGCTCATCCACGCTGCAAAATACGCTAAGCTGGTAGTCATTCAGTCCACTAAGATTCATAATGTACACCTCCCCTCTATATATTGGTAGAACTCCTAGACTTTAGATCTATTCGTTCCATATGGTGGCAGGGGTTGGAGTTGAACCAACTTTGACGAGTTAATGAGACTCGCAAGATTACCGAATCTTCTCCCTGCTATGCCCCCAAATGAGGGCTAAGCCGTAGCTAAGCGATGGCAGCGAACGATTAGACCAATATCAAAATCTGGCGCTCCGCCTGCATTACCACTTTGGATAGCCCTAATAGTTACCGTCTTATTTGCTGAGGCACGACCTAAGAAAATTGCAGTCATTTGCTTGCCTGACCCGTCACCACCAACAAGATTTCCAGAGCGATTCAAAAGGCTAGTGACATTAGATGTAGTGATATCTAGTGACATTGTACCGCCACTATATCCCCACTTGTAGCTAGTGACTGCGATAGCTTCAATAATGCAAGCAGTGGTGGTGGTAAAAGAAACTGTACAAGGACTTTCATCTTTCTTATAGTAGAAAGCAGTAGACATAGAGCTTGTGTCAAGTTTATCGGCAGTAATAGCGCCGGATGCGATTTTGTCTGCAGTGACGGCCGATGGTCCGATCTTTGCTGATGTAACAGCAGATGAGCTAATTTTCGCAGAAGTAACAGCACCGGATGCCAATTGGGTTGAACCAATGATACCACTCTTTAACGCGCCACTTTGATCGTGCGAAACCAAAATGCCGTTGATTAAGTCTTCAAGCCAGCCAATTGTAGGGTTTAGTTGTACAATGTCGCCGACGGCGTTGCCGGTATCCGCAGCGCCGGCCAATCGAGTGAGGTTGGAAATTGTATTGCCGGAAACTACACCTTTCCAGTCAGTTTGACTTGCAGGGTTGATCGCTCCGGATGTGTCCAAACGATAAGTGCTAAAATGAACCGCTGTGTCTGTAGCCCATCCACTGAGGTCGGCACAGGTTAGAACCGAATCTCCGGCCGTTCTTTCTGCCGACACCACGCCGGTTGCAGGATAATTCCCGTTGCCGTCTGAGGCTTTGCTAAAATGATCTGTGATACTTGCTACCATAATAACTCCTTTCTTGTTAGCTTAAATCTTTGATCCCTATCGGTACATATTCGGCGACTACACTTGAAAGTCTGTAATCAACTCCGGCATCAGTTGATAAGACTCGGTAAGAAAACCATTGTACATCTTCATCTATCTCAATAATGATATCTTCATATTCACTTGAACGCCCTGTATCTGGGCTTGCATATGACACCTTACTCCAAGGTCTAGGTTTGCTCCAAGATACTCCAGCTTCGGACCAACCACAATTTGGAGCTAGAGAAACCTCGTTGCTAAATGATTTTCTAAATGTCATCTTGCCGTCTTCGGTGATGGTATCTACTTCAAAATTGATGTTACCTTGCGGATGAATTACTGTGAAAACAATCTGAATAAGTCTTGCCCACTCACGATTGTCCTTGCTCCAACCAATTTGTCCAGATTCGACCTCTGTACGGAATGCACCATCGGCATCAAGAGATGCTCTACGCCTAGATAATTCATAGACTTTATTATTCGAGAGAATTAGGAAATGCGTAGTTCCGGCATTGTCGTTATAGAGCATCATCCAATCAGCATTAATGTACCACGAACAGATCCAAGCGCCTTTATGCTCGATGTCGAATATAAAAATGCGATTGTTTTTAGTGGAACCTACCGGCAAAGCCCAGTAAATACACCCCTCATAGGCTAGACCAACGGCCTTATCCATTGTGGAATTATTCAAAAGTGAGACTTGATCACTAATAGTGTTAGAAATGCGACGAGTAGACAAAATATTCTGTAGGCTTGGTTGCGTGCCGGTAGTCTTGAAGCCGTCACGCGACGGGTAGTATAGCGAGTTATTGTAGATCACTACGCCATCTGGTGAATCTGTGCCATCAGTACCGGAATCTTCAGTAGGAGACCAAACTACGAGCGTGGTGTCTCCGTAACTAACTGTAGAATAAGTAATATGATAACGTTTTCCGGAGCCATTAGAACTTTGAGTGAGAACCACAACTGTCGAATCGCCCTGTCCTTTGCGGAATGGCATTACTGAAATTGGCACTTCAGCGGTACCGGTAGCAATTGTGACATATCCGCCGCCATTACCCGGCGAAAAATCTAGTTCATGCTCGTAATCGCCGCCATACCAAACGTAGTAAGGATTATCCGGGTCGCCAACCATCCATACTCTTCCATTAACTACTGTACCACGTTTGGCTTTTGGCCCAGCAGTAGAATTGTACTTTGGCATAGGCCTGGCAATATCGGTAGATTTTGAACCATCGTCAGTAAATGTTGTGACTGAAGGGTCAATATTAGCTTGAACTAAGTATAATTCCGGCTCGCCAGCGCCGTCTACTGCGGCACCGACATAAACATTATATCCAGTAGCGCCGGCTACTGCGCTCCAAGTTACCGTACAGGTGTCATCATCTTTCCAAAAATCTCGAGATTTATCAATCGCTTTTGATGTTACTGTGCTGCCAGCTGTTTCCCCAACGGCAGAATTCGCAGTAACAGCATAATAAACTACAAAATTAGTCGGGCCATCGGTAAGTGAAGATGAGGCTGTTACCGTTGGGGTGTTAGGGGCGTTTAGTTCATTATAGGTCGTAATTGTCCAGGTTGACGGGTCAATAAACGAAAGATTATCTATGCCATTTAGCACAAGGACTTTCCCCTGAATCATAAGAAAATGAGCGTCAGCTTCGGTGTTGTAATTTTTACCACTGATTTTTGTCCAGCTTGAATCTTCGCCTTTAGCGTAATAAATATTTGCAACACCGCCGACTTCAATCATAGCAATTAGATAGAAGGTTGGTTCTGCTCCGTCCATAACTTTGCACTCAAAAAGCTCGCCAAGAAAATTTCCGTTTTCAATTTGCGGTCCATATAATGACATTGATGGACGCGGACGAACTACGCCATTTTGTTCTAATGTAATGTTGGCAGAATCCTGAAGCGCATTATCGACGAGCCTTCTAGCATCGTAACTAGTGACCGTACCAGCCGACCAATCCATTATGGACTTACGCTCAATATCTGGTGCCTTAGAGGCTTTTGGTGGTTCTATCATCTAAGTGCTCCTGCCTCAACATAACTTCCACCGGAATTATGCCAATTCCCCCTAATATGTCTAACCTGACCAGCACGATTTCGCCGAATCATATCGGTCATAAGGTTGTTGGCCTCAGTGATAAGATTGCCGTATTGATTTTGCTTAACAATATCATTTCGGATGTATTCGGCAGCACACATAAAGACTAACCATGTTGGGTTATCAACTTGAATATCATCGGAGGCACCCTCTAGGGTTTCCACATTCTTGAAAACCGGAGCATAGACCCTCCCACCGTATTCTACATCCTTGTCAGAAAATGATTTATTGAAAACTATCTGCCGACCAATGACTGCGCAATATCTTCCGACTGGATAATTTTGTAGGTCATCATAGGCCACAAGTTCATATTTGATTCTCTGGCCGTCAGTTGTCTCGACAAATACGCTGTCTCCCTTAGCGGTTGAAACAGTATCAACCTCTTCGTCTAGATCGTATGAATCTTTTGTAGAGACTGTGCCAAGCGAGTAAGCCCTATCATACAGTGAGTTCCAATGTTGCCCCGGTTCATGTTGCCATGCACTTTGGTACATATTGGCTATACCTAAAATTTTTTGCCATTTAGGGTTAGCTGTTGTTATTTGATTAGCTTTGCCGGTAGCTTTTAGCATTACGGCGTCAATTAATTCTTGCAAAGTCATATAACTACCTTCTTTCTGCTAGCTCCGCACTTTTTAGGTAGCTATTTCTACTTTTATATTATCACAAAGGTGCATCTTTTGCTATTCTTCCTCGTAGTCCGGATTCTCAAAGAATCCATCTTCGGCGGTATAGCAATACTTTTCAGCTTTCACTTTTGCGGGAATCTCGATTGGCTCACCGATCTTAGCTTGTTCTGATCCGTCCACCTCTGCAATCTTGCCATCAGCATCATAAGCGTAGCAGGTAGTATTCGGATAGGCAGTGTCGTTTAATACCGAGTGCCAGTAGCCGTTGTCGAGAGTTGATAGTTCTTTTGCGAAGGCGATGATTCTGTCTTCTTCTTTAGTTGTGATGATATATTTTTTTGCCATTTTAGGCTCCTTTCTTTAATTATTCGCTTCCATTGGTATTTAATACCCAAACGTCACCGGCGGTAGTGTCGGTCAAAGACCCAGCTGTGAGCCCTAACATTTTTGGGGCACTCGTTGCTGGTCTAACTCTATATATTTGCGATAAGTCTGAAACTATACCATACAAATAATTACCGGTAGCCGTGTGTGCCACAAATATATTATTCCCCACTACGACCGGAGATGACCCGCTACCACTATAAGCTATGCTAGAAATAGGTGTATCATTCCCGATGGTGACCGTAGATCCTTCTATAGTTACTACAACGGCACTGAGAATGCCGTCCGCTGCTCGATGAGACACGAATACGTCTACTCCACTCGGCAATACCACTGCCCCTGCACTAGTCTCTCCCCAGCTATATGTAGACAGTTGGGCTGAGTTTTCCACTGTTATGGTTGTTGACGCTACCGAAGCTACTAAATATCCGGCGTTAGTGTTACCACCTCCCGTTGATACTAGAAATACATTGCCGTTCGTAAGCGTTACAGCGGTATAAAAATTATGGTATGTCCTACCAGTGATCATCAACTGTGTGTCTGCACCCGCTGTTATGGTGTTCGTGCCAGATATGCTAGCGATAACTCCATAACATATGGCTCCAGGCGAGTCTGCGCTACTGCTTCCATTATGACCTACAAACACTTTACCCGCATCTACTAATGTAGCGGAAACGCCACCACCAGCGAAATATGTCCTTGACAGCTGTGTGTCACTCGAAGCGATATTTATCGTAGTCCCCGATACAATAATTACGATCCCTGCCAATTTGCTATCACTATAGCTGATATCGCGCCCTATATTATGTGCAATAAAAATCTTATTTTCACTGACCAAAGATGCTGATACCACATCGGTGCCACCATTTTGTGATGTGCTCAGTTGCGAGTCAGTACCAACCGTTATAATATCCCCAGATATAGTAACTACAATGCCATATAGTGCTGCGGTGCTTAAATAGTCCCTCGGGTGGGCTATAAATACCTTGTTCTGAGAAACTAGAATCGCCGAAAGCCTGTTGTAACCATAGTTATCATTGTAATTTTGGCATATCTGAGTGTCTGTCCCATACGTTATTGTAACGCCAGAAATTGTCACTACCACCCCATAAACATGACTACTATCATATCTGCCATCACCGTTGTGTACTACTAACACCTTGTTGTTTCCTAGTGAGACCGCAGATATCATGTCCCCACCATAAGTAGTATCTGACAGTTTAGTGTCTTCTCCTACTCCTGGGGCTTCACTGTTCACAAACTCCACAAATGTATTTGCGTCAATAGTACCACTACTAGCCTTATACTGTTCAATAATGCCGTTTACCACGCTAATAGAACCACCCCCACCACCACCTCCAGAGAGCGGGTTTTTAATCAGAGCCATTATGCACCCTCCTTATAGTTAATTTTCAGTGTCACGGAAGTTGTCGGAGTATCCAGAGCATAGATAGTCAGAGTATTATTCGCAGTACCTACCGAAGAAATCGCAAAGCCATAGTTTGCAAATAGTACTGCTTGGTCGTTAATCAGCTCTACGATGGTATTAGCCCCAATGGTATAATCTGCCGTAACCGTAGTAGAATAGGTAAACGGTGAAGCACCGGCAAGCTCTGCCCAATCCGTGTCGGCAATAGTATAAGTCTCGGTTGTGCCTACTGCTTGAACCGTTGCACTATCCCTCAACTGTTTGAGCTGTCCATTGAGCGTATTGGCGTAGGCGGTGATTTTAAGCAGGCCTGGTAAACTACCATCCACAATAATGATGTTTTGACCAGTGTCGAGACCAGCGTCTACGATTGCGTTTAGTTGAGCTATGAGCGCGCTATTTGTGATTTTGGTGTCAGTTGGAGTGGCAAGAGCATAATAGACACTCGGCATATTGGCGGCCAGGAACGCAATGGTATTTGCCTTAGTTGTAAAAGTAGATATACAAATCCTCTGTGCATTACTTGGAATACCTATGTGTTTTTCGGAGCTAGTGTTGGGTTCATGATAGATCCAATTGAATTCTTTAGCCGTAAAGTGGGAGCTTACAATTGTAGCAGTATCAAGTTGGGAGCTTGGGAGTACAGCTGGGCTCTCAGGTGTTTTCCAGATATAATTACTAGCGTCTCCGCCCTCAGTATAAGTCCCGGTGCCATCCAGAATCTCTTTCTTGATTTCTTTATGCAAGTACCAACCATTTCCGCTCTTATAGATATAGTCTTGATAGTTGCCAATCTTGCAGAGTTCGATAGGTTCGAAGTATGGAGCGAATGAGCTTACTGATGAGTCTTTCTCGATTTGAATATCTCCGAATGTTGCTTGTGTATCAGCTCCAACAGAGCTGAATGAAACCCATAGTTTCGATACGTCGTTTGACGTTGTTACTGAGTATGAGAATGCACCATCTGTTGTTATATATTCACGCTTGATAATTGTTACCCCGCCAATAGTGCCAGAAAGAATTTCTACTACGGATACATTTCCAGTACCAGTATGCGACACTAATTTTCCAGAAACAGTATAGGTTGTGTTAGGTTCTAGATTCAATTTCTGCCCACTTGCACGTGCGCTGTTGTAGTTCGCTGTTGTAGTTAGAGTTCCATCTCCGTTGTTTGTTGGAGAGATAGAATAGCCACCGTATGAGAGGTCTCCGTTTATATCAAACAGGTTCTTTCCCAAGTTTATTTCATACTCTTGGCTCTCGCTACCACCATCAGAGATAGTCACTACCTGTCTGCCCGTAACGGTCTGGACAGCCTGAGTGTAATCAGGGTTAGGGCTAGGGATACCACCGACATAGGGCTCGTAGGAGGTAGCAGAGCTTCCAGCTTCAATTTGGATTTCAGAAATGGTATTATCACCTACAGCTCGGTTATCTATCCTTACAGAATACCACGCCATATTCTCTGGTGTAGTGAAGCTCATACTCACATCAGTCGTTGTAAAAACCTCTTGAGTTTGAGTTCGGTTATTTGAGGCATCAAAGAAGAAAATCCAGCATTGGGTATTAGCTGTGGATTTATACGAAATAGTATATTCTGTAGAGGGTTGGAGATTTGACATCCCATAAACGCTTTTATTCGCCACTTCGTGTGCATGATAGAATTGGCTTGCAGAGCTAGAAGTATTCCCAAAATACTGCATAGAGTTTTCAGTTACAGTAATACTACCAACATTAACCCCAAATCTCGCTCTATTAGCATAAAATTGACCGAAGTTAAACAAGTTTTTCCCACTATAACTCTTTTGGTAGGTATCACCATACATACTAAATCCTAGTAACTTCCCCCCTAGGGCTTCAAGTGCAATGCTCGAGCTTGCAGTGCTATTCCCAACTGTTTCTGCGCCCTCGTCGAGTGAAATTACGTCCCCAGTGATGTCTATGCCGTCTCCGGCATTATAAGACGAGACTCCAGGATCGCCCTTATCCCCTTTATCTCCTTTCGGGCCTTGAATACCTTGAGGACCGGTATCTCCGGTGTCACCCTTATCCCCTTTTTCTCCTTTTTCACCCTGAATACCTTGCTCACCCTGCACCCCCTGTGCACCAGTCTCGCCTTTCATACCTTGCGCACCGGATAAATCTGAAATAAAGGTGAAAGCGGTCTCCTCTGCACTTGAGCTAGTTCGTACATATAGACTCGCATTGTCCGGATCTTCTACGGTCGAGGTAATCATTACGAAACTACCCTCGGACACATTGTCTTTGTCGGCTTTCATTGCCGCAACCGTCTGATAGGTCTTAGAGATTGAGAAGTCCTTGCCAGCTACACCCTGAATGCCCTGAACACCTTGTGGACCTTGAGGGCCGGTCTCGCCAGTATCCCCTTTATCGCCCTTATCCCCCTTCGGACCTTGAGGGCCGGTCTCGCCCTGTATTCCTTGTGCACCGGTGTCCCCCTTATCGCCTTTTGCCCCTTTTGGACCAGTAGCACCAGTTGCTCCAGTGTCCCCTTTGTCCCCCTTATCACCCTTGTCGCCCTTGTCGCCTTTCGGACCCTGCAAGCCTCTCTCGCCGCGTGAGCCAGTGGCCCCGGTATCGCCCTTTTCACCTTTGTCGCCCTTATCTCCTTTGTCACCCTTCGGGCCACCAATATTGGAGCTATCGATCTCAATTGGCGAAGAGATTTCAGAGGTAACATCTACCCCGTCAGAAATATCTACATCAATTTTAATACCCATTATGAAATCTCCCTAAGTGTTACAGCTGGACCAACAGTCAGCTTTCCTTGAAGTAATGTGATGCGGTCACCGTCAGACTGTTTCAGCACTAAATCATAGACGTATTTAGCTGCTGGCACATTGGCTTCTGCGGCAGTAATAGTGAATGTTACTATCCCAGTACTGGGATCTAATACTTCATCCGCATCCATTGTTTTTGCAATAACAGCTAAAGAGTCTGTTGTATCGTCGTCATACGCCGGTTTTGCCGTAAAATAAATTCTATCACCTGGGCCAATCGCTGAACTGTGTGAAGCATCCTTCGCATTCAAGGTTACAGTTTGGGTATTAGCCCTAACTATGGTTAAGTTTTTCGCCATTATGACCTCCTTTCAAGTCATTATTAGTTTGCGGTTCGTCACTAATTATTTCGCAAGAAGTAACGACATTGGCTTTGCAAGAATAGTTTTTCATCTTATGCATCAAGTCTTCATTTTCCTTATACCATTGGTTATACTCGTGAACTTTTTTCGTGACTTCACCGTTGCCGCCATTTTTGTGATATATCTCATATTCGTCTTGAATATTGCCGTAATTAACTGGGAATTTTTTGAATAGTTCCCAGCTTAGCTGGTCTTCCATGATCATTTGTAGAATAGATTGCTTCGCGGCATGTTTTTTGGAACGACGCGTCTGACTTATATATGTAATAATTGTAACTAGGGCTGGCACTCCTGTGACGATAAGACTTTTTATAATTTCCAGTGTTTGTTCGCTCATTTTTTAGATCCTTTCTTGACAGTGATGCTAGCTTTCTTTGGTGCGTAGCTGGCTAGTGTGGTTTTATTATTCTTGGAACGAGTTTTTTGCAGCTGACGATTCGTGGTTGGGGCCTTAGTGGTTTTTACATCATATCCATAGCTACTATCCGAAAGAGATTTTGTAGCTTTGGCGATGGCAGTAGCTTCGGCCTGAGATATTCCATCACTCGAGGAAGATTTTTTACTACTCTTTTTGCTTGAACTCTTGGTTAGGTTATTAATATTGCGGCCACGAGAATTATAAGTAGATTTACTGATCAGACCAGCCTTGTACATTGCGTTATTGAGGCCATTTAGCATTCCAATAACTTTAGAGCGTTTCTCATTGTCTGTAATAGAGTTCAAATATTCCTGAATATCAGCCTTAGTACCGGCTAGAGAATAGGCCTCTCGCACGTCTTTCGTCCAGTTCTTTGAAACACTTAGTTTCTCTAGTTCATTCTGGCGTTTAATCTTGCTCACGTCCGTAATCTTCCCATTCGCGGCATCATTATCATATTTTGCCTTGGCTAGATTGTATTCTGCAGAGGCATTATTGTAGAGATATTTATTCCAATCATCGCTGGTCATAGAATTGTACTTTTCAAGAATGGTCTTAGAAGCACCCTGAAGATTGTCACTGATTTTGATCGGATTTTTGCGGCCATTGTTAGTGTTGCCGTAATCTAGAATATTACCAGAAAGCGTTCCGGAGATACCACCGTTGTCTTCGCTGTTGCTGCTATATGGCGTTTTGTTTTTCGTCATAACCGAAGTAATGTACGAGTTTGCATTAAAGCCGTTTCTGATAATCTCAGTTTGCCGCTTTGACAATTTGTCGTCTCCAATCTCGCCAGTCTTATCTTGCTCTACCTTGGTAGCCATACTGGCAATACTCTTCATATCGCTGCTAATCGCCCTTAGTACCTTCTCTTTGTCAGAACCGGATAGATTGTTAAACGCATCAGTCTTTTTGACGTCTTCCTTATAATTTTTGGCAAGACCCTCGGCAATTTCATATTGGCTAGTAACGGTGCCGCTTAGGAATCGGCGATTGAAGCCACCGCCAAACATATTACCGAAGCCGCCACCATCGCTCTTGTTATCTGGGTTGTCGGTCATAGTCCTAGTGAGATCTTTGGCAAGTCCACCGCCCCAGTTTTGGATGAAGTTATCAATAACTGGAGCATCAATCCCAGTCTTACTTGCAATTATCCTGGCTGCCCCGGTCGTATATTTAGCACCCTTGTCTTCCGGCGCCTTTTCGCTGTCATAATCGCTGACTATCTCATTTCCGGTGTAGCTACTTTTGTTCATAGCGGTTTCAAGCACTGGCTTTACGATAGTTGGGGTAAGTTGATTGACTACTGGCAACATTCCGTTTTCAGAATTAGGTGCCTCAAGCCCAGTTGTGGCAGTAAAGATATCGCCGGCAAGCTGTGCAAAGTCCGAAGAATCTCCCTTGAGATTATTCACAATGTCCATGATTGGATAGAGCATCTGTGCAACCGGTATTTTGATGACCCCTTCTATACGGTTTGTGTCTGGGTTATAGTGCGCATTTTCGGTTGGAATAATGATATTCTGCCCCTTATCTGAATCATCAAGACGATCCCAAAGTTCTTTGTCTTGAGCTTCAAAAGCTGCCCTGGCAGCAAGGGCTAGGCCACCTAGGCTAGCCATCGCTAAAGTAGTGTGGACTGGACGTTCCTTAAATGAGTTTATCGTAATGCGTCCGCCTTGAATACCAGCGTTCAAGAATGGGATTACGCGGTTAAGAATTCTAGTCGTCGCGCCGGCTCGACCGAAGTTTAGAGTGTTATTCCTAGCAGCCTGTGCTTTTACTACGGCATCACCATCAGTACCAAAATATTGTTGTGCCCTGGTAAAGTATTCGGTCTTTCCAATTAGGTCAGCAAGAGCGTTGATGGGGTGCTTGGCTCTCTCCAAAGCCTTATCGCCAAGTTTAGAATCATTTTGTAACTGCTTAATCAGTTCGCCAGGTTTATAGCCGTAGGTTTGACGATATTCGTTGCCAATAATGCCAGCACGACTTAGCTCATCGCGGAGAGCTTTGCCTTTCTTCCCAGGCGAAAAAGTAGCTATTGTGGCATCCTTCAGCCCTTTAATGTTTGCGGTAACTTTACCAGTGACAACGGTTTGCATCTGATCACGCATCAGATTGGACAATGCAAATAGAGGGTTGTTTTGAGTAGCACCAGAGCGGAGCCATTTTGTAGGTGCACCAGCAATACGCAAAGCATACTCTGCAAAGTTTGGTAGCGTGCTATTTAGATTCTTCATTTCTTCAGCCACTAGCTTTGGCACTTCATAGCTAACCTTTTCGCCATCTACAAGATATGAAAGTTTATCGTAGCCCGGGAGTGGCTCCTGGCCATCCGCCAACACTTTTTCGTGGAAAGCTTTGGAATCTGTAATCAACTTAGCAGTTTTATTACGTTCAACTTCATTTATCATCCGGAAGGTATTGTTCATTAGCGATTCAATTGGATCCTCGATGGCCCTGTCGCTACCAGTTAACTTCTGCACCACGGTTTGCTTATCAAGGTTGCCTAGCTGTTTGGACTTAAAACCGGTTTTCTTTTCTAGTACATCAAATACCCGATTCATCGGTACGTAGTTCGGATTATCTCGGAGTAAATCGTTTTTCAATTTTTGACTAATCAGACCATTATCTGCGCTATATTCGAGCATATCACGCGTATATTTACGAATGATTTGCTCTTGTTTGGCATATTTATCTCCGATGCGCGCAATAAGCGCTTCATCAGCAGCTCTACTACGTCCAGTTTTCTTACCCTGATCTGCGACCTCTAGTGCACGCTTAGCAATGAGATATTGCTGGAACTCATTCATGTCTTCGTCTGACATTTTGCCAATTTCGGTGAGCCCATGATCTTTCATGTACTGGCTTTTTTTAATGATACGGCGACCAACGAGATCTACACCTTCACGAATATTTAGACGTTCGTTTTTATCTTTGATATAGCGTTCATAAGCTACGGCATCATCAATTAAATAGTGTTTTAGCTCGGCAGTAGCGTCGGCGATACGCTCTTTCAGGGGAAGCTTACTGCGTTTCTGTTGAGCTGCTACTTGGTCTGAAACGTAGTGTTTGACGTCAAAGTTGTCTGGGAGTGATTCAGATTCGGATGCGTATAAACGAGTGGTTTTCGCGTCTTGATTGATATTTTTAGGCTCCTGTAATAGAGGAACCTTCGCTGAAGCCGAATTCTGCTTTACATCGCTGCCACCCTGTGGCGTACCATCTGGTGCCTTGCTAAGTGGCTCTATGCCAGCAGATATTTCAGAGGCAACAGTAGTGCTATCAGAGGTATTATTAGGCTTAATGTTTTCATTCTTTGAGACATAGTTTATTGTGCTATCAAGAATAGAACGAAATCCTCCTGGTGTCTCTAGGTTTTCATTGTATTGGCGCAGACTCTCTAAGCGTTGGACGGCAGCATTTTGGGCAGTTTTTTTATTGGCGATGTTTGCCAGGGCCTCTTCTTTGCCTACCGCAATGTCCCAGTCCTCCTGGATCTGACGTCTTAGGGGCTTTCTGCCACCATTAGCATCGTAATATTCTTTATAGATTGGTTGATTGTACGAAATGCGTTTATAGCCACCGTCTGGGGTTGGAATGGTTTCTGTTCCGCCATTTACGTCCGCTCCAAGTAGCACTTTATAATATCCATCCACGATAGCCTTTTCATAGAGTCTTGCCTCCTTCGCATCATCGCTAGAAAGATTCTTGAAGACTTCTGAAATTGGTTTTGCGTCTTTGGATATATCATCCAGTGACATCCCGACTGGAATCTTTTTTAGCTTATCCTTGAATTTCTGGCTGATTTTCTTGCTAAGCTCCGGACTAAGGTCTGCAAGGCGAGTGAGTGCGTTGTCTGGATTGACGGATTTATTGTGTTGTGGTATACTGGTATTAAGAACTCCTAGTGGTGCGTCGGGGGAACCAGCGCGCGGGTTGACTAAGGAAGTGGCGGAGTTGTCAGAATTCGCAACTCTGGACTGGGTAACACCCCCTTCCTGATTAGCCACTAGGGGCGAACCAGGAAGACCGAGTAGGTCGCTTTTTTGTTGGCGCATTTTGCTCACTTCGTTGCTAGTGCGAGGCTCAATACTTTTAAGACTTGTTCCGCCATCTTGCGCTAGACCAATTACCGATCCGCTGTACTTGCCCTCTCTATATGGTGCAACATTTACGGTATTGCCACCCTTGCCAGGCAATGATTCGGCGCTTGAATTTGTAAGAGAATCAAAGGCGATCTCAGCAATGCGTTTTGGTGTCATGACCTCTGGATTCTCTTTATAGCGATTGTTGAGATTATTGTTTACTGCGTTCTGATAGGCTATGACTTGCCTATTTGTGAGTGGCTCTAGCCCCTTTGCTTGTCTGACCATGTTGATATCGGCTAGAGTTTCTTTATTTATACGTACGAAACGAATATTCCCGTCTGTGCCTCGCTCAATCCCACGCGCCAACCTATCTACTGCACCTCTATTTACAATCGTGCTATATGCGTTATCTGCTACATTTGCTATCTTGCTTGCAGCGTTCTGGATTGGGTTATTTTTCGCCACATCTGCTAGCTCTCTGTCTGTTAGTCTGGTCTCCGTGCCGTCTGGGTTTTGTTTGAGGATAGAGCCGTCGTCTGTGGTTCTGATACTCTCACCAGTGGAAAGACGGTTGATGTTTTGCATCGCCCTTGCTCTGCCGAGGTTAGCGACATCCATGCCAATATCTTGACCGAGGTTTAGAGCGAGGTCTTTGGCAAACTGCCCGGCGTCCATGTCGTGCCAATCTTTGTTTTGGGCGAGGTTACCTAATCCGGTTTGAAGATAAGTAGTGGCGCCGGCCCACGGAAGCTCCTGCGCGGCATATTTGGCAACATCTTTAAGAGTGCCATTTCCGAGTCCTGGTCCAATGCCTTTGATTCCAGCTAATGAAAAAGCAGAGTTTAGCCCCGCCATACCCACTTCACCAACTTTTTCACTGTTAGTTTTTTCGCGAATATAAGCGTTACCATTATCATCGTAATCTAGCACCTTGTCGTTTAGCCCCTTGACAGCGTTGATGTCGTCCACCGCAGCTTTGGCAATGCCGTACTTGCCGGCTGTGCCGAGATTTAAGCCAAAGTTGGCGGCCGCTCCGAGTGCTGCATCTGCTATTCCCACTGCTCCGAGGTCTGTTCGCGTGTTGTTTTGTTTCTCGATTGCAGAATTAATCTTGTCTGCTTTGCCAGTAATCTGGCCGAGCAATTGTTCGAGAGAATTACCACCAATATCGCCAATAAAGCCACCGGTAGTGGCATTATCGGCAAGTTGACGAAGCAGACTCTTATTCTTGTTTGAGCCGTAGCGAGTAAGTAGTGAATTTAAGTCCGACAGATAATTGATTGAATCTAGTGCTTCATTGTCTCCTTGTTTTGCTCGCTCTCTTTGGCTAATAATTTCATCCGATAAGGCTTTCCTGACATCTGCCTGTTGGTCTCCAGATGCCCTATTATATGAATCGAGCACAGAGCGGAAGCTAACTTTGGCTGCATCCATATTGCCATCCAGCACTGGTTTAAAAGTTTTTGACAATAAGATTTGGTTTCTTTCCGGAGCAGACTCATCAGATAGTGTACGCAGGCTTGTGGCTGCAGGTCGATTCAGACGCAGAGTATCGTCGCTATAATAGTTTTTGTCTTTTGCAGTATATTGCTCTAGCCCACGGAACATATTCGCGTTTGGACGATTGTTGCTTGGTGTCGCAAAATCATTTTGGTGCGCCTCATCATAAAGTCTATTAGCCTGACCGATAGTCTGAGCATTTTTGATAGCACTAGCCTTAAGTGGTGCCCCAGTGCCACCATTATTTATGATATTCTTGGCACTCATAGTAGCTTTAAAGTCATCAAAGCTCATTTTGCCATCATTTTGGTTTACGCCACCATTTGCTTGGTTGATACGGCTAAGTGCCGAGTTAAAGTTGTTGATCCGATTAACTGAAGTTTGAATTGGCCGGATAACAGTATTATTTGTACGTACATCGAGATTATTTAGAGTTTTCAGGGTGCTAGGTGCAGTGGGTCTAGAAGTCATGCTGACATTATTAGCCTTTGCAACCTGATTAACGGCATTTTGAATCCTATTGACTATGCCGCCCTGTCCGGAAACTGCATTATTGGTTCGCACGTCAAGATTAGATAGTGAATTTAAGACACCATCATCTTGTCTCTTTTTCTTGGTTAAGCTAGACCACGACACCAGACCGGCCATTTACTATTCCTCCGTAGAATATGGATTTTGGTTCTTTTTACGAATTGATCTAAGTAGTGAGAGCAAGTTAGTGCTACCGCTATTGCCGTAATCGTTGACCGTAGTTGTGAGGTCGGTATTGCCAGTATCGTATGTTGAGAGAGCTGGGGCTTCGTATGTGGCTGTCATACCAGTATATTGTGGCTTCTGATAGGTTCCGAGGTCACGAATTGTCTGATTGGCAGATTTAATGCGATTTGTAATATCGTTGATACTATTGCCAAGGTCTGCGCCGTAGGTAGCACGGTTACCATAAAGTTCGCTGAGCTGATCAAGTAAGTTGATGCGCTGTTTCTCAATGTTTTGTTTGGCACTCTTGATTTGTCCGGTTCTCCAGTCTTCAAGCTTCTTCTTATCATTTTCCCAGTCGTTTTTATAGTTGCCCCAGTCGGTGTCAAGATTTGCCTGGTTTTGAGCAAAAGTTAGCCCGGCGTTAGCATTCTCCTGGTCAGCCTGAGATTTAACGGCATCCGGAGCATTATAACGCGCAACTGATCCGCCACCGGCACCCATAGCACCAAGTACTCGAGTAAGTCCACGCAAGCCGTGTGCAGCATTGTCGGTAATAGAATTGCGGTTAGTAATCAGCGACTGTAGGTTTTGTTTGGAACTATTGTCATATTCGCTTTGCGCCTTGTTGTAGGCAGACTGTTGTTCGTTTTTATAGGTATTGTAGTTACCCTCAATCTCGTCGAGGTCATTTTTAAGAGTATTCGACAGCTCATCAATAGCATTATTCTTTTGAGAAATAATACCGTTATAATAATCGATCATGCGCTGTTTTTGGCGCTGTTCTTCGGCCGCCTTAGCTGCAGCCTGCTTAGCGGCAGTGGTGTCATAAGTTCCACTCTGATTGACAGCGTTTTTCTTACCTACCAAGACCGCAGCTTGGGTTTCTGGGCTATATGAATCTGATGTGTTACCAGATTGCTGATTCAGCCATTGCTGATAATACATATCATTAACCGTACCAGCTTTTGCGTTCTTGCCATCAGTATAGTAAACAGAAGCATTGCGATCGCTAACTCCGCCATCGTTGCCGGCGTAGTTTAATAAATCTGAGGCGGTCTTAGAACCAGTCCCCGCAAGATAACTAAGCCATCCACGATAATCATTATTGCCAATATAATTTGTAGCCATAAGAATCTCCTTTGATTAGGTTTGATTCTCGGCGTTTCGTGCTTTTTTGATAACCCGAGGGTGACTAGAGAATTGCACGAAGGTTAGCTTCTTTTTTGCTTTGCCAAGCCTCCGTACTCTTTAGGTAGACTATGCAACCTGCTAATACACTCATTGTATCATGTCACCGCTTTGGTGTCCATATGATATAATAAAGATATTCCATTTTATTATTTCAAAGATAAGATCAACCCCTAAAGATGGGCTAATATTGCGTTTCAATGGTTGATCCCTTTGAAATAGAGTGGAATCGAAGCAATGTTAGCCCATTTTTGGGCAGGAGGGAAGTTATGATATTCACACTAATATACCTAGCTGGACTCATATCTATTATGTGCTGGGTGGTACTTGCATGGGTGAATTACAGAAAAAAACATCGCGTTCCGGAAGTTATCGAATACATACTCGGTTTCGCACTGCTAGTATTAGTATTCTTTGGTGGTACCGTAGCCCTAAACAGCTACAAAAATCAAATTAATGCCGAACTTAAAGATGCACAATATGACCGTTGCACACGCTCCAAGCGTAAAGACGGTGAATACCTAACTGATGCCCAGTGCGAATATTTTCTCGACGTTATGAATGGCAAATATACGGATGAAGACGAATATATCCCGACAGATTATTAAAAAATAAGGGCGGCTTCGCCCTTATTTTTTTGTGGTGTCTAGCCTTCTGTTTTATCGTTTACTACCTTAGAGATACCAAACACTGCACCGAGGAATAGTTCCACTGCTACGAGTGTTGATAGGATGGCATCAATCGGCAGATTCCAACCCCAGGCGGCGTTGAGTGCTGAAAGCAGCGAGCCGAAAGCAGGCAAAATGACTGAGATTAACCAACGCAAGGCTTCGTATAGTTTATGTGGTAACATAGTCCTCCTTATCCATTAAATCCATATTGTTGAAGCTTCTTGTAAGTAATCGGTCCAGTATTACCATCAGCAACAAGACCTGTTCTTCGCTGGAATGTCTTGATGGAATTGAAAATATTATTGCCATAGTAATTACCGAGAGCAAGCCGAGAAGTATAAGCTGGGAATGTCTTATACATAAATGCGGAAAGTCTACCGACACGAGCATCCTGGTCCCCTAGTCCCCAGTATCCTTTAGCTGGTAAGAAGCCTTGAGATGGTTGTGGGGTCGGGATTGGCGCTGGAGCAGGTGAGCTGCCATTGATAGCATTAGCCTTGGCTGCGATATCGGAAATGCGTGCTTTCAGATATGGACCAGGGCAGTCAGTATTAGCATACATAGAGTGCCAAGTAAGGTTTTTACCAGCCTCAAGCGTGCCTAGACCATTACGCTTAGCGATGTCGGCCACAAGCTTAACAAGACTGTCGTAAGCCGCGTCAGAGACTGGCCAGTCTCCACCCATTGAGCTATTAGAAGTCTCGATAGAAACGGTAGTACAGTTTGACTTCCAGTTAGAGTCGCACCATGCACGGTCATCCTCGTCGACATACCAGCCAATCTTGCCGTCATTGCCGATGCCATAGTTGGAAGAACCACGGCGGCCAGCACGAGCAAAGATAGCCCCACAGGACTCAGCCGTTAGGACACCACTCATATGGTGAACGGTGATGTGGTCAATTTTGTTCCCCCCACGGCCAGCCGTATAGTTGCCAGAGTGGGCTGGAACATGGACTACTGCTAAAGATGAATGTGCCATTATTTGTCCTCCTCAATTTCGCCTGGGCCCATATCCGAAAGGTCTCCAAGCTCTTTCTCGTCTTGAATCTCTTGACCGTTGTTCTTGATGTCCTCCAGTAGCTCTTCTGGAGTAATAGTTTGGATTTCTTCTTCCATAAGTTACCCTTCTTTTGCTTAGTATTTTTCCCAAGCTCTGTACTTTTTGGGTAACTTGGGAGCTTTTTACTTTCTAGGTGGTGATACTAGGCGCTCTGAGAGCCGCTGGTATCTTTGAGGATAGCAATAGCCTTGTTGGTGCCGTTAGCATCAACCGCCCAACAACCTGGGCGGAAGAGACCACGAAGAACTGGGCCGTCAGCACCGGCAGTGATAGCAGATTGTCCGGTAAGAACGTAAGTCTTGTAGAGCTTGCGGCAGTCTTTCATGATACGCTTGTCCCAAAGAACGGCCTTGACAGTGCTATCAGTGGTGAAAGTGACCTGCTGATATGGAGCAGTGCCAGTAGTTGTCATAGTGCAGAATAGTTCATCTGGGAGTACAACAACATCGATGCCTTTGTATTTACCAATTACACCGTCAGAAATGATAGAATCATTTTTGTTTGGTGCGTAGATAGTAAAGAGTTTAGCATCAAGCTTTGGCTCTTCAGACGCTGGGATAAACAGAGCCTGGGTCTTAGCGTAGCTACGATTATTTTTGAGCTCTGCAATCATGCTATCAATACCGCCCATAATATCGCTGGAGTTGTAAGTAACGACATTTTTACCACCGTAGTTAGTGGCAGCAGCAATAGCAGTAGCCACACGAAGTTTGTCCATGAATGGAGCATAGCGTTCGCGGATACCAGTATTTAGCACCTCGCCAGCTGCAGCAAGAGCGCCAGCAGTATCGGTGGTATCAACGCTAGGAATTACCTTGTTAATCTGATAGAACAGGGTAACATCTTTACGGACGACATCAGATTTGACCGAGCTAGGGTCACTAAAGACTGCAGATGTATGACCAGCAAGGAAGTCAGAGGTATCAACTGTGCGGAAATACACAGAAGCGACACCGCCGTCTTCTTTGAAAGAATCTTCACGAGTGACATATTTCTCAGTGAGCGAAGCTTCCGAGAAAGCTTGGTTTAGTTTTTTAGCATATTTAGTTGCGTAATCTACATTACGAGAGTCAGTAGACATAATTTTCTCCTTTTGAAATTAAGTTAATCTGCGAGTAGTAACTTAATAAACGGACTTATCAAAGCCTTTGAGAAAAGGATCGTCTTCATCATCTGATGAGCTTGCAACACTTCCGCCAACTACATCGGCTGAATTCATCATGTCAACTGCCGCCTTTCGGCCAGCAATTTTACCAGTTGTTTCAGCGGATTTAGCGGCACTGGCTACAAGAGCGTAGACGTCATAGATAGAACCATGGCTACCAATGATTTCCCCGGTGTTTTTATCTTTGATGATCAGACTATCGGCAATTCGATTGGCTTGTTCAGCTAGATCTTTATTGTAAGAGTCGGATTCTTCATCAAACATCGGAAAATCTCTTAGCGCCTTAGTGGCTTCATCTTTTAGTCGCAAACGGTTGTCGACGATATTTTCGGTATACTCGTCCAGCTGTCTCTTGGCAAGATCAAGTTCGCGTTCAGCCTCAATACGTGCCAGTTTAGCTTCAGTTCGAGTATAATAATCGCCAGTTTCCGGATTTTGTTGCTCCATAAGAGCTTCGACCGTTGGAATATCATCTATGCTTTTAAGCTGATATTTCTGACGATTAAGCTCGGCAATCTCTCTCCGGAGCGCATTTCGTTCTGCGACTCTATCTCTTATCTCATTATTAAGTTGCTGCTTTCGCGTTTCAGCATTTTTGTGTGATGGTTCAGACGAATTCGCTTCGTTTACGGCATCATCTTCGCTTTTTTGCTCAGATTCACCTTCTGCATTCGGTTCTTCTTCATCTCCGCTAATTGCAAAGATGCCATCAGTGTTTGTTTCAGCGGTTGACGGCTCCGTTTTGGTATCAACATCCTCTACGTCAGTTGTACCGGTGTTTTTAACGTCAAGTTCAGCTTCTTCAGCCATATTTACTCCTTATTTTAACGTCTATCTTGGGCGACGATTCCCGGGGCGAGATTTGCCCTGTTCCTAGCTCTATCCTAATAAAGTTAGGGACAGGAAAAACCTCATTTACTGTACACTTTTGCAATTCTTTCTAGTCTTTTTACCTCCTTGTCTAGAATTTGTACGATACGCTTACTGACCGCCACTTCACGCATAAATTGCTCTGGGTTGTTTTCGGTCTTTATCGAATGCACGCTCTCATAAAAAGCAATCTGAGCCTTCAATCTTTCAATTGTTTCTGAAATAATCGGCGATTCCTTCTCGTAGGCCTGCTTTTCTTTCTGAAAGCGTTCGTTTGCCTTACTCGACTTAGGTAAAAGCCGTTCTGAACTTGCCTGGTAAAAATTATCTTCCATTCATAAACCTCCCGATCCACTCAATAATTCTCTCTGCCGGCACGCCGCGCCTTACTGCTTGCAAGGCCTGAATAATCATCTGATCCGGCACATTCATCTGTCTGAGTATGCGAGTGATTTCAATATCTTCTTCGTTACTAACTTCTCCACTATCATCCTGCGTTGACTGTTCTACTATCTCCCCAGATTCCGGCTTGATATTATCCTCGCCCTCTGGCTGAGTGTAATTTTCAATATTAACGGTCAAGTCTTCCGGATCTTCTACGCCACTATTGGACACGACTCTATTCCAAGCAGAAGCTAGCTTTTCAGCCGGGACGATTTGCGACAAAATTGGAGTAGCAGCCATCTGTAAGAGTAACTGCAAAGATTCAAGTTGTTCAGATTGGCCGTTAAGCTTGGAAGTACTTGCATCAACGCGGAAGTGAAGAGCTGGCGTAGCTTCGGTGTAATCAATTCGAATCTTGTCATCATCGCTAACAAACCCTTGCTCTAGTTTGCCACTTTTTTCCAGTTCACGAAGACGATTTGCGGTCTTTTTATCAAGCTGCAGTTCCTCCATCCCCTCACGCTCAGCAAAATAGACATTAATGGCTGTTTCAGCCCAGTTTTCGAAGAATGATTCAAAGTTCTTGCGCAGATAGTTGTCGTCAGCCGACATGATTTCCCGTTGCTGTTTAATTGCGGTTGGGGTCTTACCGAAGTTAGTGTCGCCGGAGATGGAACTCGATACGGATGTATCTCCACCGGAATTGAACAGATTTAGTAGCTGGGTCTTATTCAGCGTATAGATGTTGGTATATTGAGTAAGCGCAGAAGTATCAACCGATAGAGGTTCTAGCTTATTCTTCGGGTCATCGCCCATCTCGACAATCGCGTTAGCCTCGTAGATTGCCTGGGTAGTATCTACATTACCATAAGCAAGCAGTGGTGGGGCTAAGCCTAATGCGCGGTTATACATGTAGGCTCGCATATCTCCATCAATCATATTCTGAAGTCCACCAACAAGCTCAATAATTGATCTGCCGAATGGGTTAGAACCATCCACATCGGCATAGAAATAGTCTACCGGTGGAAGGCCGCGTGGATCCTTATTCTTCTTGATACGAATGATAGATCCCTTTTCGCCTTGTGGGCAGCCAGTAAAGAACAACGCTCCAACGCCCTGCTGAAAGCCCATAATAACTTCGATTCCGGTTGAATCAACACCCGCTTTCTTCTCGGATTCAGTTACCGCCTCATCAGTTTTTGAAGTGGTCAACTCCCTCACTTTTTTAAGTTCTTTCAAATCCCAGGTCGATTCATGTTTTTCGCCGTTCTTCTTAGCGGACTGAGTGGCCTCCTCTTCGTTTTCGATGATTTGGTCAATAGTTTCTGGTTGCCACCAAGAACGAATGAAGAAATAGTCACATGAATAAAGTGATTTCTTGCCTTCCTGGAAGAAAATATCGCCATAGTATACTAATGTAGCATCGGTGGTGAACTCGCCATTATGCTTTACGAACGGTGTGTAAACCGCCTGACCACCGAAAGTTAGGCCATTTTCAATAGTAGTCCAAAACTTTTGAATCAAATCATAATCAGTATTAGCGTATGGGATGATTTTATTGAGCAGAATAAACTCAGCAACAATTGGCAGCCAATCATTATTATTGTCAGTAGAAACAACGCCGGTTGGTAGCTGTTGAATCACGCGTTTTGGTGTTTTCCGAATTAGTGAAGCCGTACTTCCGTCTGAGACGTTGGCATACCGAGTAGGTACATCTGCCGGTGCCTCATTACGCGCAATTCGTGCGTATTCATCAAAATCTCTACTCCAAGACTGAGTCCACGACTTAGCGCTTTGAAATTTTTTCCAGAAATTATCTTTTGTAAGAAACCTATTCACCTAAAACCTCCGATCGACTCTCGTACTTTTTAGATGAATCGTTACCCTAATTATATCACGCTTCTGCTAAGCGTTCAAGTTTTGTGTAACACTTTATAACGAAGTAATATCCCTCACGATTGCCAGTGCGAGAAGTCTCTAGCTTAAAAGATGGCCTAACGATATCCGGATTATTCCTGACTTCTTCACTGAATTTCTCATATTCTGCAAGCTCCTCTTCGTGACTGCGCACCTTAACTCGAATTTCAACAGTTCTACTAATGGGGAAATTAACCATCTTCTCTACAATATTTTCCTCAATTTCGTTAAAATTACCGTCTTTGTCTAATCCACGAGTAATAATTTTGCCAAATTCCATATGCCTCCTAAAATATCTTATCAATTATTCCAGTTCGATGACGAACCGTCATTTTGTTTGCGCTAGTAGAGTTTTCTGTTTGATATAATTGCCAGGCAATCGCAAGGCTCATTACTGCATCATCATGACAATTTGCGGCTGCCTCAGCTTTTCCGCGCTTATTGATAATGAATTTGCAGAGTTCATCAACAGTGTCTTTATCGTAAATTCGAATTAAATCGTTATCTATTGCCTGTTTGAGATCGCCGAGGATCTGTGGCCTAGTCTGAACATTTGTGTCAAAACCGAGGCTATCGGTCATCGTCTCTCCATTTGCATCGCCAACTCGATATTTTTGATAGATCCGATACTTACCTTGCCGATTTAGCTTTTGGAGCCTGCTCATCTCACTTGCCCCGCCCATATTGCGCTCAAATGCGACCACTGGCTGGACACCAGTTTTGTCAAAAATCCATTCTAGAGCCTGATGAATTAGTGGTGTCATATCTGCGGCAACGCCACGCATTTTGAATACCAAAGGTATATCTGCTCGGCTTTTACTGATAAACTGTCCAAAGTTCCTATCTGCACCCCCCTGAGCACAGTCTACTGCAACGACAAAGAACTCATTCCTTTCAATCTCTCTATAAAGCTGTAGCATACTCTACCTCCTTAATCGGCTTCTTAATGCTTGCGCTATATCTAAGTAGTGCTTCATTATTGAAATAAGGATCCCCACCAAGCAAAAATGCTTCCGTATCAGTAGTTGGGTACTCTCGCATTTTGAGCTTGTCCTTCAGCCCGTTAGTTTTAGTGAAATGCCAATAAGCCTGCTCCCTAGTGATTTTCGGAACTTGGCTGTAATATTCCGGCATCTTCCAGTCTTTTGGTGGTGTCGCTTTATACGAATCAAAAAGATACCATGGTAGAAACCGACTTTTGAACTGACTAACACCATCCTTTCCGGCCTGATATTCTTCAGCAAAGAAGTTGTCTGCCACATTACCAGTAGTTTCCCTAAAGATTTTACCTATACCACTAGACACCTGCTCTTCTGCACCAGCTACTAACTCCCTAGCGTTCAAAGTCTCAGTATTATTGTAGAATGCTACCTCGCTCCAGTGGATATTCTGCCTGGTACCACCACGACCGGCCACCTTAGCACCCGCCGTTAGACAGTCGTAAACTGAGCCATTCTTTCCCTCGATGATCGTACCGCCAACATCTTTTTTGAGGAAACTAGCCCTAAGTTTCGGGATCATTTCCCGATCTGCAGGATTACAATAGTTTTTCCCAATAGTCGCTAATAGATACGAATCAATAAATTGGTTCACTCTTTTGAATAGTTCTTCAGTATCTTTCTGCCTGAAAGAGTATACCGAAGAGTTTGCCAAACTTGCTAGCCCTACTTCACCCAAAATAAAGTCAACGCAAAACATTGCGTCAATCAGTGAAGAAAAGCCGAAGCGTCGAGACTTTAAAATATTCTCACGAATTGGAGTGTAATTTGCGCCGTAATCTTCGCGCAAAACATTATAATAATATTCCTGAATATTATTTAGCTTCATTGGGACTATTTCGCCGGTAATAGTAGTGATAGTGAAATACTTTTCAATAAAGCCTTTATAATCGATCTTAATCATTTTTCACAAACTCCCCACCGAAATTGGCCTTATTGATATTGAAATTGAACGATGTCCCGTTTTCTTTTTCAGTCATGCCCAAAATTTTAACCGCACGATCGTGTGCAGCAAGCTGAGTTTTTAGATCGTCGTGGCCTTTTTCATCAACTGCAGTCAAACCCCTCGCCACTGGTTTAATGATTTTCTCTAATGTTATATCTTGTTTGTCTAATTCAGCCCTAAGGGCCTCTGCGACGGATGGTTTCTTCAGTACTCTACTTGCAATGGCGGCGGCATTTTCTCGAGATTGCGTATTATACGCCGCCATCGCAGCATCTGTACCGTTGCCTCCATTTGCGATATAATTTGCGACAAGCTGCTCTTCTTTTGTAGTCATCTTCTTCGCCATCTTTACCTCCATAATCTTGACTAATCTTTACCCTCTGTTTTTACGTTCACGCTTTCTGCTTTGTCGAGTGCGACCTCTTGTGCATCGTATTTCATAGATTTAAAATCAGCCAAAATAGTATCTATCGTCTTCTTTTGACTTACTTCAAAATCATCTGGAAAGTATCTGTATCCGGCTTGTGGCCTGAGGAGCTCGCAAAGGTTAATTAAAGCGTCTAACATCCGTACATATTTATCGAGCCTAACGATGCATTCTTTAGATTGTGCGACTTCAAATTTGCTGACCATAATTTATCCCTCAAATCTACTTCTCTCTTTAAACTTGCTACGAATGAATTCTCCGACTTCGCCTGGAAATGTTGAATCTTCGGTTGACAGGAATATGCTATCACGATCGAATGATTGCCCAACTTCAAAGACTTTAACATCATCATGCTGCTTGCCACCAATTTCATGGAAGTTCCCGTAGAGAGTCCTCGTACAATGTAACCCGGGAAAAGCACCAAGGATTTCTAGAAGTTTATGACGATTGAATAACATAGGCACATGGAGCTCGTAGCTATTAACTGTCATACCGAGATCGCCCAATGCTTTAGTAGCTTTTCTAAGTTCTGTACTGTATTCGTTGGGTTTATTCTGAAACTTCATTTCAAGCTTGACGATATGCTCATAAAGTGGACATCTAAACATTACTTCTAGGTTTTTTAATGGCTTCATTACAAAAAAGTCGTCATTAAATAGCACGAAATCTTCTGATATCTCATTATTAAGGCACACTTGACGAAACATATTGCGCACCTTATCCCATTTCGTATTTCCGGTTTGCGAGATTTTGATAAGCCTGTCCGGCATAATACCATTTGGACACCCACCGTAAATCCACACCTTTCGATGTGGAAAATTCTTCTCTACAGAGCGTAAGGAGTATCTCAACTCCTCATTATCGGAAGATTCTTTGACGAAATACACGATGTCGATATTTTTTAAATCATCGTCTTTCATTCTGTATATCCTCTAATTTTAGATAATCGTCTATAATACTTTTTGCCTCAAAATATCCAACTGCGAATTCCGCTACAAAGCCCCTTTCTCGCAGCAGTTCCATTAGTTTGGCTTGTTCGGCGATATGTGGAGTTGCCCACTCGCCATTCTTCTTTTTGAGACGAGTACCTGCTTTTTTGAGCTCGATAAATAGCCCACACCACTGATAATCCCAACTTCCGTCAATGCAGCGTGGTACTGGATGAGCGATGAACATATCTGGCCAACCACGCAGACCACCATTCTGCCGTTTCTGAATTGCTGCCTGCCTAGCAGTGAGCTTCACCCCAGAACCATAGTCTGAATGGAATACTACTCCGGGATAGCGCAAACGTAAATAGCCGGCCACTTGCTGTTGGAGTTCAGATTCGGTCATTCTGCTATCGTCTCCCTACTCATAATTACAATCCCAACCACCACTAGCATTAATATGAATGTCCATAGCGGCAGGGTTAGTGCCGCATAGACAAGTAGTGCTCCTAATGCGATTAGTAGAAACAGACTTACGACTGCCTCCCATGCTTTCATCTGACCCCCTTCCCAGTCTCTAGTAGGTCTTCTGTATCATTAATATCCTTATTCTCTTTTTCGTCCTTGGTCGGAGCGCGAAGTACCTTATCCCATCCAGCATAAGCATCCTCGATACCATCCATAAAGCGCTTGAAACTCGCCTTATCAAAATCCCTCACGATATCAAGAACCGTCTGGAATCTCCATTCCGCATCTGTTACTCTGCGCCTAAATAAACTCATTTGAAAATACCTCCTATTAACCAAATTGCATACAGAACTGCGAGTACTGCCACAATTATTATTAGAACTATCTTTACTGGACTAATGCGATAAGCAAATCTTAGTTCGTCTGCCCATTTCTGATAATAGTTGTTTAATCTGCCTTGATAATCAACTTTCCAAAACTGCCGGTAGCCTAGATAGTCATCGGTCTTGCGCACTCTGCGCACTGTGGATGTACTGACACCAAACTTGTTGGCTATTGCTTGATAGTTGATATCTGGAAATCGATTCAGCTCTTTCTTGATTTCCCCATATTTTTCGAGTGTCACCTTTCCACTCATATAACCTCCTAAATAAATCATTCCTTGGGGTGGCTCTCAACTACCACCCCAAGACTTATAAGCACCTACTCTACGGTGCCGTGGTGGCCACGCTCGTAGTGTGCCCGACCACCACAGACAACGATAGGATATCGTGGCAGCAGCGTTTCGCGCCCTTTTTAACCAGCCTACCTCCTAGCTGGCACCACAACCCTATGTTGTCTATTTCTGCCCTCCTTTCCATTCCAGCCAACGCACCGGAACTCCCTTAAAAGTTCTCTTCGTAACTTGCATTTTGCTCATAGGAATAGCTCCTTGAACTTGTCTGCAGTATACCCATTGCGAATTTCTCCCATGATGTCGCTAGCTTTTCCCTTGGTTAGGTAGACCGTGTTTGGATCTTTGATCTGAGCCTTGATCCTATCTAATGCCAGTTCATATAGCTCGAATGGTAGGATTCGATAGTGCTCTAACGCTCCTTGATAAGCCATACGGAGAATGGAATCTGATGGATTTTCCTTATACGCTTCCCGCTCTCTTACGACTTTGTCTAGGCTAGTCATATGTGGCCGGTGGAGCTCCAGCAAGTGTAAAATTGTACCTAGCTGGTTATTGGTTGCGGGTTGGTCCCTCCAGTCTGTCATTGTGTGACCCTCCTCATTGCGCTGTTGATGCTATCGATGCGCCGGAGAATGGCTTTCGAGACCTGTTCGGCTCTGGCGGCAGCTCCCACTCGAACTACCACCGCTTCTGCTTTGTCTTCACCTAAAATCTTGATCATCATACCTCGTCCTCCGTTGGTAGATTATCAACACTATCTTTTTCATCAAGGCGCTGTTTTGCGCGTTCGATCATCTGCGAAATCTGTTGTGAAGTCATGCTTTTTGCCTCGACCATGTACTTTTCGATGTCTTCTTCAGATACTCCGCCCTGCTTATACAATGTCCGCAAGTAGCTGATTTGTTTCTCGCTGGCCACGTGACAAGACGATACCTGTCTAGGGCTCTGAGATGATGTATAGCCGCCACTAACTGGCTTAGACGATTCAACGCCTTTATCATCGTCACAAGCTACGCTCTGAGCCATTTGGACGGTATAGCGACGAGCATAAGTTAGGGCCGAGCCGTACATTTGAGCCCGATTCATTCCTTTAGCTTCGAACTCCACAATTTTAGCCCCAATTTGCCAGTTACCGTCTCGATCGAGATATTCAATGAACTCGCCAAACTCAGTTGGCTTGACGCGCATAACTGGAATTTCGACGCCTGCTTCTGCTAAATCTGCAAGGCTAGAATACTTGTATCCATAACCATGAGAAGCGTTTTTGATGATTTTAGTGTTATTTTTTAAATCTGACATGGATCCCCCTCTCCTCGTTTTGTTGGTTTTCTAAAATTTCATCCCAAAATGCAACTTTAATTTTACTCATAATAATTCTCCTATCGTTGTCTCGCACCCTCGGCTCCGAACACTAGGCGAAAACATTTTGTGGGTGGGGGTTAAAAGGCTCGCTAATGTCCGGGGCTGAGGGTACGAATTAGTTAATAATAGTTCTGCGCACGATTCGGTGCTAAATAAGTGAGAATAGTCAATTCTTCTTGAACATTTACAGATCCAAAATTAAACATACATAGCCACTCCACACTCTAAGTGAAGCAAAGGTCATACATAAATCACATTTTTGGAAGCAAGTTAGGAGAGTTATGAAAAAAACACACAACAAACTTGCTATTTGATATTACTAATTAGGTGCTACACATCCTATTACCCGGAGGTCTAGGGTTTTAGCACCGGATTGTGCGCAGAACGAATGCTGAGGCACTGCTATTCTCTGAGCTCCAACAAAACCTATTAGCTCGATTTCACAATGTCTCAGCGGTTAATAATTCTTTATCGCAGAAACTTCCAGATTGTTAAGTTGCATAAACTCGGTTAACCGTAGCCGTTTATTTCCTCTACGGAGCGTTTAGATGACGCTTAAACACTCCGATTGAACAAATAAAGGACTCCTCTATAGTCACTTCTGTGTTATAATTGAACTATGTCAGGGTGGAGCGCAGTTGGTAGCGCGCAGCGTTCGGGACGCTGAGGTCGTCGGTTCAAGTCCGATCACCCAGACCAAGTAAGTCTGTCTGAATGATAGACTTGAACCGATGCGTCCCAAGGGGCAAACGGTTCAAGTCCGATCACCCAGACCATTTGTTGATTATGGAATTTGAAGTTGTAAAAGAAATTGGAAATGGCCTAGGGCGGGCAGGCGTGATTCATACTCCGCATGGTGACATAAAGACACCGGCATTTATGGTGGTGGGGACGACTGGTGCGGTAAGGTTTATTTCCCCGCTCGATTTATCGGAGCTGTCGGCGCAAGCAATGTTATCGAATGGCTATCATCTGCGTCGTGAATCTTTCGAGATTGCAAAGGCCGGGGGGTTAGCGGCTTGGAGCGGATGGGACGGACCGACGCTGACTGATTCGGGTGGTTTTCAGGTGATGTCGTTGGGGTCTGGTTTAGGTAAAGTGGTATCGATGGAGCGTGAAAGAGGTGTAGCGAATACGGTGCATAAAGAAAGGTTGGCACACGTCTCTGACCGAGGTGTGGATTTTACGGACCCGTTTGATGGCAGGCCGGAGTTTATTGGTCCTGAGGAGTCGATGCAGATTCAGTGTCGGATTGGGGCGGATATTCATATGGCGTTTGATGAGCTGACTTCGCTCGCAGATGACTACGACTATAATGTTGAGGCTCTAGAGCGGACGGAGAAATGGGCGGAGAGAAGTTTGCGTGAGCATTTGAAACTTCGTGACTCGCTAGGCTACAGACAATCGCTTTATGGTGTTTTGCAAGGTGGGCGCTGGGAAGATTTGCGGCGGAAAACGGCAAAAACACTTGGAAAGATGAAGATTGATGACTGCGAGTTTGATGGTTTTGGACTGGGGGGAGCGTTTTTGAAGGAGGATCTTGGCGAGATTTTACGCTGGTGTAATGAAGAACTGCCGTTTAATAAGCCAAAACATTTGCTTGGACTTTCGCATCCAGATGATATTTTTATCGGGGCGGAAATGGGAGCGGATACGTTTGACTGTGTAGCGCCGACACGCGAGGCCAGACACGGAAAGATTTATGCGCGGGATGGAGAGTATAACTTACGGAAATTTGCGGAAAGTGCGCTGCCACTGGATCCGTCTGGTTGTGACTGTGCGACCTGTCAATCTGGGATTACTCGCGGGGAGTTGCGTGCGTTGTGGAAATCTGGCGATGTTGAGTTGAAGCAGAAATTTTATAATTTGGCGTCGGTGCATAATGTGCGATTTATTGTGCGTCTGACCGAAGAAATTCGCCAGAGTATGATTGATGGGCGATTTTACGAATTTCGTGATGAGTTTTTGAAGAAATATTATAGCTAAGTTTCTTCGCTTGTGGTAAAATAGAGAAAAAGGAGGTCAAATGTCACGAGCGATTGAGGTTGATACGAAAACATTTTTCAGATTTTGGTTGGTGATTGCTGCGATTATCGTCGGCGGTTTGTTTCTTTGGCGTGCTCGGACTGGTCTGATTATTGTTTTTGTGGCATTGTTTTTAGCGGTGGCAATTAATCCGCTAGCTAAGAAAATAGACCGCATCGATAAGTCACACGAAAGAAGGACACTGACCGTAGTACTAGCGGTTTCGTTGGTACTGGGGGTGATTGGGACGGTAATAGCGGTGGCGGGGCCGATGGTGGTAGGAGAGACGACGAAGTTTTTGTCGCAGGCTCCAGAGACGGTACAACAGGGTTTTGCGAGTTTTGGCGGCGCAAATCAGGTTGGTGAGATGTTTGGAATTGAAGATTTCTCCGAGCAAGTTGTCGAGATGGTAAAGAAATTTACCAGTAATTTTCTTTCGGACATATCAGGCATAGTCGTTTCATCAGTGAGTGCGATTGCTGGACTGCTGACGAGTGCTGTACTCGTGATAGTGTTGACGATTTTATTTTTGACCCAGGGGCCGGGGCTGCTGGAATCTTTCTGGAAGAAAGTTGAGAAACGAGACTCTGAGACTGGCAAGGTTCTAAAACGCGTAGTAACGAAGATTGCAGACGTGGTCGCGAAATATGTAACTGGTCAGGTGATGGTGGCGGCGATTGATGGATGTGTGGTGGGGCTGACCATATTTATTATGTCGCTAATCTTCGGGTTTTCGTCCGGATTTGCGATTCCGATGGCACTAATATCGATGGTATTCATCTTGGTGCCAATGTTTGGAGCAATCTTGGCGTGTGCAATTATCACACTGCTCTTACTGTTCCAGAGTCCGGCAGCCGGGATTTCTTTTCTAGTTTTCTATGTAATCTATCAGCAGGTTGAGAATAATATCATTGCGCCAAAAATTCAAGGGAACACGTTGCAGTTGCCGACGCTTGCGATTTTGATAGCGATGACGATTGGTATGTATATGTTTGGGCTGCTTGGTGTAATCGTCTCGATCCCAATTGCTGGCGTGATTAAGGTTTTAGTAGACGAATATCCGAACTTGCGAAAATTGCGCAGTAGCTAGCGAAGGTATTGCCAGATTGGTCCGTTTTCAGTATCAAGAATAGTGAGATTTGATTCTGCGAGTTCGTCACGAATTCTGTCAGCCACAGCAAAATTTTTCTCGGAACGGGCGCGTTCACGCTCCTCGATGAGGCTGTCAAGATTTTTGGGTAGATTTTCTAGATCTGGGATGAGATTTAGTCCAAAGAGATCGTCGATGAATTTCCAATCTGCGAAACTTAGGTCAGTATTATCGATGAGCGCAAATGCTTCTGGTGAGTTAAGGTTATTGCTAACTTTTTCTAAAATTTGTACAGAGATAGAATCTTTGGAAGATATTTGGTAGGATTTTGCCGCTCGGTTTCGCCATTTGAGGAGGCGGTTTTTTGCGGCTGTTAAATCTTCGAAATTGAAGTTTCTGGTACCTTGGTAATGCCCCTGGAGAACCCAGAGCTTAAAGTCGAGCGGAGTGAAACCTTTCTCTTCGAGGTCACTTAAAGTATAGATATTGCCAAGGGATTTGCTGATTTTTTCGCCGTCGATAGTAATAAAATTACAGTGGAGCCAGAATCGAGACATCTGAACATCAAAAGCAGCTTCGCTCTGGGCAATTTCGTTGGTATGATGAACGGGAATATGATCGATGCCGCCAGTATGAATGTCGAGTGGAAGGCCAAGCTCAGTAGCGGAAATAGTGGAACATTCGAGGTGCCAACCTGGATAGCCGGGACGACCAAGGTAGTCCCACTGCATAGCATGGTCTTCGCCTTCGCGTACGAACTTCCAGACGGCAAAGTCGGAGTTGTTTTGTTTTTCGGAATTAAAAGCAACACGAGCGCCGGCTTTCTGTTCCTCGAGATTCAGCCCAGCAAAATCAGCATATTTTTCAAATTTGCTGGTGTCGAAATAAATACCATCACTAGTCTCATAAGTATAGCCTTTCTCGGTGAGTAAGTTTACGAGTTTGATGTCTTGATCGATGTAATCAGTAGCACGGCAGATTTTTGAAGGTTCTTCGAGGTTCAGGCTGCGAAAATCTTTAAGAAAAGTGTCAATATAAAAATCGGCAATTTCCCAGACGGTCTTCCCTTCTCTCTTGGCGCCTTTTTCGAGCTTGTCTTCACCATCGTCGCCATCAGAAGTAAGATGTCCGACATCAGTGAGGTTAAGAACTCGGTTGACTTTATAACCGTTAGCTTTAAGCGTGCGGACGAGGAGATCCCAATAAACGTAAGAAGTGAGGTTGCCAATATGAGCAAAACTGTAAACCGTAGGGCCGCAGGTATAAATTTTGACATTTTCGGGGTCTTGTGGTTTAAAATTTTCAACTTTTTTGGTGAGTTGATTATAGAGCTTCATGTTTATACTCCTCGCTAATCTTGGTATAAGCAGTAATAAGTTCGCGGACAGTTTCATTATAGTCTAAATCATAGGTGCGAAAACCGGAAGCATAGGGATGCCCACCGCCGCCAAAATACTCGGCAATTTTATCAGCAAAAGGCGCTTCGCGAGTAGTGCGAATCTTGCCAGTAACCTTGCCATCGGGATAAGTCTTAATCGCGACGGCAATTTCAACGCCCTGGACAAGACGCAATTCTTCAAGAATAAGAACATTAGGATTATATTCGTCGGAATACTCGCGAATTTCTTCCCAAGGAATATGAACAGTAGCAAGCTTGCCATCATAAAAATACTCGACTTTTTTAATTAAATCAGCTTTATAATCTAAGATTTTGGGTGATTTTTTCATAAATTCGCGGCGAGCATCTTCCAGTTCTGCAATACTAACGTCATATTCAGTAAGTTCGGCAGCAGTGCGGAGGGTATCGGAAGTGGTAGACTCAGACGTAAAGCCGAGAGTGTCGGAAAGAATACCATAGAGAAGATAGGAGGCAGATGTTTTATTGATCGGCATGTTTTGCTCGGCGGCGATTTTATAGATAAGGTCGCAGCAGGCGGGGAGAGTCTGAATTAAACCTTGGTGCGCAAAGCTTAAATCATCTTCGGTCTCATGATGGTCGAGAACGAAAACCGGCTTCGTATTTAGAGTTTCGCGAATCGCTGAATCTTCCAAAAGTTTCGAGAGCAAAATATCGGCGGCGGTATCAACAATAATATACCCGTCGGCATCAAAATCAAATTCGTTTTCGACGAGGGACCAATCCTTCATATAGTGCAAATACTTTGGGATATCAACCGGGCAGTAAAGCGAAACCGTCTTATCCTCCAGGAGGTAGGCAAGAGCGAGAGCGGAGCCGAGACTGTCGCCATCGGGATTTTCAGCTTGGATAACGCAAATTCGCTGCTTATCCTTCAAAAATTCAGTAAACGTATCGTACATATTAATAATTGTACCATTTATTGACAAAAAATGGTACGCATGCTAAGATAAAAGTAAGAAAACCAACCGACTGAAAGGGCGCCTTTAATTGACGGACTTTCCAGGTGGGAAACCTGCTGGATAGGCGGATGGTCGGGAAGCTCCGTAGGGAGTTTCCCGTTTTTTATGATGAAAAATTAAGTTTGTCGTAGATTTGTGCTAGGTACTGTTGTCTTTTTGTGGTGTAGTATTCCATAGTTGCACCGGAAATCATATCTGCAAGCTGAATTAATGAATTGGATTTTGAATCAATGTATTTTAAAGTGTGAACGGAATTTTTTGGTAAGTTTTGTCTAAAGTACGCGCGGATTTTCTTTTGGTAAGATTTCCCGCTTTTGCCGTCGATATAGATGTTGGCATAAGATATTGGAAGATTGAGTAGAGATTTTAGAATTTCTTGGGTTGCTAGTTCTAAATCGTTTTGCGAGCTAAAAGAAATTGCGGAAATTATAAAATATCTACTGGCGCCTTTGGTTAGGGATATACCTGGGTCACCAGAATCGTCTATGAAGATAAATTGGCGAGGAGACTTAGGTGTCTTAGCCATATAAGTTAGTGTAGCATGGCGAATTTTTCCAAGTCAAATGGTTATGTTATTTTTTTTGAAAAAAGATCTTGCACACGTATTTTGCTCGTGCTAAAATAAAAATATGATTTCCACAAGAGGTAATAGGCTTTTACACAGATCTAGGTTTAGTTTTGTTGCTGGGGGGGGGGGGACAACTTACTAGTTCTTTTAGCATCTTAGCTACCTTCATTTTCATTTTCATTTTCTTCCCGTCTTTCCTACTTGCTTTCTTGATTGGATCTAACTTTGCCCCTGTTTCTAATAGCTCTGCGACAGGAGATATTTCCGTGGTAAATAATACTACCGGTTACTATGCTAGTATCACCTCTTCTGGGGACATCGAATTAGATATTTCCTCTACTCCAGACGGAGACTATAAAACCGGAGTAGATACTCTCAGCATAGACACCAACACTAAAAACGGTTACAAACTCTATATCAGTACCATAGACCATAGCAGTGATTCCCCGGCTCTCCCTTCTGGTACTCCAGCTAACGGGCTTATCAACAGTGCCACTGGATCTTATATCTCTCCCTCCAGCGGCACTGTTAATGCGCCAGTTAGACTAGCCACTAACACTTGGGGATACGCTGCGAGTAGATCCACCAACACTGGTACTAAAGCCACTTACACTAACACTTCTGCCGCTCCTACGGAAGCCGCTGGTGGACAAGCTGTCTGGAAGGCTGTTCCAGTCTATGGCAGTGAAGACATCTTCTATACCAACACCGATCCTACTAATGCTAGCTCTGGTTCCACTACCCCAGGGGACAGTAACGACACTAACGCTATAAACGTCTACTATGCCGCTAGCGCCAACACAGGTCTTTCTTCCGGCATCTATACTAATACCGTAGTCTATACCGCTATTGTAGACGGAGGCTCAGACGAAACTGGACTAGCTGAAGCTTCTATCTTCCCGGTTTCGCAGGATGGGCTTGCGGCGGGGACAGAGGTGACGATTGCGACTGGGCTTTATCCGGGTTTTAGCGTAGATAATCTAGGTACGATTACGGTGACGATTGGGGGACAGAGTTGTACAAATGTGACGCCGGTTTTGTCGGAGATTGGGAGTTTGAATATTACCTGTGATACCCCTGCGCAGACGAATTATGGAAGTTATACGGTGATGGTGACAGTGGCAAAGTATGGTAAGACGTATACCTTAACTAATGCGTATGAATACGTCGATCCAACTCCACCTGCTTTCTTCACCATTACCAAGATGCAACAAATGACCCATGATATTTGTACCGATGCTAAGCTCCCTACCCCAGCAGCAAATGAAACCACTGCCCTTACCGCCTCTACTTGGGCTTCAGGTTCCCGTACCGGCATCCCAACCACCACCCTCCTAGACGACCGTGCTGGACAGAAATCCTATACTGTAAAGAAGCTCGCAGACGGTAAATGCTGGATGACAGAGAACCTAGCCCTTCCTGCTGGAGCAGTCCTTAGTGCTTCAGATTCAGATCTTGATGGCGTAAAAGTATCTAGCTATACTATTCCAGCTAGTACTACTCCGTTTACCAATGATAATGATTTAGAGCAGATGTACGACCCAGTAGCTGGTGGTGGCACCACTACTACAAGTGTCGAAAAATATAGCTACAAAGTAGGCAACTATTATTCTTGGCGTACCGCTACTGCTGGTACTGGTAGAGGCGCAGGATCAAACCCGGGAACCGGAGTACTAACTGATGTTTTCGGTACAGATATGACAGTACGAAACAACAACACCCTCGTCTCCATCTGCCCTAAAGGTTGGCGTCTTCCAACTGGGGGTAACGATTCTACTGCCGGTACCACTGGCATCACTACTCCAGGCTCCACTACCAATCTCGTAAACGGAGACTTTACCGCTCTTTATCGGGCTTATGGTGGTACCGGTACATCAGGTTCAGACACCACTATGTATGCCCAGATGACTAACCCAAATTACGGCCCTAACTTCGCCCTCTCCGGCTACGTCTACACCAACGGTCAGGGCTACGTTAGTCGCATCAGCTTCTTCTGGTCTAGTACGGTGTACAGCTACAACATCGCGTACTACATGAGCCTGAATACGTCGTACGTCGACTCGCAGAACTTCAGCAGCAAGTACTACGGCCCAACGATTAGGTGCGTCAGTCGTTAGTGGCTAATATTCCGCAATGTTTTAACTGATTTGTCAAGTTATTGAATTGAAGAAGAGGAATAAACGCAAGAGTATTGTGCTATAATATAGGTTATGAATATAGTGGAAGTAATGATTTTGATATTGTTGGTGGTGCTGGTCGGGGTTTCGATTATTTCCCTGCTAACAAAGAAGCAGAGTGGGGGTGATAGTGAAGTCAGGAAGCTAACCGAGAGCTTTGAAAAGATGTCGGAGCGGATGGCACGGGTAGAGGGCGAAGTTGATAAGTTGACGCCGAAGATTTCGCAGGAATTTCGGGAGAATCGCAAGGAGATTGCGGATAATCTGCAGGGGATTCAGAAGACTGTGGATGTGCGGGTGAAGAGTTTGCAGGATGACAACGCGAAGAAGCTAGAGGAGATGCGCGAGACGGTGGACGAGAAGCTAAAGGCTTCGGTTGAGAAGAGGTTTGATGAGAGCTTCAAGACGATTTCGGGACAGCTAACGAAGGTCTATGAGGGGCTAGGGGAGATGAAGACGCTCGCGAACGGGGTGGGAGATTTGAAGAAAGTGATGGAAGGCGTGAAGACGCGGGGGATTTATGGGGAGGTGCAGCTAGGGTCGATTATCGAGGATATGTTGTCGAAGGATCAGTACCGAGAGAATATCGTGACGAAGTCGAAGTCGAATGACCGGGTGGAATTTGCGGTGAAGATGCCGGGTGGGGATGATGACCAGCCGGTGTATTTGCCGATTGATTCGAAGTTTCCGGTTGAGAACTATTCGCGGCTGATTGCGGCGTATGATGCGGGGGAGAAGAGTGAGATTTTGAAGTTCCAGAAGGCGCTTGCGGACGACGTGAAGACACAGGCGAAGAAAATTCACGAGAAGTATATTGAGCCGCCGAAGACGACGGCGTTTGGGATGATGTTTGTGCCGACGGAGAGTTTGTATGCGGAGATTTTGCGGATTCCGGGACTGTCGGACGAGGTGAGGCAGAAGTTTAATATTACGATTGCATCGCCATCGACTTTGCCAGTGGTGTTGTCGGGGCTTTTGATGGGCTTTCGGACGGTGGCGATTGAGAAGCGGTCGAGTGAGGTTTGGCAGACGCTGGGGGCGGTAAAGACGCAGTTTTCGAAGTTTGGTGATCTTTTGGCGGCGACGAAGAAGAAGATGTTGGAGACGGCGAATAAGATTGAGTCGGCAGAGACGACTTCGCGGCAAATTGAGCGGAAGCTGAAGAATGTGGAGGCGCTGCCGGAAAAAGAGAGCGCGAAGTTGATCGGTAATATTGAGTTAGATTCGCAAGAATAAATACTGTTATAGGTTGGTTCTGTTTTCGAGGGCGGCGGAAAGGGTGATTTGGTCGGCGTAGGATAGGTCGACGCCGAGAGGTAGGCCGCGGGCGAGGCGGGTGACTTTTAGGCTAGGTTCGGATTCGCTGAGCATTTTTTGGAGTAAGAGAGCGGTTGATTCGCCTTCGACCGAAGGGTTGGTGGCGATGATGATTTCTTGGGCCGCGTCGGATTTGATGCGGGAGAGGAGTTCTTTGATGTGGAGTTTGTCGGGTGTGATGCCGTCGATAGGTGAGATGGCGCCGCCGAGGACGTGATAGGTTCCGTGGTAGCTTTTTGTTTGTTCGATGGCATAGATGTCGAGAGGCTCTTCGACGACGAGGATGGTCTGCTTGTCACGATCGGGGTTGGAATAGAGGGGTGAAACTTCTTCGGAGCTGTCGATGAGGGCAAAAGTGACGGGGCAGGATTTGACGTTTTCGTGGAGGTGGACTAGGCTATCAGAAATAGAGTGGCTGAGCTTGGGGTTGCTTCTGAAAAGGTAGTAAGCATAGCGCTCTGCCGTGCGGGGTCCGACACCAGGGAGAAGACCGAGGGCGTCAATAGCGTCTTGAAGAGCTTTGGGCAGCATTACATTCCTAGATTGCCGAGTCCGGCCATCAATGGCTTCATTTTGTCGGTAGCGATTTCTTGGGCCTTGGCGTAGCCGTCGCGGAAGCAGCTTTCGATCCAATGTTCTAGTTCGGAAATGTCATCGAGATCGACACGTTCTGGGTCGATGGTGACTTTTTTGACTTTTAGTTCACCAGTGATCTGGACAACGACGGCGCCGTCGCCGGCTTCGACTTCTACGATTTCATTTTTGAGGTCTTTTTGTGCTTTGCGTAGCTGATTAATCATCTTCATTTGGTCAAAGGTCTGGCCCATAAAAACTCCTTATTTATATATGTATATTCTATCAGAATTTGTTGATTTTGGCGAGGTGATAATACGAGAAAGTCGTTTGCCTTTGAAATCAGTATTCCATTTGCCGAGGGTGGCGATGACTTTGCCGGCTTCGGAGAGGTTGCTAGTAACGTGGTAGTCGGTGTGGCCTTCGAGGATGTGATAGAAGTCGTATTCGAGGGTGCCGCCAGCAATGAGCAAGGTGCTGCCAGGCTCGACGTGTTCGTAAATTAGGGAGAGGTCGTTTTGGAACTCGTTGGCGACTGCAGGGTTGTAGCGGTAGCCGAAAATATAATGGAAGGTACTAGAGAGGAGGATGATACCGAGTAAAAGTCCAATCGGGAAGATGCCGAAGATGCGAGCGTAGGGGTTTTCCGGGAAGAGACCATACCATTTTTCGAGGATGTAGCGGACACCATGTGCGGTTAGAATGGCGATTGGGAACATGATAAGGATGGCGCATTCGGGGTTAAGACCGGTAATGATGACGGTAAAAATAATGAGGAGCGAGGCGATGGAGTTTCTGGAAGCAAAGAAGCCTTTGGTGGTGGAGATGAGACCGGTTAGGGCGAGAGCGAGGCTAGCAAGGCCGATCATTGGACTAAGGAAGGAGCTTTCGATGCCGCCAGTCCAAGAGAAGAAAGGTAGAAAACCACTAGTAATGTTATTGAGGAAATTATTGGGGTTAGAGTTAGGCATGAAGAAGAGATTGTTGGCAACTTCTGGGTAAAGGCAGATGTTATGTACGATGAGGGCAATACCAGCAAGGACGATAGTGGTAGCAAGAATGAAGGGTATTCGAGGTAAATTCTTAATTGTGAAGCGAAGGTGTGGATGGGATATCGTATAAATAAAAATTACAAGAGCGAGATAGGCCATATAGGGTGTAAATAGAGAGAGGAAAAGGGCGGCAGCAAAGAAAAAACAATACGATGTACGTGGCTTTTTTACACCTTGGATTTTTGAGCCAAGCCAGAGTAAAAGTACTGGCCAGAATACGAGCATAATAAGAGGGGTTCCTGAACCTACTAGATAAAGGAAGGGTGCAGAGAGAACAGTAATGACACTGGAAATTAGGGCGACGTTGTTTTTGAACCAGCGGTTTAGTAGGAGAATCAAGAGGATACCGAGGAAGACGCCGATAATCATGCTAGGAAGTTTAATGGCGTAGGAGTAGAGACCGATAAATTTGATGGAGGTTTTTTGGAGGACGTGGTAAGGGAGATCGACGATTTCGCCAGTGAGGACTGTAGAGGGGCTAAGAGCGACGGAGTCGACCGCAGATTGCATTTCTGGCTCAGAAAGGCCGGCCGGGCTAAGAAGCGGGATGAGGAAAATTACGGCAAGAAAGGCTAAGGTTAGCAAAGTATAACCGATACCGAAGCGATGACGGTAGAGGAAGAGTCCAGAAATCTTATGCTTTTTCATTTTCTCTATTATACTACGACTCGTGTTCCTTGTCGAGAGACATGAAGCGGAGAAGCTCTGGGTGGAAGTAGAGCTCGATCTTGCCGACTGGGCCATGACGGTGCTTGGCGACGATGAGCTCAGTAATATGGGTGGGTTCGTAGCCATCTTCGTTGTGGTAATAATCTGGGCGATGGAGCATCATGACAAGGTCGGCATCCTGCTCGATAGAGCCAGATTCGCGGAGGTCTGAGAGTACAGGGCGCGGATCGTCACGGCCAGTAACTTGACGGCTGAGCTGGGCCAGAGCGATGACAGGAACTTCGAGTTCGCGGGCGAGAGTTTTGAGACCACGGGAAATTTCGGTGACCTCTTGGACGCGGTTGCCAGCGTAGCGGTCTGAACCTTGGAGAAGCTGGAGATAGTCAATGATGATAAGGCCAATATCGTGATCATGGGCAGCTCGTCTGGCTTTATTGCGAAGTTCTAGAATAGTCATACTACTAGTGTCATCGATATAGAGAGGGACTTCGTCCATTTCGCCGAGACTGTCGCCGATTCTGGCAAAATCTTCATCGGTAACGTTACCAGTACGAATACGCCAGTTGTCGACGCCGGAAACATCAGAAACCATGCGGTCGACGATTTCGCTGGCTGCCATCTCCATCGAGAAGAAGAGGACGCCACGCTTGTTGATAGTGGCCGCGTTATAGGCGATGTTTTGGGCAAAGGTAGTTTTACCCATAGCCGGGCGAGCGCCGATAATAATGAGATCGCCTTTTTGGAGGCCGGCGGTTTTCTTGTCGAGATCACGGAAACCAGTTTTAAGTCCGCGGAGGGCGCCTTTGTTTTTGTGAAGATCTTCGATACGGTTGTAGGCATCAACGAGTAGGCTACTAAGATCGGTGTAGTCGGTTTTGGTGGTTTTATCTGAGACCTCGAAGAGCTCTTTTTCGGCTCTACCGACTAGATCTCCGATTTCAGTGCTTTCTTCGTAGGCAGCGGTAGCGATGCTGGTGCCAGCTTTGATGAGTCTGCGACGGGTGGCGGCGGCAGCAACTAAGTCGGCGTAAGCGGTTGCGTGAGAAGCAGTTGGCACGAAAGTGGTGAGCTCGGTCAGATAAGGTGCGCCACCGATTTCTTTGAGGGTTTTTTGGCTTTTGGTTTCGGCGGTAAGGGTGAGGAGATCGATTGGGCGATGTGCCTCGTAAAGTGCAGTCATAGCACGGAAAATAGCGGCATGACGGTTGTCGTAGAAATCTTTGTATTTGACACGTTCCAAGACCTCAGGAAAAACATTGTCGGAAATCAAAATAGCACCAAGTAGGGATTTTTCGGCATTTAAATCCTGTGGGGGAATACGTCCGCTAGAATTAGAACGGGTCTCCGTCATTAATCTTAACCTCCTGAATATCTGAACCCATTATATCAGAAATTTGGGAAAGTGTGGAGTCTTTTGTGGGGGAGGCTTGGCCGATACTTTGGTCGGCGTCGAGAATTTTGAGAGAATAACCCTCAGGGAGGTATTTTTTGAGGACTTCCATGTTGGCCTGGGACTGGAGGATATTTTTATAAAAGGGTTTTTTGGGGATGACTTCGATAGTTCGGCCAGATAATCTATGGGCGGATTTTGCGAGAGTGTTGAAAATTGCCTGGTTGGCTGATTTCATAGTGGTTAGGTATTCATCCCAGTTGAAGGTATTTGATGAGGGTTTTTCTGGGGGGGTTGTTTCTGGAATGGAAGCTTCTGGAGTGGTTTTAGGTTTGGCTGCTGTAGGCGCAGGAGTGGCGGTAGTGGTGATTTGTGGGGGTAGGGATGCTAAGTTTTCGGTGAAAGCGAGCAAGAGCTTAGCTTCGGCGAAAGGAGCTTGGACTTCGGGCAGAGATTTAAGAAGGGGGAGAAGTGTGGCTTTTGGTGCCGCGATAATTTGACTAATAATTTCTTGGGCGATAATTTCTGGTTTGACACCACTGCTAAGGAGGGCTTTTAGGCGGTCGGATATTTCAGCAAGATTTCCAGATTCGTAAGCGTTGAATAGATTTTCGAGCTGCTGATTTTCTGGGAGGCCTAAGGCGGAGATAATAGTCTGAGCGGTGATTTTGTCGCTAGAGAGATTTGTGACTTGATCGAGGAGGGAAATCGTGTCGCGGAATGACCCGCCACCTCTAGAGACGATAATATCAAGGGCGTCGCTTGCGATGTCGATTTTTTCTTTATCGGCAATTGATTTTAGGTGATCTTTCATGGTCTTTGGGTCGGCGAGATGAAAAGTATAGACCTGGGATCTGGAGACGATAGTGTCGGGGACTTTATAGGCGTCGGTGGTGGCCATGATGAAAATGACGTGGCTAGGTGGCTCCTCAATGGTTTTTAAGAGTGCATTGAAGGCGGATTTTGATAGCATGTGGACTTCGTCGATGATGTAGACTTTGTACTTCCCTTTTGACGGAGCGATGGCGACGTGTTCCCTGAGCTCGCGAATATTATCAACGCCGGTATTGCTGGCGGCGTCGATTTCGATGATGTCTGGGTAGCTATCTTCGAGTTCGTACTTAAAATCGTTGACTTCGTGAGCAAAAATACGAGCTACGGAAGTCTTACCACAACCGCGAGGCCCAGTAAAAAGATAAGCATGGGAAATTTTAGCGGTTTTTAGGCTTTTTGCAAGGCTACTTGTAACCTGAGGTTCACCGATGACCTCAGAAAGTTTGGTTGGACGATATTTACGATAGAGCGCCTTCATTATAGGGCGGCCTCAACGGCAGCCCAGTTTGCATTCTCGTTGTTCGCAGGAATAATGACGGCGACCTGAGCGCCTTCTCTTAAGCGGAAATAAGTAACGGAAGCATAAAGTACTTCATATTCGCGACCAGAAACTTCGACAAAGTATTTATCGTCGTGATGGGTCAAAGTGCCGATAACGGTCTTGCGCTCGACGGGACCAATCTGTTTATAGAGGAACTTGCCGTCTTTGGTAATAGTTAGCTTCATGATATCACCTTCGACAAGCTTAGACTTACTGGCGTAGTTCGCAGGAACAGGGTAGTTCTTGCCTTCTTGGTCAATCATAATCTGTCCGTCGAAGACGCCTTCGATTACTTTACCTTCTAGGTTAGACACGACCGTGTCTCTAGGGGCGGCGATAGTTTCACCATCACCTAGTATGGAAATTAGGAGCTCTTTAGCGGCAGCCAAGTTCATCTCGGCTTCCTGAATCAGGCTTCGTAGTCTCTTTATTTGTTTTTCTGGTAATTCAGACATCACCTCGCATCCTGTCTGTTTAATCTAATATTAACATTATAATATAGCAGACGTATATTTTTGTCAATAGGTTTTAGGCAAAGTTTTACACAGAATTTCCAGAGATGGAGCGAAAAGTGTTGTAAAAAAGACTATGGCGTTTGAGGTTAAAAAAAGAGTACGACCGCGTAGATCGTACTCTTCATAAAACAATTGGCTAAAATTAAATTAGGCGAGCTCGACGGTAGCGCCAGCTTCTTCGAGAGCTTTCTTAAGAGCTTCAGCGTCGTCTTTAGCGACCTTCTCCTTAACGGTAGCAGGAGCGCCATCAACGATAGCTTTAGCTTCGCCAAGACCAAGGCCGGTAGCTTCTTTAACAGCCTTGATAACAGCGATTTTCTGAGCGCCAGCGTCCTTCAAGACGACGTCGAACTCAGATTTTTCATCGGCAGCAGCAGCGCCTGCATCAGCGCCAGCGGCTGGGCCAGCAACGGCGACTGCAGCAGCAGCCGGCTCGATGCCATATTCATCTTTGAGAACGTTCTTCAAATCGTTTACTTCGAGAACGGTAAGTTTAACTAACTCTTCAGCGAGTTTTTTAATATCAGTTGCCATAATATATCCTTTCTATAGATGTTGCTAATTTACTGTGCGTGAGCTTCTAGACCCGAAACGATGCCAGACAAGCCACCGGAAAGACCGGAGATGCTGTCGGTAACTGGGGAGAGAAGCTGGGCCACGACCTGAGCGACAAGCTCGTTCTTCGATGGAAGAGCAGCGAGAGCCTTAACTTCGTCGACAGAGAGGTTTGCACCACTATCTGCGAACGCACCAGAAATCTGGAGCGCATCGTGACTTTTCGCAAAATCTGCGAGAACTTTCGCTGGGGCGACTTCGTCGCTATCGGATACGGCATAGAGGAGCTGACCGGTAAGATCAGTCGTATCGGTATCCTTATAGACGGCGATTTCACCCATCGCAACTTTCACGAGACGGTTCTTGACGACCTTGATTTTTACGCCGTTCTCACGGGCGGTCTTGCGCAGATCTTGAAGTTCTGCGACGGTCAAACCCTGATATTTAGCGAAGACAGTCATCTTAGAATTGCTCAAAAGCTCAGTTAAATCAGCAACCAAAGTTTGTTTCTTATCTTTTGAAATTGCCATTTTCATGACTCCTTTGGTTAGATTTGCATTCAAATAATTTAGCCAATTGTTAAATTCCGTTACCAACCCTAAAAGAGATGTATCCTAGGTGGCATAATTAAGTGTCGTAACACCGCCACTGTCTTTGGTAACTTCTCTTATTCTATCACAGTTTGGACAAAAAAGCAACCCCGCTTTCGCGGGGTTTTTAATTACCGAGTAGTGGAGCGCTTGTTCCCTGGCGGTATAGGCAAAGTTTTCACCGAGTCAAAAGGGTCACAGGCATAGAAAAACCAATGCTTGTATTTTGACCAGGAAGTTAAGACCTGATACATTTCCGACCATTCTCCGTCACGCAGAAGCTCACAGGGGAGCTCTTCAGTTATAAAGCGTGCGAATTCTTTAGCGGCAGGATTCAAGAAGCGGTTAAAAACCGTCTCCATTCGCTTTTCATAGGTATTACCCCTTAATGGTCGACCTTCATGATCGCGGTATTTCTCCACGGTAGAAGGCGGGAACAGCTCAACCCAATGATTCGGGTCAAGTATTTCCAAAAAACGCTCAACGTTAAGATTGAGGTCAACAATAGGGTTGTCGATTCCGTCATTTAGTGCTATGCTAAGATTCTCTAACTCCATGAGTGCCGGAAGCTGCAAGCCAACCTTATTGATGTCAACGTCGAAGTTCTCCTCTTCTTTTCTACTACTCATTCTTTTTCCTCCAAATTTATTCGAAAGTGAAGGAATCTTCCTTTTTTGCAAGCAGATCGAGAACTGACACGAGATTTTTCCAGGCGGAATTTCGCTGGCAAACAGGTGCAGTCCGACGAAGTTTACTTGCGACCCCAAGCAGAGTCTTTTTGGTCTGCTCTAAATCACCGCTCCTGAAAATCGTTTTCCAGTTCTGCGGATTCAGGGCACAGGCCAGTTCGCCGAGCTCTGCCTCGGAGAGGTTCTTTTGCAGGTCAGTACTTTCGGTCTGAATGATAGTATCAAACTTGAGGCGCATGAGCGATTCGTAGTCCGATACCTTTCGACGCATGATCTCCTTAACGTACAAGGGACCATTGTAGGCCGAATAGTGCTTGCCGCGGCCATTCAAGATGGCCTTGCCAATGTCATGGCAGAGAAGCGAGAAATCAACCCCGTCAACGTCGAAGACGTCCTTGGTCGACCGGCCAGTCAAGGTGGCATAAAGGCTGTTGATAGCCTTGCCGGTAGGGATCTCCAGCTTCGTTAAAAGGGTGCGGACTGCTTCGGTGTCGCTGGCGTAAATTCGCTTAACCTCTAAACCTTCATGGTTGTAAAACGGAAGGTAAGAGTTGCCGTCGCTATCAACGGTGTGGTAGCGTACCAGCAAGTTCTTACAATCGCGCAAAAACTGCCCAGGTATACATTCGCCGAGGCTGTCGCCCTTGCAATTCACTGCGAGGCCATTTTCGTCGACATAGTATCCGACGAGGAAGGCTCGAAGCGTAAACCTGTCGATCAGAAGATCTTCTTGTGCGGCCGATTGCATCACCTCTTCAGCTTCGTTTTCCGGAGTATATACAGGATTTACCCGTCCCCCGAAAAGTTGCACGATAGTGCGCTCAGCACTAGCCTGCTCTTTGTCAGAGTCAACGTGACTATAAGTCAAGTTAATCTCTTTACCGGATTGTTCCTTCACGCTAATCTCAATTTTCATAAGCGTTCCTCCTTTTTGTTCCACTACACTGCTTTTAAGTTACTAGGGTACGAAAAAATCGACCCCCATTTTTCAATTATAGCACAAACGCTATAAAAAGTCAATGGTTTATTCGTGGTGGTATTGATTGCCAATAGAAATGCTATAGGCGCGATAAATTTGTTCAGCGAGGACGACACGCATAAGCTCATGTGGGAAAACCAACTTTGAGATACTCCAGACTAGCCCGGCTTTCTCTTTCACTTTAGGGTCGAGGCCGTAAGCGCCACCAATAATCATGACGACGTCGCGGGAGGAATTAAAACAGCGCTCGAGACGAGTAGAAAGGTCGGGCGAAGAAAGGATCTCGCCTTTTTCGTCGAGAACGATGACGAAATCTTTGCTATGAAAAGGCCACTCGGCGAGATATTTCGCCAAGTGGTCTTCATCCATAAATTCCCATTTTACATCGAAAGGCTTGCGCAGGCGTTTGTCATACTCATTAACGCCGTTTAGAATCCAACTTTTGCTCGGTTTGCCACCAGCGATGATCCTAATCATGCCTACATTATAACACTAGTTATAGATGTTTTCAAGTTCGATGGATGGGCCCATAGAAGTAGTCAGGTAGACAGACTTCACATAGGAACCTTTAAGAGAAGCAGGTTTTTGAGACTTTAGAGAGTTAAAGAATACCTCTGCGTTCTCAAGAAGCTTATCGGTGCCAAAGCTGACTTTGCCGAGACCAATATGAACAATAGCCTGTTTGTCGACACGATATTCGACTTTACCAGCTTTAGCCTCTTTAACGGCTTTCTCAATATCAGCGGTAACCGTGCCAGCCTTAGGGTTTGGCATGAGGCCTTTTGGACCAAGAAGGCGAGCAAATTTACCAAGTTTTGGCATATAGGCAGGGGTAGAAATCAAGACGTCAAAGTCGATAGTTCCCTTTTCGAGGCGTTTGAGAAATTCTTCGTCCTCGGCAATATCAGCGCCAGCAGCGGCAGCTTTTTTGCACTCATCAATAGGGGCGAAAACAGCGACGCGGACCGTCTTACCGTTGCCGTTTGGCAATACGATAGTGGTACGAATATTCTGGTCAGCTTGACGTGGGTCAACACCAAGGCGAGCGTGAGCTTCGACGGTGGCATCAAATTTTGTAGTACTGGTCTTAGCAGCAAGATCAAGAGCATCCTTGAGAGAGTAGGCTTTTTTCTCGACTAATTTAGCGGCTTCTTGGTACTTCTTGCCGCGGCGCTCGATTTTTGGACGAGTGACAGGGGTAGCGCCTTTTGGCTTCTGTTCAGCTTCTTCGGCTTTTCTCTCAATTTTACGAGCCTGACGCTCTTCTTCAGCCTTAACCTCTTCGACGTGTTTCTTGGATTTTTTGCCGGATTTGGCGAAGTGTTCTTCTTCGACGACGGTTTCTTTAACCTCTTCGGTAGGGGTTTCGACGACAGCTTTGTCGACGATTTCTTCAGTCTTAGCAGCTTTTTCTGCCATGATAATCCTTTCTGTGGTGATAACGGAGTGTTTAGACTCCTCCCAACATGGTTATATAATATTATACTCATTGTAACACAAATTGTCTGAAAAAGCAAAAACCAGCCCTGGCTATTTCCATTTTTAGTCCATCGTGATAGAATACAGATATGACTACCCAAAATAACTACGCGTTTATAGATGGGAATAATCTTTATCTTGGGGTGAAATCTCAGGGAATGCGCCTTGATTATGGAAAATTACGTAAATATCTCAGAAATAAGCTCGGCGTAAGTAGAGCGTTCATTTTTATCGGGTTTGACCAGAGTAATACCGTGCTTTATTCTGCGCTCCAGAAGTATGGCTTTACTTTGGTCTTCAAACCAACTGTAACTTACGTAGACGAATCTACTGGTAAACGTACTATGAAGGGCAACGTAGATGCGGAACTAGTACTATACTCGGCGGCAATTGAGTACGAAAATTACGACAAGGCAGTGGTTATTTCTAGTGATGGCGATTTCGCTTGTTTGATGGATTATCTAACTAAAAATAATAAGCTGAGCAAGATTTTGACTCCTACAGACAGATATTCTAAGTTACTAAAACCATATAATGAATATATTTTACCACTAAAGGTAATTTCAAGACAAATCTGCAACTAAAAAACCGGCATTTGCGGTCGGTACGAGAACCTTAGGCTAGTCCGGTTATGGTGATATTTTTATACTACACTATGATGGGCTAGATGTCAAGTACATTTACGGCGAGAATCTTAAGCAAAAACCAGCTCCTTTTTACGGGAGCTGGTTTTTTGTACTAGGCGTTTAAGCCTCTAAAGTGCTAGATTATTCAGCAACTTCTACGATGCGGAATTTCTGAGCCTTAGTCTTGTTGCCCTTGTAGACGTGGATATTGGTATTGTCCTTAGTGTGACCACCGGCGACGTCTAGGTAGAGATCGCTGTGGGCAGACTTGAAGGAGAAGGTACCATCGCCGTTGTCTTCGATGATCCACTTCTGAGCAACGGTGCCGTTAGCTTCGTACTGCTGGACGTTGGTGCCGTTGCTGCGGCCAGCGCCTGCGACATCGATGGCTTTGCCAGAGTTGACGTTGGTGATGGTGTAAAGACCACCTTCGTTGACAAACTTGAAGGACTGAGCGTCAGTGTCGTTAGCAGTGTAGAGCTGGAGGTTTGCGCCGCTTTCAGTGCTACCACCAGAGATATCGAGTACCATGTTGGTATCGAGAGCAGAGTGGATAGTGTAGCTCTTCTTAGCGTTCAAAGCAATTGGGTCGCTGGTCTGGACAGGAGCGATGGTCCATGCTTGAGATGCAGTGTAGTTCATTTCATAAACCTGGACGTTAGCGCCATTCTTCTTGTTACCGCCAGCAACGTCGAGTACGAGGTTGCTATCAAGTGCGGAGACAATCATCCGGCCACCGTCTTTGTCTTCAAGGATTTCCCACTTCTGAGATAGAGTATCATTTTTCTCATACTGTTGGACATTAGTGCCGTTAGCAGCTACGCCACCAGAGATATCAAGAGCCTTACCAGAGCGGAGGTTGGTAATAGTGTAGAGACCATCTTCGTCCGCAGTGAATAGGAACTGTTGTGCTAGAGTGTCATTACTCTTGTAAAGCTGGGCATTAGCACCGTCATTGAGGGCAGCACCGTTGATATCGAGAACCATGTTGTCGGCAAGCTTGCTGGCCATGGTGTAAACACCATCTGCTATAGCTACGTGCTTGGTTACACGGACCTTGATAGTGGTGGTAGCTTTAACATTAGCACCGTCAGTCAAGTTGACTTTCACTTCGTAGTCGCCTGGCTTAGCGTCAGCAGCAACAGCGATTTGATAAGTGTTATTGGTCTTAGATACAGACTTCAAGCTAACTTTAGCGAGATCAGCTGCGTCTTCGGTAACATTAGAGGTAACTTCGGTCTTGATAGCGCCTTCAGTAGCCTTGATTTCGAATGCGTCGGAAGCTTCACCAGCTTCAACAGTTGTAGCTTCAACTTCAGAAGTGATGTAGACTTCAGCAACATGAACGGTAATGGTTGCTTTGATTTCGCTGGTACCACCGTTGTCTGCAATAGCCTTACTGTCAGTTAGGAAGTCACTAACTTTAATGGTGATGGTGTCTTCTTTGTCAGATGAAAGGGTAAGCTTACCGTCTGCTTCATCGTAGTTCTTGAAGACGGAACCATCTTTGCTGTTGGCGCCAGTAACGCGAACTGTACCATAAGGGTCAGCAACGGCGATTTCTAGAGCCTCACCTGGAGCGACATAGTAATCAGCGTCTACGATACCATAGGTATTGTATTCAATAGAGCTGGTAGCAATCTCTTTGTCGTTTAGGGTTTCAGTAACCTTAACGGTCTTCTTACCGAGTTCGGTTGGGGTGAATACGATGTTACCACCGACTACCTCAACATCCTCGGAGTTGAAGCTGAGTTTACTATTTACGGTAGATACGTAGGTAGCTTTAGCGACTTCGCTAGTCTTGTCGATGCGGACATAAGCTACTTCGTCATCGATAGCTTTGTCTTTAGCATAGGTATCAACAGGAATCTTAACCTCTTTCGTTTCGTTTGCAGCATCCTTTAAGACGAGATCCAAGGTTGCATGTTCGTTGACTGCCTTGGAAGTAATAGTCTTTGGATCAGAAGCGCTGTCGATATCTGCTGCATTACCAGCGGTATCAGGATAATGCTCTGGGTTGTTAAGGTCTACTTTGACGTCGGAAGGCACATCGATGGTATCACCTAGGTTGACAGTTTCCTTAGCCTCGGTGACACCTGTTCCTGCAGCTCTGTAGTATAGAGTAGCACCATTTACTTTGTAGGTGTGAACGGTGACGGTTTTCTTGAGATTGTTTGCGGCATTGTCTACATATTCAGCGACTGCATCTTCGTCGGTGATAATAGTACCGCCATTAGCAGGGCTGTAAACCCAAGCGTCTGTGTCCGCAGCGTAGGTAAGCACGGTAGTGCCGGCAGATAAGGAGGTTGGGGTAACCTTGAGAGTGTCAGTTTCAACTTTATTTTCTGTGATACGTTCAACGGTTGCACCAGAGCCAGTAGTTTTGATTGGGGAACCCCAAGCGGTAGCAAGTTTATCTACTACTGGAATAGTAACGAAGTTGCCGTCTTCATCTTGGCTAATTGGTGCCCAGACAGTAATAGCTGCTGGATCCACAACGTTAACCTTGAAAGATTTCTTAGTAGCAGATGCATCATTGAAGGTTAGTTCAACGGTGTAAGTGTCTGCTACGGCTGTATCGGCAACAGTAAGCTTGCCGTCAACAGTGAAGTTGACATCAGCTGGCGCATGACCGGCGGAATCTTTAACGGATACACTAGCAATGTTTAGGTCGGTATATTTATCGAGCTGAGTAGCAAGGCTCTTGGCGGTAATAGCGTCACCTTTCTTGACAAAGATGTCCTTAATGGCATTCTCTTCATCAAATGCACCAACGGTAAAGGTGGTTTCGGCACTCTTTTTACCATCGGCGGCGACTGCAGTGACCTTATAGGAACCAACTTTCTTAGCAGTGAAATGATAATCAACAGTATCATCAGCGATACTTTCTTTGTTGTCACCCTTATTGGCGACAGAACGGATCGAGAAGATGCTGTCGGCATCAACTTCCTCACCCTCAGTATCAGAACCGACGGTATTATCAACAACGACGAAGTCGAGACTGTTTGTCACACCTTTAACCGAGTTGGTAACACGGAAAGCCTGCTCAAGCTCATTATCAACAGATAGAGTAGTCTTAGCGGTTGGCGTAATAACGCTAGCTGGTGCTGCTACGAAAACTGAGCCACTAGCAAATACACCGCCAGCGATTGTTGCAACTGCGGATGGGTCGGTAGCGAAGACGCTGTTTCCAGAAACGGTAACACCAATGAGGTCGCTGTTCTTGATGGTAGAAACGCCAGTAAAGTCACCACCAGCAATAGTGACGGATGCAGCGTTGCTAGAAGCGGTACTATCAGCACTCTTGGCAATTAAGGTGTCGCCCGTGAATGTACCGCCGTTGATGGTGATATCGCCAGCAGCAGCACCATTGGTCTTATAAGTGACAATTGTGCCATCGTTAGCTTCAACAGTAGTCTTGTCGGTAATGTCGAAGACAACTTTGGCGCCGGCAGCTACGGAGATCGAAGCTTTCATGGAGCCTTTCTTCACGCCGCTATCGGTAATCTTTAGGGTACCAGCTGATACCACAATGTTGCCAGTATAGCTATAACCGGCTAAGTCCATGGTGGTGTCAACAGTAGTATCGTTATCATCTGTCTTAGAAACCGTCAGATTACTGGACAGGTTTTGACATAGAGTCAATGCGCCGCCCGTGGTTGCGGTTTGTGCAGAAGAACCATCAACAATGGTACAAGTATCTGCGTTTACATCCGGGCTGATAACTACGCCGCTGAGTGCAAGCACTAATGCGGAAAAGCCATAGCCGAAAGTTTTGGCGGATTGTTTCATATCCTATTATTCCTCCTGTAGAATAAGTCTCCACTTTTCTACAAAAATTAGTTGTTATGTCTCTATTTTATATAGTCCAAAATAAAAAGTCAAGCATTTTTTCCGGTTTTTGCAAGCATTTTGAAGCATCAAAAAAGAGCCATATTGCAGGCTCTTTTTTGTAGAAGTTTTAGTAAACTCGGATGAGGATTTCTCCGCCGAGGCGAGCTTTCTTAGCTTCTTTACCGGTCATCAAACCCTTTGAAGTCGAGATGATCACGATACCGCGACCAGATTTGACTACAGGGATGTCTTCGCAAGCTGTATAGATGCGGCGACCAGGCTTAGAAATCTTGGCGATTTCGTTAATGCGTGCAGGGGTACCTTCAGCGTTGATAGAAACATGGAGGATACCGCGTGGTTCTGCCTTCTCAATCTCGTAACCGTCGATATAGCCGGCTTTTTGTAAAACCTCGACGACTGCAACTTTAAGCTTGGAGGTTGGGACGCGAATTTCGGTTTTACCCACCATGATAGCGTTGCGGATACGGGTGATGAGGTCAGCAATTTGATCTGTTGATTGTAATGACATAATCTTCTCCTTTCTCCTTACCAGCTACTCTTTGTTACACCAGGGATTTCACCCTTGCTTGCTTTTTCACGGAAATTGATACGCGAAAGACCGAAGCGGCGCATATAACCACGTGGGCGGCCATCAAGCAAATCGCGATTCTTGAGGCGAGTTGGGCTAGAGTTTCTAGGCAATTTCTGCAAACCTTCGAGATCGCCGGCAGCTTTCAAAGCGGCGCGCTTGTCTTTATACTTATCATACATTTTCTGTCGTTTAATGTCGCGGAGGACGGCTGATTTCTTCGCCATATTATTTACCCTCCTTCTCAAACGGCATACCAAAGAGTTCTAACAACTTTAGGCTCCCTTCTTTAGATCCATTCTTAATAACAAAGGTGATTTCGAGGCCATGAAGAACGCTGGCGTCTTCGAAGGTAATTTCTGGGAAGACGGTCTGTTCTTTTAGTCCGAGACTATAGTTGCCGTTGGCATCGAAAGATTTGCGTGAAACACCGTGGAAGTCACGTACGTGTGGCAAAGCGATGTTGATTAAGCGGTCAACAAACTCGTACATTTTTACGCCACGTAGTGTCGTAAGGTAGCCGATTGGGGCGCCCATGCCTTTTCTGATCTTAAAGGTAGCGATAGATTTCTTCGCAAGGCGAGAAGTCGTAGCCTGACCAGTAATTTTTGCGAGGGTCAAAGCGACGGTCTCGGTATAGCGTTTGTCGTCGCGCTTTTTGCCGACGCCGCAGCTAACAATAACCTTCTCGAGCTTTGGAACCTGGTTGATGTTCTCAAGTTTTAATTCTTTCTCAAGAGTTTTAACGATTTTATCGTTGTAGAGCTCTTTGAGTCTTGGTGTGTACTTAGTTTCTGCCATTATTTCTTCTTACCCTCCACTTTCTTAAGGTTAGAGAGGTCAATGCCGACATGAATTTGCTTCTTGCCACCTTGTGGGTTGAACTGAGTACGTTTCATGTGGCGTTCGACTACGCCGATGCCTTCGATGCAGGCTTTGTGGCCTTTGACATCCATTTTTACGATTTTGCCGGATTTACCTTTGTGGTTGCCGGCGATAATGGTGACGGTGTCACCAGTTTTCAAACCTTGTGCCATTTTATAGTACCTCCGGTGCTAAGCTAATAATCTTGGAATATCCGAGGTCACGAAGTTCGCGGGGGACTGGACCGAAAACACGCGTACCTTTAGGGGTTTTGTCGTCGTTGACGAGAACGGCGGCGTTGTCGTCGAAACGGATAGTGGAGCCATCTGGGCGACGAATCTGACCGCGAGTGCGGACGATGACGGCGCGAACGACGGCTTTTTTCTTGACGTTGCCGGTTGGGGATGCGTCTTTGACGCTAGCGGTGACGATGTCACCTACCCGAGCGTAACGAGCGCGGGTACCACCGAGGACACGGATTACTCCAAGTTCCTTGGCGCCGCTGTTGTCAGCGACTTTTAATCTAGTTTCCTGTTGGATCATTTTTTATTCCTCCCCTTCTTCTTTCACCTTAGCGTCGGCGCCGACTTTCTCTGGCATTTCGACTTCGGTGACATTATCTTTAAGCTCAACGCTGCCGTGAGCACGCTCTACAATCTTGGATAGGTTGTAGGTCACGGTTTTGCTGAATGGGCGGCAAGCAACGATTTCGACCTTATCGCCTAATTTTGCCTCATTTTTCTCATCGTGAGCAGTGTATTTACGGGTTTTTGTGTACTGCTTGCGATAGAGTGGGTGGGTTTCGCGACTAGCGATCGAGACGGTAATAGTCTTATCGCGCTTGTCGGAGGTAACAATACCTGTGAGTGTTTGTGCCATGACTAAAACTCCTCTCGTTTAACGATTTTACAACGGACCGGGAGTTTGTGGGAGGCGAGACGAAGAGCTTCTTTAGCCTGTTCTTCGGTCACGTCCGCGAGCTCAAACATCACGGTGCCAGCTTTAACTTTTGCTACGAAATACTGTGGTTCACCTTTACCACCACCCATCTTCACGTCAAGAGGTTTCTTGGTGACAGGGGTGTGTGGGAAGATGCGAATCCAGATTTTACCACCGCGTTTGATATAGCGGGTAATGGACTGACGGGCAGCCTCGATTTGGCGGGAAGTAACGCGCTCGTTGTCGAGCGACATTAGGCCCCATTCGCCGAATGCTACGTAGTTACAGCGGGTGGCGACGCCTTCGTTCTTACCTTTGCGTACCTTGCGGTGAGCGGTTTTTCTTGGAAGTAAAATAGCCATGATTATTTCTCCCCCTTATAAATCCAGACCTTTACACCAACGATACCAGCGGTCGTAGGAGCATGGTGGCAGTAGAAGTCGATGTCGGCACGGAGAGTATGTAGAGGAACGGAGCCCTCGATAAATTTCTCACGGCGAGACATCTCAGCACCGTTCAAACGACCGGCGACTTCGATACGTACACCTTTCGCACCAGCGGCCATAGTTGACTGGCAAGCCATCTTAACGGCGCGGCGGAAATTCATGCGCTTACCGAGCTGGAAGCCGATGTTCTCGGCAACGAGCTTGGCGTTTAGTTCTGGTTTCTTAATTTCTTCAACGTTCAAACGGACTGGCTGAGAAGTGAATTTCTCAAGCTCTTTTTTCAGTTCGTTGATACCAGCACCTTGCTTACCGATCACAGCGCCAGCTTTGTTGGTGAGAATTGTGATGGTAGTAAGGTTGCTACTTCTTTCAATATTGATTTTCGCGATGGTTGGGCGGCTACTAAAGCGCTTTTCGATAACTTCGCGAATCTTTGCATCTTCAATCAGCCAGTTTTTGAAATCGGTTTTTCTAGTGAACCACTTTGAAGACCAATCTTTGCTGATTTGAAGACGATAAGACAATGGATTTACTTTCTGGCCCATTATTTATCCTCCTTCTTGACAGCTTTCTCTGCCGGTTTGGCAGCGGCTGATTTCTTTTCCTTTTCTTCACCAGCGACTTCGACGAAGATATTGCTGGAGACTTTTTCGAACGGTAAAGCACGACCGCGGGAAGCTGGTTTGTAGCGGCGAATGCGCGTGCCAGCGGTAACCGAGATGCGAGCGATGCGAACGGTTTTTGGATCGATGGAAACACCACTGTTTAACAGGTTTGCATTTGCGGACTGAATCGCCTTCAAAACTGGGCGAGCAGCGCGGCGTGGGGTGTTTTCCAAGATGACAACAGCGTCGGCGACGTAACGGTCGCGAACGAGACTGGCTACAACACCGGTCTTACGAGGCATACTATCGATACCTTTAATATAAGCGTGTGCAAAATGAGTTTCGGCCATGATTACTTACCTCCCTCAGCGGCTTTTTTACCGCCGTGACGCTTAAATTTACGAGTTGGAGCAAACTCACCGAGTTTGTGACCGACCATGTTTTCAGATACGAAGACTGGCACGTGGACACGACCGTTATGAACGGCAATGGTGCGACCAACCATCTCTGGGGAGATTGTTGAGTAGCGAGCCCAAGTCTTGATGACGGTGCGATCATCGGCGGAGAGAGCTTCAATCTTTTTCTGTAGTTTGAAGTCCACGAAAGGACCTTTTTTGAGACTACGTGACATAGATTATCTCCTCTTTCCTTCGTGGCGACTGCGCACGATGTATTTATTAGTTTTCTTATTACGACGGGTGCGGTAACCAAGCGTGAGCTGACCCCAAGGGGTGCGTGGTGCTTTACCGGAACCGTGGCGACCGCCGTCACCACCACCGTGTGGGTGGTCGGTAGCGTTCATGACAACACCACGGACGGTTGGGCGAATACCTTTACGGCGAACACGACCAGCTGAACCTTTCTTAACGTTCTGGTGCTGGATGTTGCCGACAGTACCGATACTAGCTTCACAGGTTAAGAGAACCTTACGCATTTCACCAGATGGCATCTTAAGAGTGGCATAGCCGTTTTCTTTTGCCATGAGCTGAGCGGAAGAGCCAGCAGCGCGAACCATCTGAGCGCCACGACCTGGGGTAAGTTCGATTGCGTAAACGAAGGTACCAACAGGGATAGCTTCAAGGCTCATGCGGTTGCTTTCTTCAATCGTGGCCTCATCGCCAGTCTTGAAGGTTTTGCCCTTGGTCATGCTGGTGTCAGCAATAACGTAGTAGTAGACACCGTTCTGATCTTTCACACGAGCGATGCGTGCGGAACGGTTTGGATCGTACTCAATCTCTTCAATCGTCAGAGTGAGATTCTTTGGTAGGTTGTGAGTCAAGATACGATAATGGCGCTTGACGCCGCCGCCACGATGGCGAACGGTGATGCGGCCAGAGTTGTTGCGGCCAGCGTTCTGCTTTTTTGCTTTGGTCAAAGATTTGAGTGGTTTACGAGTAGTAATCTGATCAAAATCTTGGGTAGTTTTCTGGCGCTGGGCCGGAGTAGTTGGACGATATGCTTTAATCGGCATTATTTATCTCCTTTCTTTTCCGCCTTTTTGGCTGGTTTTTCAGTCTTCTCGGCGGTCTTTGCGGATTTTTTGGCGTCCTTTTTAGGCTCTTCGACTGGAGCCTCGATCTCTTCGAATTCGGCAACTTTAATCTTGTCGCCATCTTTTACGGTAACATAAGCAAATTTCTTATCTTGGCGATAAGTGGTGCCAGGATAAGCGTGCTTACCGCGGCTGAAGCGGGTTTTCTTGCCCTTGCGGGTAAGAACGCGAACAGAGGTAACGGTGACCTTGAACTGCTCTTCTACCATCTTAGCAGCGGCTTGTTTTGAGGTACCTTCAGGGACCTGGAAAACGTAAGTGCGCTGAGCTTGCTGTCCGTAGGTTTTTTCGGTTGCGCGTGGGATAAGTTCCATTATGCTTCCTCCTTTCCGATCAGCCAGTTTTCAAGCTCTGGCAGAGCCTTCTCTGAAATAACGATTGTATCGGCATTCAAGATGTCGAAAACGTTCAGATAAGTTGGGCGAACAACCTTAACACTGTTCAAGTTATTAGTGGCGCGGAGAATCATTTCGGATTTCTCTGGCACGATAAGTAGGACTTTTTTATCTAACGAAACCTTGGCAGTTTCGAAAATCTTCAAGGCTTCCTTAGTTTTGCCGTCTTTGATTGCGAAATCGGCAACTGTGACGACTTTCTTGTCTTTGTTCTGGAGGCTAAGAGCCTGGCGAACAGCGACGCGCTTGCTGGTTTTGCTGAGGCGCTTGGTGAAATTCTCTTCACCGGTACGACCGAAGGCGACACCACCATGGCGCCAGATTGGGTTACGGGTGCTACCAAAGCGAGCACGACCAGTGCCTTTCTGCTTCCATGGCTTCTTGCCACCACCACTGACTTCGCCACGCTTAAGAGTTTTAGCGTGAGAGCTGCGGGAGTTTGCAAGATAAGCATCGTATGCAGTCTTTAATAATTCGTGATTTTCTACCTTGAGGGCGAAGATATCTTTGTTCAAATCTGCCATATTACTCCTTTCCCTCGATAGTTACGATGCCCTTCTTAGGACCAGGGACGGCACCCTTAAGTCCGAGGACATTATTTTCTTTGTCGATGTAGGCGACGACAAGGTTCTTAACTGTAACCTGGTCATGACCCATACGGCCTGGCATTTTCTTACCCTTGAAGACTTTTTGTGGATACATCGAACCGATCGAACCGACGCGGCGAATGTTACCCTTAAAGCCGTGGGTATTGCGAGACTCGTTGAAGTTCCAGCGCTTAACGGTACCAGCAAACCCTTTACCCTTGGAGATGCCGGTGATAGTGACTTTGTCGCCAAGGTTGAATTGCTCAACCGTGAGGACGTCACCAGTTTTTAGCTCTGGAGCGTCTGCAGTCCGAAATTCTTTCATGACTTTTGGACTGAGATTTTCTCCGGCCTTTTTGGCGTGACCGGAAACCGCCTTGCTCAGATTCTTACCCTGACCGTAACCTAGCTGCACAGCGTTATAACCATCGGATTCGACAGTTTTAATCTGAGTCACTGTGGCTGGGCCGGCTTGGATGATCGTAACAGGGGTCACGATGCCATCTTCACCGATGATCTGGGTCATACCAATTTTGGTGCCTAGGATGACTTGCATCTGTTTCCTTTCATTAATTTGATATTCTGTGTCATCTTTTGAACCCCGTAGGACTAGAAAAGAGCTCAAAACATGACTATTACTAGACTTATGGGCAGTTTCCATTGTGAAATGGGTGAAGAATCATGCATCTCACGCCAGACTTACTCGAACGTCTAGTCTGTATGTCCTACTTATTAGAATATACTGTTTTCTAGTTTATCATAGAATCTATAAAAATGCAACAGAGTTTTTTAGATTGACTTTTTAACATAAGTGTGGTATAATGAGTAATGGAACTATTGTTTGTACTTTAGGAGGTGGAAAAATGAAAAAACTAATTTTTGGCGCAGTGCTTGCTCTATCGCTTGCTACGCTGGTCGGGTGCGGACGCACGGAAGCTGGTGTAAGTGAAAAAGAAGGATTACAAGGTATCTTCTCTGTGACACCAGATTGGACGCAAGATGTAACATCTTGGATTTGCGATGGTCGGACAGCTAAGTATTTTACGGGGGCGTCGACATTTGACTTCGAGAAAATGTTGAATGACATCGGCGCGACCGATATCGTTTGGGACCAGGGTGAAACTAATGAACCTTCTTTTCCAGAGGCGACGACATTGACGTTTGTTTATAAGGACTTCAGTTTTTATGGTACAACTGCGGTTAACCTTGACACTAATGAAGCTATGCACTTTTTGTATATTACTAGGCTCGGGGATGATAAGCATACTTATATGGCGATGAAGGAAGATTTTTATAGTCGCCTTTATAGCCAGACGGAAGATGAGGCGTTTGAGAAACAGGAGAAATTATACCATAAAATGGTGTCTGGGAAGTTTTTATTTGATCTGGATAAGAAATTCTTTACAGATTGGGAGACGGTAAATGACTTATTCTTGGTTCTCTTCGAAGGAAATTACGACTCTGAAGTGCCGTTTCAGGGCGTAATGCAGTATATTGACATAGGTGATTCGATTGTTTATGATGAAAATTGTAAGAAAATCTGCGAATTGAGCGACGAACTAGTGTAAACTACCAAAAAACCTCCGGTATAGCCGGAGGTTTTTCATGTCGCGGAGAAGCTTACACTTCGACAGTATCGTCGGACGTTGGCTCATCTTGAGGAAGCTCAAGAGGTGTAGCACCGGTACCGACAGGAATCTTGCGACCGATGATAACGTTCTCTTTGAGACCACGCAAGTGATCGATGCGGCCAGAGATGGCAGAGTTGATCAATACGCGGGTAGTATCTTGGAAGGATGCAGCTGAGAGGAACGAATCGGACCAGATAGATACCTTGGTGATACCGAGGAGGAGATGAGTGAAGCTAGCAGGGTTTTTACCTGCGGCTTCGAGCTCTTTATTCTCGGTCTCCACTGCGGTTTGGCTGACGATGTCGCCAGCGACAAAGTTAGAGTCACCAGCTTCGTCGATAATGACGCGGCTGAACATCTGGCGAACGATAATCTCAAGGTGTTTTGCAGAGATCTCGTGGCCCTGAGCGGCGTAAACAGAGAGGACGTCGTTCATGATGTAGCGAGCAGTAGCTTCACGGCCTTTGTACTTCAAGAGATCTTGGAGGTTCAAAGAACCGGTAGTGATGCGGTCGCCAGCTTTGACGGAGTCGTTACTCTTAACGACGAGCTCGGCGTCACCTGGAATCTCAATACGCACTGGATTGCCAGCGTTCGCGACGATAATGATGGCACCATCAACGAGCTGTGCGTTGCCATCAAACTTTGCGATGAGCGGCTCTGCACCTTTACTCTTACTGGCAATAACGTCACCAGCCTTGACGTTGGCGCCGTCTTTCACCTTGGCCTTGCGACCGTCGAGTTCGTACTTTTCGGTCTTACCGGCTTCAGGGGAAATCTGGACGACGTAGTGGTTGTTATCTTCCCAAATTTCAACTAGACCGTCGATTGGCGAAATCCAAGCTTGACCCTTTGGTGAACGAGCTTCGAGAAGCTCCTCGACACGAGGAAGACCACGAGCGATAGCACCGGAGCCAGCAACGCCAGAACCGTGTTTAGTATCAAGTGTTAGCTGGGTACCCGGCTCACCAAGAGACTGAGCAGCGATAACACCGACTGGCTGATGTGGAGCGACGAGTTCACGAGTGGACATATCGATACCGTAGGCTTTCTGTGGGATACCATCGATAGCCGTGGTGGTAAGGATAGACTGAATCGTGACCGACTCGACCTTATCATCATCTTCGATTTGCTCGGCAATCTCAGGGGTGATCAGCTGGTCAGCTTCGAGGTAGCCTGGGATTGGCTGGGCAGTATAGCGGCCAGAAATCCAGGCGGAGAACTCGACACCAGCATCACGGACTTCGGACTTATAGACGGTGAAGCCTGGGTCCTCAGCGGTTTCTTCAGTGGTGAAGACATCCTGAGCGACGTCGACGAGACGACGAGTGAGGTAGCCAGAGTCAGCGGTACGAAGCGCGGTAGACACCTGACCTTGACGTGCGCCTCGGGTGGCGATGAAGGATTCGAGGGTGTTGAGGCCTTTCTTGTACGATGACTTGACTGGAAGCTCGATTTCGTTGTTGTTGATGTCGACCATGATACCAATTTCGGCAGAAGCGAGCTTGATGTTTGAGACACTACCACGAGCGCCAGAGTTAACCATGACGGCGATATCGGTATCCATCTCGGAGAGTTTGCTCTTCAAGAAGTCGGAAATCTTATCGTCGATTTCGCGCCAGTTCTTAACGGTCAAGTTATAGCGCTCATCTTCGGTGATTAAGCCCTGATCGAACTGTTCCTGGATAAGAGCGGTCTTCGCATCACCTTCGGCGAGGAAGTCTTGAATCTCAGGATAAGTTGGGTAGTCATCCTTAGCGGTCGAGATACTAGCCACGGTTTCATATTCGAAAGCAAGATTCTTGACTGCGTCTGCGATTTTTACGGTAGTTTCGGCACCGTAGATGTCGAAGATGTTAGCCATGACCTTCTTTAGCTGTTTGCTGGTCTGGACTGAGTTATCGTAAGGATAATCCTCTGGCAAGATTTCGTTGAAAATCACGCGACCGAGAGTAGTGGTGCGGATTTCCTTCTTTGCAAATACGCGAATTGGAGTTTGAAGGTGAATCAAACCTTGGTCGTAGGCCATTTCGGCTTCGTAGATGGAGCTAAACGGTTTGACTTCTTCGGTAGAAGTACCTGGTTTGTCGTAGGTGAGGTAGTAGATACCGAGTACGACGTCCTGATAGATAGAGAGTACAGGTGCACCATCAGCAGGCTTGAGCAGGTTCTTGGTTGCAGCCATAAGTTCACGAGCCTCGTTCTGAGCGTCGTCAGAGAGAGGTAGGTGGACCGCCATCTGGTCACCATCGTAGTCGGCGTTGAAACCGGTAGCGACAAGTGGGTGGAGCTGGATAGCTTTACCATCGATCAATTTTGGCTGGAAGGCCTGAATCGAGAGACGGTGAAGCGACGGAGCACGGTTAAGAAGTACGTATTTACCCTTAATTACCTCGTCTAGGGCATCCCAGACGATATTCTCGCCAGCCTCAATCATACGCGTAGCGGCGCGGATGTTGGCAGCGTGGTCATTATCCATAAGCCAGCTGATAACAAACGGTTTAAAGAGTTCTAGAGCCATTTGTTTTGGCAAGCCACATTCGTTAAGTTTTAGTTCTGGACCGACGACGATTACGGAGCGACCAGAGTAGTCAACACGTTTACCGAGGAGGTTCTGGCGGAAGCGACCCTGCTTACCTTTCAAGAGGTCAGACAGAGATTTAAGCTTGCGACGGCCATTAGTGCTGCTGGCGGTGCGATTACCGTGAGAGGCAGCGTTGTCGATTAAGGCATCAACAGCTTCCTGGAGCATACGCATTTCGTTTCTGCAAATGACTTCCGGAGCGTTAAGATCAATCAACTTCTTAAGGCGGTTATTACGGTTGATGACACGACGATAGAGATCATTAAGATCAGAGGTTGCGAAACGACCGCCTGGAAGGCTGATCATCGGGCGTAGATCTGGAGGGATAACAGGGATAACAGTCAAGACCAAGTCAGTTGGTTTGATACCGGCAGCCTGCATACCTTCGATCAGTTTCAAACGCTTAGTAATTTTCTTCTCTTTCTGACCCTTAGCCTCTTCGGCTTCGGCGCGAAGCTCATCAATCATGGTCTGAACATCGATTTCATCGAGCATCTTCTTGATTGCAGTAGCGCCCATCTCAACTTCAATCAGATCTTCGTACTCTTCCGGGAGATTGCGGTAGTCGACTTCAGAGATGACGGCACCTTTATGAAGACCTTGGAGAATAGATTTGCGAGAAGCGTAGTCGCTCTCGAGTTCTTCCATCTCTTTAGTCTCAGCGTCGGCGAGAGCTTTGGCGTTAGCATTTTCATCTTTAGCCTGCTCTTCATAGCGAAGCTTAATCGCTTGGCGAGCGGCTTCGGTCTGAGCCTCGAGATCGTTCATGACCTGAGCAATTTGTTCGTCTTTGCTGTCAGTAATGAGGTAGGCAGCGAAGTAGACTACGCGCTCAATATTCTTCACAGTAAGATTTAAAAGTAAGCTGAGCGCGCTCGGTGTGCCACGCATGAACCAAACGTGTGCAACAGGTGCGGCAAGAGCAATGTGGCCCATGCGCTCGCGACGAGAAATAGACTTCGTCACGAGGTTGCCGTCTTTATCAACGGCGGCTTCGCGAGAGCGAACACCTTTGAGCTTGCTATCGTGTGGGTTAATATCTTTGACTGGGCCAAAGATACGTTCGCAGAAGAGGCCGTCGCGTTCTGGTTTTTGTGTGCGGTAGTTAATGGTCTCAGGCTTCAGGACTTCACCATAGCTCCAGTTCAAGATATCTTCAGCAGATGCTACAGATAACTTAATGGAGTCAAAGTCGGAAGCGGAGATAAAATTATCCATCCAAGCCATTTTAGAACTCCTCTCCGAGGTCGAGTTCGCCATCATCCTCGTCATAGTCGGATGAGTCGTCTTCGTCCTCTGTTATTATTTCAATATCATCTTCATCTTCGTCCATAAGTTCGGCTACGGATTCATCGTCAAGGTTGTCCAGGTCGATTTTCTGGGATTCTTTTTGATGTTGCTCGTAGATAAGGCTATCATCTTCGGACTTCTCGATGGCACGAGTGGTTTCTTCGATAACTTCGGAGGCATCACTGGACTCGCCGTGGTCAAGAAGGTCAACCTTAAGGCCAAGACCTTGAAGTTCCTTAACAAGAACATTGAAACCTTCTGGAAGCTTTGGACCCTCGATTGGTTCACGCTTGATGATGGATTCATAAGCCTTGGCACGACCGTAAACGTCATCGGACTTAATCGTCAACATCTCTTGGAGAATAGTAGCAGCACCATAGGCTTCGAGTGCCCACACCTCCATTTCACCGAAGCGCTGACCACCGTTCTGAGCTTTACCGCCGAGTGGCTGCTGGGTGACCATGGTGTAAGGACCGGTTGAACGAGCGTGGATCTTGTCGTCGACCATGTGGTGAAGCTTAAGCATATGCATGACACCAACGGAAGTTCGCTCTTCAAATGGCTCACCAGTGAGACCGTCGAAGAGTTGGACGCGACCATCTCTGCTAAATCCGGCCTTTTCGAGTTCTTCGGAAATGGTTTCATCGGAGACGCCGTTGAAAGATGGGGTGGCAACTTTGTAGCCAAGTGCGCGAGCGGCCATACCGAGGTGAATCTCAAAGAGCTGACCGAGGTTCATACGGGAAGGCACACCCATCGGCGAGAGAATTACGTCGATTGGAGTACCATCTTCCATGAATGGCATATCTTCGACTGGGAGGACGCGGGAAACCACACCCTTGTTACCGTGACGACCGGAGAGCTTATCGCCGACGCCAATCTTGCGCATTTCGGCGACGAAGATCTTAATCTGCATTAACACGCCAGCCTTGAGGTCGTGACCCTGTTCACGAGTGTAAACACGAACGTCGACAACCTTACCAGTGGACGAACCGTTCATACGGACAGAAGTATCGCGAACATCTTTGGCTTTCTCGCCGAAGATAGCGCGAAGGAGGCGTTCCTCGGAACTTAGCTCCTGCTCACCTTTAGGGGTAATCTTACCGACGAGAATATCACCATTCTGAACTTCGCTACCGACGGTAACGATACCGTCTTCGCCGAGGTGTCTGAGCGAATGCTCAGAGACATTAGGAATATCACGAGTAACCTGCTCTGGACCAAGCTTAGTCTCGCGAACTTCAACGTCGTAATCTTTAATATTGATAGAGGTCAAAGTATCGTCCTGGACGAGGCGACTCGAGATAACGATAGCATCATCCATGTTGTAACCACGCCATGGCATGAAGGCAACGAGGAGATCGCGGCCGAGGGCGAGTTCACCATCTTTAACTGAGGCACCTTCGATAAGAATATCGCCTTTTTTGACTTTCTGGCCACGAGCAACTTTAGTGCGTTGGTTGTAACAACGAGAATCGTTAGTCATCTCAAAGTGAATGAGCTTATATTCCTTCTTACCGAGCTTGTCGTACTTAACAACGACGGAGTCGCCATCGGCTTTCTCAACTTCACCCTTATCTTCAGCAAGAATGAGCTGGGAAGTGTTTTTCGCGACTTCGTTTTCAATACCGGTGCCAACGATTGGATTGTCTTGGCGTAGAAGTGGAACTGCCTGTTTCTGCATGGCGCAGGCCATGAGCGAGCGGTCGACACGGTTCTTCTCGACAAACGGAATGAGGCTAGCAGAGACGCCGAGAATTTCCTTGTGGGCGGCATCAATATGGGTAACCTTGCTAGCTTCAACCTGAGCAGGGTGACCGGCGATACGGGCCGAAACGCGAGCCTCAAGGAATTTACCATCTTTATCAAGCTTGGCGGAGGTGTCGGCAATAACCATGTGCTCCTCCTCGGCGGCGTCGACATAGATAACTTCGTCGGTGACTTTGCCATTTTTCACGACGCGGTATGGAGCTTCGATGAAGCCATACTCGTTAATCTGGGCATAAGTAGCGAGGTTAAGTACGAGACCGACGTTCGCACCTTCTGGGGTCTCAACGGTACAAATACGACCGTAGTGAGTAGGGTGAGCATCACGAACATCGAAACCAGCACGTTCACGAGTAAGACCACCAGGACCCATCGAGCTTAGACGGCGCTTATGTGCAAGTTCGGAGAATGGGTTGGTTTCGTCCATGAGCTGGGAAAGCTGGGAGCTAGCGAAGAACTCCTTGACCGCAGCGGTAACTGGGCGAGCGTTAATCAACTGGGATGGCGTAACTTCATCAATATTAGCCATAGACATACGATCTAGAATATTACGCTGCAAGCGAAGCATACCAAGACGGAATTGACGCTGAACGAGCTCACCGACAAGTTTAATACGGCGATTTGCAAGCGAGTCGATATCATCTGGCGCATCTTGAGTGTTATTCAAGCGAATAATTTCGCTAATAATAGCGATCAAATCTTCCATCTGAAGGGTGCGGTGCGCACTATCATTTGGCGTATCGAAACCGAGGCGTTGATTGATCTTAAAGCGACCAACGCGAGAATAATCATAGCGCTTATAATCGAAGAAGGTACGCTCAATCATAGACTTCGCATTCTCGACAGTAGCAAGATCGCCTGGGCGGAGTTTGCGATAAACCTCGATCAAAGCTTCGGACTGGCCAGAGGTAGTATCTTTTTCAAGAGTACTATCGATATAACTAATCGCACCGGTATCAATTTTCTCAAATTTCTCTTTGATTTCAGACTTCTTCGAAATACCGAGAGCACGGAGAAGCGTAGTGACCGGGATCTTGCGACGGCGGTCGATCTTAACATAAATCGCACCGTTTGTACTGGTCTCGAATTCGAGCCAGGCACCACGGCCAGGAATCACCTTAGCACCATAATAGTTCTTGCCGCCTACGTTATCAGCGGTAAAGAAAACGCCGGCAGAGCGGATGAGCTGGGAAACAACTACGCGCTCAGTACCATTAATAATAAAGGTGGCGCGGTCGGTCATCCAAGGATAGTCACCAAAGAAGATGTCCTGTTCCTTTTTCTCGCCGGTTACCTTGTTCTCGAGTTCAACCAAAACGTGGAGCGGAGCTTCATAGCTCGCAAGGTTACGCTTGGCATCTTTCTCGTTTTGTTTTGGCTCGTGGAACTTATAATCCTTGAACCGTAAAGATAGTTTTTGGCCAGTGTAGTCGTCGATCGGGTTAAGTTCGGTGAAAACTTCTCGGAGGCCTGATTCCACGAAGTCAGCCCAGGAATCCTTCTGATGCGCAATCAGATCAGGGATCGGCAAGGCTTGGTCGCCTTCAGTGAAAAAGACACGACTCTGGCTACTATTTGCTTTTGTAGTCACAATTTACCTCTTTAATTTAGTGGGTTGATATTCTTAGCGCCGAAGAATACTGCCACATTTCCGCATCCTTAGACTCGCCAAATCTAGATACGTCCAAAAATATGGCACACTACTTCTTATACTTCAGTTTAGCACAGAATTTTGGGGTTTTCAAGGGTTTTGTTGGAAGATTTTACTCAGAATCCTGATTGAACTTTAGTTTAAGGCTCTTTACAAAAGACCTTAAGTCTAGTATTATGAGGATATAGATAAGACCAAGTCTCTAGGAGGCTTAGTCTTATGCGTTGGTTAATTGACCGTCATACTAATGGCGGTCAATTTTTTTAGCTTTCACCTTAGTAAGGGTGAGCGTAAGTCTGAGACGAAATAGTTTCAGAGTCAAACTCATAGACTTC
>CAMVNH010000002.1 GCA_947168825.1 uncultured Candidatus Saccharibacteria bacterium
TGTTGGCATAGTAGGTGCCGGCAGCGGCATCGGAACGGGTAACGGGAGCGAAGTGGGAAGAGGAGAGGTAGGAGATAGTGAAGGCGAAGCCAAAAACTAAGAGTCCGCCAACAATTCTGGTCGGTAGCGATTTTTGTTGTGCCGATTTTTTACTATCTCTCATGAATAATGTCTTTCTCTTTATTTCTCTTTATCGTTTCCCTAGTTATTATTAATATAGCATAACCACAAAAAGAAAACAAGAAAAATGAAGAAAAAATGGCGATTTTCGCCATTTTTTCTGAGTTTTTCGTAATAGAATTAGGCTTCGGCTTTTTCTTCTTTTTCTTCTTTTGACTCTTCCTTAGGTTCGTCTTTTGGCTCCTCAGGGACGGTAACGTCGTTGACGCTAGCGCGATCGAAATCTTTCGCAGCCAAGCGAGCGGATTTACCGGAACGCTCGCGGAGGTAGGTTAGGTTCTTGCGGCGGACCTTTGCACGCTTAACGACTTCGATTTTTTCGATAAGTGGGCTGTGGATTAGGAAGGACTTTTCGACACCGACGCCGCTAGCGATCTTGCGCACTGTGATACGGGCGGTGTGGGAATCCTTACGGTCGGTGCGGATTACGACACCTTCAAAAACCTGGAGGCGGAACTTTTCACCTTCTTTAATTTTTTGAGTGACTTTAACGGTATCACCTGAGCGAACGTCCACTACGGCTTTCTTTTTCTGCTCGTCACCGATCTTTTTTAGAATAGAAAAACTCATAATTTACCTTTGTATTAACACTTGCAACCTATTTTAACACACTTTTTCTGATTTGAAAAGGGGTAAAATTGATTTTGTTATCAGATTACGCGAGAGACTTCTTCGAGGGTGGTATCGCCTTTTAGGGCAGAGATAATGCCTTTTTGCTCCAAGGTGAGCATACCGAGCTTTTTGGCGGTTTTTTCGATGGTTTTGGTGTCGATATCGGCGACATCGCCTTTGATGAAGGCTTGGATTTCATCAGAAACGATGAGCTGTTCCATAATTACGGTGCGACCTTTGTAGCCGAATGGATCGTCAGATCCAGCCGGAACGGCTTTGTAGAGGGTGTAGTTCTCTGGGTTGATACCGTGGCTTTCGAGCAGGTCTCGCGGGACGTCTTTTAGGACTTTGTTGAGGTAGTCTTTTGTGGCTTCGTCAGGGGCGTAAGGCTGTTTACTACTAGAAAGTTTGCGGACGAGGCGCTGAGCGATGACGAGGCGGATGCTGCTCGCGAAGATTGGGTTGGTGCCGATGAGGTCGATCATGCGGGAAAAGGCGGCGGAGGTGGAGTTGGCATGGAAGGAGCTGAGGACGAGGTGGCCAGTGATGGAGGCCTGGATGGCTGTGCGGGCGGTGTCGGCATCGCGAATCTCGCCGACCATGACGACGTCTGGGTCTAGCCTTAAGACTGAGCGGAGGCCATCGGCGAAGTTTTGGCCCTCTGTGGTGTTGATCGGAATCTGGGCAACGCCAGTGATGCCGTATTCAATTGGGTCTTCGAGAGTGATAATTTTGCGGTCTGTGGTGTTCAAAGCGTTAATCATCGAATAGAGGGTGGTAGATTTACCGGAGCCGGTTGGGCCGACCATGAGGACGAGGCCGCGCGGGTGGGAGATGACTTCGTTGATTTCGCGGCGTTCGTCTTTTGAGAGGCCGAGAAGGTCGAGATTGAGTAGGCTTTCGTCGAAGTTGAAGAGACGGAGTACTGCGTCTTGGCCGTAGAGGGTTGGAATGGTTTCGACACGGATGTTCAAGAGGTGGGAAACGCCATCTTTGAAGACGTCTTTCTGGATGTGGCCAGATTGTGGCGTAGTGGCAGCACTCGAGACGCCGGCGCGGCTGGATAACTCACCCATAATGACGCGGTAGCGGTCACGATTCAGGTTGGCGACTGGGTGAAGGATGCCGTCGACGCGCATACGAATCCGAATTTCGTTTCTTAGATTCTCGATGTGGATGTCGGAGGCGCCGAGCTTGTCGGCCTGGTCGATGAGGAAGTCGAAGACTTTTTCGGTAGAAACGCTATCTAGAGTCCGGCTGACGCTTGTGATGGTGTCAGAGTCGCCTTTGCTGGAAATACGAATATCGTCGTAGTGAACTTGCTGAGGCGGGTCATAGCGAAGTATGAAAACTTTGTAAGCTGAGTTGGAAATCAGGAAGAAGTCGACCCTTTCGCCATTATCCTCGTATTCTTGACGCATTCTCGAAATTAGGGAACGAGGAGTCTGGGAAGTAATCAAAAACTGATAATGCTCTTCGCCGTTTCCTCTTTGCAGGGGGATGATGAAGTTTTTGTGCATTTCTTCTTTGTCTAAGAGGCCTTCGACTAAAGGAATTTGTTGCTCAAAACTACGTGTATCGAGATAAGGTAAGCCCAAAATATGAGCTCGGCTTTCGGTAGCCTGCTCTTCGCTATCACGTCTTCGGTTTTGTACCTCTGTTTCGTCCATGTTTTTGATGCCCTTTGTGTGAGGTGGGTTTTACTTATTATAGCATAGGTGCCTAATGGGGAAAACTATTGACTTTTAAGCGTAAGTGTGATATAATTAAGGCATGGACATTATAGATAGGGTGTTTGAGAATCTAAATATTGGTTATGATGCTGACAGGGAGCGTACGCAAACTGCTAAGATGCGTCAAAAAGAGTCCCAAGCGCGCCGAAATACGCGTCTAGGTATTTTTGGCGGTATCGTTGCAGTTTTGGCTGCTGGCGTAGGGCTGGCAATGTGGCTGCCGAATATCGGCGGGCAGACAGCCGCAGATAGTGATATCAGAGTCGTTTTCGATGAGGATAGCCAACCGGTTGTCGATACGATTGTAAAAGCGATAGCTGAGACTGAGGCAGCGATGGAATCTACGGAAGAAACTGCTGAAGAGGTCGAAACGACAGAAGAAGTTGCAACTGAAGAGAGCACAAAGGTAGTGACGAATACAAATACTGTACGAAGTTATACCGGTGGCAAAAAGGTGGTAAATGTCCCGCGTCAGGTGGAAACTAGTACTGGCACAAAAACTGAGATAATCGTACACACAATCGATAGTGGAGAGAAGATTGATCAGGGAAATAATGATTGCCAGGCAGTCTCGACTGGATCAACTGGTGTCGTGCTCTGGTGTAATAACTCTGCGGCGGTGCCGACGGAGGAGCACACAGCGGACGAGCCAGAACAAAGTGAGGAAGATGAGAAAAACGAAGACGACGGGATTTCCGGAGTCGAAGCTCAGTAGAAAATACTTTTGACTACCGAGGAAGTTGACGACATTAATATGGTAGTCGATGAGGATTTTGACGACCTGGCCAGTAGCCCAAGCTAGTGGGGAGAAATTAATGCAGGCGAACAGACCGGTCAAGAGGGTAAGACCAAGGACGATGGAAATTGTTGGAAGGATGAGAACGTTGGCGAAAATTGAGATTAGCGAGAATGAGCCGTAAAAATAGATGAGGATGGGGGTGCAGAGAAGCGAAGCGGAAAGGCTGGACAAAACCGTCTCGGCGATTAGTCCAGGTTTTTTTGTGTGACCGAAAAAGAAATCGGTGAGGGCGGGGGAGAGAAGCATGATGCCACTAAAAGAAGCAAAAGATAGGAGCCAAGCGAGATCGCAGAGGTTGGTAGGGGATATTAAAAGCGTAATGGCGACGGCGATAAGAAGGAGTCGCCAGGGAACGAATTTGCGGCCAAAGTACCACGCAATAAGTCCGAGAGAGGAAACTAAGGCGGCACGAGTCATGCTGGGGGTGAAGCCGGTAATGCCGACAAAACTGGCGATAAAAATGAGCGCAGAAAAGAGGCCAGCAAAACGCGAGAAGCGACCAAAGATTTTTCGGGCGAAGCTGACGAGAATGGAGAGGTGAGTACCAGAAGCGACAATAATATGAGTGAGTCCTACGGTACGGAGGGTTTCTTCAAAGTTATCGTCGACTCCGCTACGGATGGCCAGAAGGTAGCCGAGAGCAAGGCCGGACTCATCGTCTGGGATAAATTTGCGGATTTGACTAGCAAAATTATCACGTAGATCTAGAAAGAAGTCCCCGGGCTCTGGGCGGGTAACAGATTTTACCGTGGGATGATAGAGATAAGCTAGATAAGTTCCGAATCCGGGGCTGGGCTTTCCTTCTAGAATTAGGCGATCAGAGCGGTGGATATCACCGTCGGTGGCGGATTTACTAGGTAAATTGATGTAAATTTTACCACGGAATACGCGGTCGCTAATAGTCGGGTCCTGAAGTACGATAGAAATTTTGTTTTCGGATTTGTCTGGATCTTTGGCAACGGTGCCAGAAATAACGACGTGGTGGTCGATAATCTGAGCAAAATCCTGCACGGAGATGAAATCGGGTGCAGCACGGAAGGAAATCATGATAATTCCGGAAATTAGAGCAAGCGGAAGAGTGAGCCAAGAAGGGATTTTGATACTGATGATGAGGGCGACGAGAGCGACAAAAAGCCAGATGGTTGGTGCGAAAAAATTGAACCGGAAAAGATGGATTAGAATGTCGCCAGCGAGAACGCCAACAGAGAAGACAATGATTGCCCAAGATGGGTGTAAGAAAAATTTTTGCATAGAAGCCCTTTCCTTCTACGCAAGTTGTCTACGGAAGTAATTATATGCTAGGGATTGGTTAAAATCAAGTCTTAGGCGCCGATGCGATCTTTAGAAATACGGCGGGTGGCGTTATGCTCAACGTAGTCGATGATTTTTTCGGCGACGTTTCGGCCAGTGATTCTTTCGATGCCGAAACCTGGCGAAGCGTTAACCTCAAGAACGAGCGGTCCACGCTTCGAACGAAGTAGATCGACACCAGCAATATGGAGCCCCATAGCTTTCGCAGCTTTGACAGCCATGCGTTTTTCCTCTGGAGTGAGTTTGACTGGAGTGCCACCACCACCTTTGTGGAGGTTGCTACGAAAATCATCATCCAAAGATTGGCGTTTCATGCTGGCTACAACCTGGGAACCAACTACGAACGCACGAATGTCGGAGCCGGCAGATTCCTCGATGTATTCTTGAACGAGAATGTTGGTGCCATTCTCATTATAGAGGTAGAAGGCCTGAAGCGCAGAGCGAGCGGCTTTTTTCGTATCGGCGAGAACAACACCGTTGCCATGAGTGCTGGTCGCGAGTTTGATAACGACTGGCAAACCGATTTGATTGAGCATGGTATCAATGTCGGTAGTATTGCGCGAAACAAAAGTTTTCGGAGTGTCGACACCGGCCTTAGTAAGAATCTGAGCAGAGCGGAGTTTATCTCGCGAACGCGTAATCGCAATCGAGCTGGAAGCAGTCCATACACCCTGCATCTCTAGTTGGCGGACAATAGCACTACCGTAGCGAGTCATATAGTTAGCGATGCGTGGGATAATAGCGTCGTATTTTTCTAACTTCTTGCCATGATAAAAAACGTCTGGCTGTTTTTCGTCCAAAGAAAGGTAGCAATTCTTGTATTTAATGACTTTGACTTTATGGCCACGTTTTTCGGCTTCCTCGACAAGACGTTTAGTAGAGTAGTTGGCGTTGCCGTTGCTTAGGATTGCGATCTTCATGTTAATCTCCTTTCTTCGGGGTTAGTTTAGCATATTTTTGGTGGAATTCATAGGGGTTTTTCTGAAGTTCAGCGAGTAATTTCCTGGTCTTTTTTGGCGCTGGGCGCTTAATCATGGTTTTACTGACGTCGACCAAGAATTTTTTGCTGACACTACGGCGGCCGATAAGGATTGGGAAGTTGTTATTTTTGCGGTCGGAAAGATTTAGGAGGACGCGGATTTTTTTGTCACCGAGCCTAATCGTGAAGTGAGTGCGGTAGCGAATTTGCTCCTGGCCAGTAGCACTGCGGACGACGGCGACTTTGAAGTCTTTACGTTTAATAACTTTGCCGTTATAATAAGGGCTTTTTTCGCCGAAAAGTTTAAACTTGAGAATGCCATCTTTGGTGACTTTGATGTCAGTGGCCCAAATGGCGGAAGAGTCGGCACCAGTGTCGATTTTTGCGGGTACGTCTTTTCGCCCGCAGATATCTACGAGCTCGATCGAACCGATAATTGGTAAATCTTGTGACATTAAAAACAGCTTCCGACGTTAGTTAATATGGTTATATATTAGCATAAAGTCTATAAAATGTCAAGTTAAATCTCGGAAATAATGAGCTTGTCGCCGAGAACACTTTTCTGAATACGGTGGGTGGCCCAACCCTGACTATTACGGATGACCTGACCACTTTTTAGAATTGCGTCTTCAATATAAACATTATTCCCGCCAAACATTTTACCTCCACTGTTATATTTATTTAAGTGTAACCCAGGTTTTTTGAAAAGTAAAATGGTTATGCGGGATTTTATTCGGGATTTTCGGATTTTTCGGGAATGCCGAGCGCCTCGTCAGAGAGTGGCCCTGCGTTAAATGGGCTTTCAATCTTATCGAGGTCGTTTAGAGTTTCCTGGTAATGCTCAAGGTAATCGTCGAGAGACTCTGCCGACAATGGGTCGGTTTCGGAGAAAGAGTAGTCTTCCCTGCTTTCTTCCTCGACTTCTTTTTCGTCTGGCAAAAATCCAGGGCGAGAGCGGTCGAGATAGATGTCCCCGGAATTATGGTAGATTAAAATACTAATCGAAGTCGTAGTAAGGGCGATAGCTACAGAGATTAAGCCGAGGATTGCGAGGTTGTGACTAGGTTTATTGGTCATTTAGTCCACCTTTCAGCTGCTCGGTGGCAACATATTGGTTACCAAGCAAAGTACGAATTCTTTTTACGGAACTATGTAAATCGGCACGTTCTTTTCTGGTTTGTTCAAGTTTATCATAAAAATCCTCAGGTTGTTTCTTGCAGTCGATAAGAAGGAGCTCTTCAAAATTCTGGCTGTAAGATGTGAATTTGTTAGCAAAATCTTGACGGGCGTTAAGAAAATCGGAATAAAGAGCAGTGATTGTAGCAGAAGGTTGATTATTTTTAACGAGGCTCAGGTTTAGCGGCGCGATGTAGTTTGTCAGGAAAGTCTGATAGAGACTGCCGAGATAGGAGCGAGTCCGCGAATCGGAACGCTGAAGACTCTTTAGGTTCTGTTTAATCGTCTGGCAAGATTGAGAAATTTCGGCTTCCTGGTCTTCGGTAAGGGCGAAGGCAGGAGCAGCCACTAGCATGGAAGCTAAAAGGAGTGCAGCAACTGGTCGAAATTTTTTGTACATGTATATATTATAGCACTAGGTGGATATTTATCGATTAAAGAGACCGTGTTTTTTGGAATTTTTGAATTCTTCGAGTAGTTCCTTCTGCTTTTTTGTGAGATTTTTCGGGGTTTCGACGATAATCGTGACGATGTGTGGACCACGGTCGCCGTCAGCGCGGAAAGGAACGCCATGGCCAGAAAGTTTGAACGGCGTACCGGACTGAGTGCCAGCAGGAATTTTCATGGTGACTTTTCCGTCTACGGTCTCAATTTCAATTTCGGTACCGAGAGCTGCGTCGACCATAGAAATTTTTTCTTCAGAGAGGATAATAGCGCCCTCGCGAGTTAGACTCTTGTGTGGCCTGACCCGAACGACAACGTAAAGGTCGCCTTTTTCTCCGTCTTTTTCAGGTGCTTCCCCACCACGACCGCGAAGACGGATTGCTTGACCGTCGTCAATACCGGCAGGAATCTTGACTTTTATCGTTTTGCCGCTCACGGTAACGGATTTATCGGTGCCGAAAATGGCATCTTTGAAGTCGATTGTAACCTGAGTGCGGTAATCGGCACCCCTTCTCGGTCGACGCTGACCACCGCCAAAGCCAAACATGGCACCGATAATATCGCTGAGTGGGTCGCCACCCATACCGCCGGCACCGCCGCCGAAATCAAAATGGAACTCTTGGCCGTTAAAGTTGAAACCGCCGCCACTGAATGGGTTGCCGCTAGCTCCGCCATTTACGCCGGCATGGCCGAATTGATCGTAGCGAGCACGTTTTTGTTTATCAGACAAGACTTCGTGAGCTTCGGAAACTTCTTTAAATTTTTCTTCGGCTTCTTTGTTCCCTGGATTTTTATCAGGATGATATTTAATTGCAAGCTTGCGGTAAGCTTTTTTAATCTCATCATCAGAAGCGTTTTTGCTAACGCCTAGAACTTCATAATAATCACGCTTTGTCATATTGGAGCTATTATAACGCGTTGGCACTCGAAATGCAAGAGTGCTAATTTTGTTGACTTTTATAGCAATGTGTGATATAATGGAAGGGTATGGGGCGTCCCATGGTTCTTTAGAAGGAGGTATTGCTTATGGGCGATACAAGTTTTGAAGTAAAGCGTGCATACCACGCGAAGCAATCTGCCTATAAAGAGATGGCGGAAGCTAGAGACAAGATGAATGGACTTCATGCCGAACTGACGAAGAAGTACGCGGAATGCGAAGATTTGCAGAACGAGTACAATCAGGCTAAGGCCGACGTCGATGCAGCTTGGGAGCAGTATAATGCGGACATGCTGGCGATGAAGGAGAAAATCGGAGAGAAGATTACATCTGTCTCGGAGTGCAACAAGCTGGAAGAAAATATGCAGCTGATGGCGGAAAATAAGGAAGAGATTCCTGCGAAAGCAGAAGTTTACGAGGAAGCTCGCCAGTTTTTCGCAAAGTTGGCCGCACAGAAGCTGGTGGAACGTGACGAGTTGATTGCTAAGAAGCGTGCACTGGAACGTCCTGATGATACTCAACGGAATAGGATGCTGGCAAGACTGAAACAGTTGCGCACAGAGCATAGCGAAATTCTGGAAAAGTATCATAACGCAAAGAATGATTATAGTCTGAAAAGACAGGTTTTCGAACAGGAAAAAGCTAAATATAATCGTTCTCGCGGTATGGAGGTTGAAGCTAAAAGTTCCCGACCGGTAGAGCTGGGCTATAATGAAGGATTGCTTATGAAATCCAGTATTCCGGAAAAATACTGGAGTAGCTGCAGGATTGAACAGCGTGCTGATGGAAAAATTGATTTCTATTACGGCGCGGATGTGAATGTGGAGCATGGTCACGTAGTGATGGCGAGTGATGGTTCGATAGAATATCGCAGACCACCTGAAAAGGCATGCTAAACTTACGTTTGTACGTTTTACACTTTTAAAAACTTATACTCTTTAGACCGAGTTTTGCTCGGTCTTTTTTAATGTGATATAATAGAGAAAATAAGGAGTTTTTGATGGAAAATAATAGACTGATTCTGATTACTAATCCGGGGAGTTCGAGTCGGAAATACGCCCTTTATAAGGGTCAGGAATTGATTTGTAGCCTGCATTTTGAGTTTGAAGGCAAAGGAATTATTTGTACTCTGAAAAGGGCCGATGACTCGAAGAAAGTCCTGAAGCAGAGCTTTAAGGAGTTGACTTCGGCAGTATCGAACGTGGAAAGGATTTTGACTGAAGAAGGTTATCTCGGAGGGATGGCGAAGCTTGATGCGATTCTAGCGCGGGTGGCTTGTCCAGGAGAATATTTTACACAAGATCACATTGTTGATGATGAATATTTGAAGAAGCTAGACAAGGCGCGCAAACGTGCACCACTACACGTGCCAGTAGTAGCGAGCGAAATTGAACATCTCGTCAAGTCATTCAAGGGGATTCCGGTACTGGCGATTTCTGATTCCTCGTTCCATGCGGATCGTCCAGATTTGATGAAATACTATGCTTTTGATACGGAACTAGCAGATAAAGCAGACGTTAAGCGATTTGGGTATCATGGTCTCTCGGTTGGGTCGATTGTAAATTACATGAAGTCGCAAAATATCCTGCCAGAAAAACTGATAGTGTGTCATCTTGGGTCTGGTTCTTCCCTGACAGCAGTGTTTGAGGGTAAGTCCCTGGATACGACAATGGGTTACACTCCGCTTGAGGGTTTGATGATGGCCACTCGCTGTGGCAACATTGATCCAGCAGCGGCACTACGCCTGAAGCATTATCTGAAGTATGAGGCGGACGATTCTCTAGAGAAATATTTGAATAAAGAATGTGGTCTGCTTGGAGTTTCAGGACAGAGTGACGATATGCGTGAGATTTTGAGACTACGCGATGAAGGCGACAAACGCGGTACGTTTGCGCACGCAATGTTTGTTTACAAGGTTCAAAGTCTGATTGGGCAGATGGCTGCTTCGCTTGGTGGAGTGGACGCGATTGTATTTACGGCGACGATCGGCGAACGTTCAGATGAAATCCGTCGCACGGTGACACAGAAGCTATCCTACCTCGGTTTTGCACTAGATGACGCAAAGAACGTAGCGGAGATGCCGGAACGACATACTGACATTTCGGCTGAAGGTTCAAAGCCAGTCTGGGTAATCCGGACAGACGAGTTCGAAGAAATGATTCGTCGTGCAGGCGTATTACTCGATGAAGCTACAAAATAATTCTTATTTGCAGCAAGTCTCGGACCAAGAGTCCGAGATTTTGTTGGGGCTAGCCCAACAAAGCTTGGTTTTTGATGGTAATTTGGTGGAGCTGGGTTGTTACCGAGGGGATACTTCCCTGCTGCTTGCGAAAATGTTGGTGCGCGAAAAAAGCGCGAAAAAACTTTGGATTTATGATTCTTTTGAAGGCCTACCAGAGAAAACGACTTTTGATAATTCTGTGGCCGGAGAAGCATTCCAAGCGGGAGAATTATATGTTTCGAAACGCGAAGTAGTAGAGAGATTTAAGAGAGCGGGGTTGCCGTTGCCAGTGATTCGGAAAGGATTTTTTGAGAATTTGGCTGATAGTGACCTGCCAGAAAAAATCTGTTTTGCGTTCCTAGACGGCGACCTATATGAATCAATTAAGACGAGTCTGAGGCTGGTGGAATCACGGATGAGTGATGGTGGAGTAATTATAATACATGACTACAATAATCCAGAACTTCCTGGCTCAACGCGCGCGGTAGATGAGTGGCTTTTAGCTCATAAAAATAAGCGTCTCACGGTACGTGAGACGCTTGCGATTATCCACTAAATTATTTCTTTAGTTTGTTGTAGAATTCGGCATTAGCGGTAGCAATATACGGAGTGACGTAGATTGAAGCGATGCCAAAGGTAATACCAACAAGCAAGAACCATGGAATAAAGGAGAGCTGAAGGATGAAATATTCGCCTTTGTGGCCTTCCATGATCTCCATAGATTTTTTCTGGGCAGTAGCCGCATCCATTTTTGGATCCTCGACCATCAAGAAATACATCTGGGAATAGGCGATACTCTTAATGATACCAGGGATGATGAAGAGCAAACTCCAAAGAAAGACGAATACCTCATAGCGGAGGTAAGCGATAAAGGTGCGCGAGAAATTGTCGTCTTTAAAACCGACGAGTAATTCTTCAATCTTTGGCTCGGTACCCTTCTTGGTAATGTCGAGGTAGATTTTTGAAAAGGCGTAGGCGATTGGGCCAGCAACTACGATAGCAGCAATACTGCCAACCATCGGAATAAAGTTGACGATGCCGAGGGCTAATGCAACAATAATGTAGATAGCAAGCAAGGTAAAAATCTTGCCTTTAATCTGTTTTTTTGCGTGAGTTTTAATGGCTACACGATCCATAAAGGAACTCCTTAAATTAATGATTTTATGATATCATTATAGCATATGAGGAAGATAAATTTAATATTGAAGTATTTTATTACATCGATAGGTGTGGGAATATTGATTGCCTTCTTCTTTGGAGTCGGGGACATAACTTCGACGATTCAACACTCGCTTGGAACTATATTTCTAGCGTTCGTACCGAGCCTATTCCGACTAGTTGGTGTAAAAATCTCTAAGCAACTAGAGTTTTGGTTTTATCTTTTTGTGATTGTAGCAATGGTGGTTGGTATCGATCTAAATGTATATAAGATGTCGGATTGGTATGATAAGGTTATACATAGTGCGTCTGGAGTTTTAGCGGCGTTTGTGGCGGCAGAGTTTTTGAAGCAATCGGTCGCTGGGCGTATCGAAACACCTTGGTTTTCAACTTTGTTTATAATTTCGTTTGCAGCATTTACGGCGGTAGCGTGGGAGTGCTTTGAATTTTTGGTTGATCAGACGATGGATGGCCATATGCAGCAGTTGATACGCCCTGGAGTCGAAGACACGATGTTTGATTTGATTTCGGCATTGGTCGGAGGAGTGATTGGGGCGAGTTTAGTGCCACTTTTTAGGTCGAGGATAAAAAAATGAGAAGAGTATGGCTATTTATTGGTCTGGCGGCGGCAGGAATTGCAGCCGGAGTAGGAATGGCGGCGGTAATGTCGTCACTGCAGGCTCGTGAAGTCTCTGAAGTTGAAGACGAAGTGCGCAGCCTAGCAACGATTTCCGAACTGGGAGGACGAGCAGTAGTGACCGGCGGAGATATTGACGAATCGAATCCGTACTGGCAATTTATCAAAATGAATTTAATCTCGGTTGATTTTAGTGAGCTTTTGGCCAGAAATTCAGACACGGCGGGGTGGGTAAGCGTCGCGGGTACAGAACTAAATTTACCTTTTGTGCAAACGACAAACAACGATTATTATTCCTCGCGTAATTTTAATAAGCGACGGAGTGCGGCTGGATGGGTTTTCCTAGACTATCGAAATGCAAATGCTCTCGACGATCGAAATAGCGTCTTATACTTGAAGAATGAACTAGCGGAGGATTTTGGGGATATTCTATATAATGGTTGGCTGTCGGACAGGGCAAACTTTGTCGTTAAGACAGCGGCAACTGATGCCGGAAGTGGTAACTGGCAGGTTTTCACGGTTTACGAGGGCGAAGGAGATGATGACGCGGCGGCACAAGTTAAGTTTAGTAATGATGCAGAGTTCGGTTTGTTTTTGAGTAGGCGAACTAGTCTCTCGCAATACGATTTCAATGTTTCAGTGTCGCCAAACGATAAAATCCTGACAATTATCGACTCTAAGGGGGATAAAAAATTGGTTTTACAGGCGAAGTTAATCAAAAAATCCTAGGAAAGATTGTAACTACCCCTGTATTAGCACTCTTGACATGAGAGTGCTAATTTGCTATTATGGGTATAGAAATTAGCACTCGGTGTGCGAGAGTGCTAGAATGAAAGGAGAAAAAATGAGTAAAATTATCGGAATTGACCTCGGGACAACTAACTCGGCGTTTGCCTATATGGTAGCTGGGAAACCAGAGGTAATTACGAATGCAGAGGGGGACCGCACTACACCTAGCGTGGTGGCAGTGACCAAAAAAGGCGAAAGACTAGTCGGTAAGGTGGCGCAGCGCCAGCGCGTAACTAATCCGAAGAATACGATTTATGGCATTAAACGTTTGATTGGTCGTAAGTTTGATGATAAGGAAGTTCAACGCGACCTTGATATTATGCCTTATAAGATTGTGAAAAAGGGTGCCGGTGTCGCCGTAGAGATGGATGGAAAAGAATACACGCCAGAAGAAGTCTCAGCAATGATTCTATCGAAAATTAAGGCGGATGCAGAGGCTTTCTTAGGTGAGCCAGTAACCGAGGCAATTATTACGGTGCCGGCCTACTTTGATGATTCTCAGCGTCAAGCGACAAAAGATGCCGGTAAAATTGCTGGCCTCGAAGTGAAACGTATTATTAATGAGCCGACAGCAGCAGCTTTGGCTTATGGCCTAGAAAACAAGAAAGATGAGCAAATTGCAGTGTTTGACCTTGGTGGTGGTACGTTTGATGTTTCGATCCTTGAGCTTGGGGATGGAGTGTTTGAAGTGAAATCTACCAATGGCGATACGCATCTTGGTGGTGAAGATTTTGATAACATTATCGTGAATTATCTCTGCGACGAGTTTCAAAAGGAGTCTGGTATTGATATTCGTGGTGATGCAGCAGCGATGCAGCGCATTAAGGACGAAGCGGAGAAAGCTAAGAAAGAGCTCTCTTCAGCTTCTTCCACTGATATTAACTTGCCATTCTTGACTGCAGATGCAGATGGTCCAAAGCACTTCGAGACTTCGCTGACTCGGGCCAAGCTTGAAGAGTTAGTTGCACCACTCCTCGATCGACTTGCAGATCCTGTAGAGAAAGCACTTAAGGATGCAAAGCTTAAGGCTTCTGATATTGACGAGATCGTGATGGTGGGTGGCATGACTCGTATGCCGGCCGTAGTTGAGAAAGTAAAGTCGATTTTTGGTCGCGAGCCGATGCAGGGCGTAAACCCAGACGAAGTCGTGGCAGTAGGTGCAGCAATCCAAGGTGGCGTTTTGCAGGGCGACGTGAAAGACGTGTTGCTGCTTGATGTAACTCCGCTATCGCTTGGCATCGAAACCATGGGCGGCGTATCTACAAAACTTATCGATCGCAACACCACGATTCCAACCAGTAAGTCCGAGGTGTTCTCGACCGCAGCTGATAACCAGCCTTCGGTAGAGATTCATGTTCTTCAAGGCGAACGCGAGATGGCAGCCGACAACAAGTCGCTTGGTCGCTTCATCCTAGATGGTATTGCCCCAGCACCACGTGGTATTCCACAGATTGAAGTTACTTTTAATATTGATGCAAACGGTATTTTAAATGTAACTGCTAAAGACAAAGGTACTGGAAAAGAGCAGTCGATTACAATCCAGAACTCTGGCAATATGAGCAAAGAAGATATCGAAAAGGCTGCACGTGAAGCTGAGGAGCATGCCGAGGAAGACAAGAAGAAGCGTGAGGCGATCGACGCAAAGAATAAGCTCGAAAATGCGATTTACCAAGCCGAAAAGATGCCTTCTGAATACAAGGATAAGATTTCGGACGAGGACAAAAAGACTATCGAGGATGCAGTCAAGTCCGCAAAAGGAGTACTAGATAAATCCGATGCGGATAAAGACGAGCTTGAGAAAGCCGCTTCCGAACTTTCCGAAAAGATTATGCCGATTGGGGCAAAGATGTACCAGCAGGCAGCTGACGATAAAAAGTCTGAATCTTCCGATTCTGGTTCTGATTCTGACGAGCCAGTAGAAGGCGAAGTTGTAGACAAATAGTCGCTTATGCGGAATTGTAAATCAGGGTATCAGACGATGCCCTGATTTATTTTTTAAGTTTCGCAAAAAGATGGCGAAAGAAATATATAATTTCGCGACGAAACTGAAAAACCACGTAAGCTATACCGAGACCACCAACCGCGACTAGGGCCCAGATTGCGACGAAGGAGGATTTTTCGGGAGTGCCGGTAATAGGGACGAGGGCGTAGTCGGCACCATCGTTAGTTTTAATTTTACGACAACGACCAGTTTCGGGATTACGTTCATATCCATCTTTGCATGAAGTTTTTTCGTTAGAAGAGGAGCTAGCGATATTTTTACAACGCCCGGTTTCGGGGTTACGGTATTTCCCTGCTGGACAGGGGGTAACGAGGTTCGTCGTACTGGCTGTACTTGCCTTAACACAATTACCAGTGGATTCGTTAATAATTTTACCGAGAGGGCAAGTTTTAAACTCTTGGAAAAGGTTTATAAAACCAGGCGTAGGAGCATAAGTAGGCTGCCAACTGCCCAAGATTAACGCGTAAGCAGCGCCCTTAAGCTGGCCGTGTGGATAAGTAAGCTTGGCGACTGTTTCACCAGTAGTGTCGATAAGTTCAATCGTATTTTCAGAATTTGGATTTTTTGCAAAAGTGAAAATGGACGTGCGGTAGACATAGAAATCCGATGGCGATAAATTGGAGATATCAGAGTTTTCGGTCGAAGTGTTGGTTTCAACCAAATCATATAGTTTGTTTTTGTATTTTATGTGACAGCCTTCGAGCGGAATTATTTCGTCGGTTGAATTATATAGCTCGACAAATTGCTCAGATTTTGATTCGTTATAATAAGTTAGTATCTCGCTAAATTCGAGGCCTTGACATTGTGGTAAGGGCTCGGCAATTTCGGGAGATTCCTCTTCTGCTGACTCTTCTGGCTCTTCTGGTTCTGGCTCGGGTAACTTGAGACTGCCAGAAAAAGTTGGAGTATAGTCAGCATCAAATTCGAAGATTCCTGTTTCAGGATTTCGAACAAGTGAGCCTGGGTTGGCAGAAGTAAATTTTGGTAAACAATCAGTTTTGCCGGTCCAGCAAATCTGATCAATTATAGCTTCGTCTTCTGTGCCGGAACCGTAAACGAGCTCAAGTGAGCCGGCAAGGGCGAGAGTCTTAGCATAGGTGGCATCGACTTTATGGGTGGCGGATTTTATTTCTGGAGATTTGTCATAGCGGAAAATAATGTTTTTTCCAATCATGTAGCTTTCGGGCGGAAATTCGAAAATTGTAAAGGCGGAACCGCTATTATTCAGATAGCGCAAAGAGACTTTTTCAAGCGGAAGCGAGGTCTCGGAAATGTTTTCAAGTTCGATTGATTCCCCAGTTTCGGCGAGGTCGTCGATTTTAAAACCGGGATTTATAGATTTAATTTTCAGGTTTTCAGACAGTAGGCTGTAGGGTGTGACTGACGCAGCCGTAGGGATAGCTGCGGTCCCGTCGTCAGAAGTGGCGACGGTAATGTGCGTTGGGATATTCCCAAAGGAAAGAGTTAAGCTTATAAAAAGTGCTAGGAGCGATTTGCTCATGAAACGAGCTTAGCAAAGTTAGTTGATTTTAGCAAGCATAAGGGTTATAATATTTTTATGGAACTGGTCGATTTATTAATTGTTGCGTTCGCCGGTTTGATGCTAGCTACTTTGCAGCTAGGAGTTTCGGCATTACTTTTGCTTTTTCATGCCAGTATGGGCAAGAATATCAAGAAAAAGACGCGCGAGTTGACCATGAACTTTATCTTAGGCGCAGCTTTATTTACTGCGCTTGCAGTGGCAAGTACTTGCTTTGTGGTACTGGTGATTTTTGATGGAAAAATGCCGATTTCAGCCGTAGTAATTCTGGCCTGCATATTAGCGGTACTGGCTTTTGGAATTTGGTTTCTATATTACAGGAAAAGTACCGGAACCGAACTCTGGGTGCCACGAAGTTTTGCGAAATTTATTGTGACAAGAGCTGAAAAAACTGACGACAATGTAGAGGCTTTTTCATTAGGAATGCTGATGGCGTGCGCAGAGACTCCGTTCGGGCTCGCAATCATTCTGGCGGCGGCAAATAGTATTATAAACTTACCACAAGCGGTACAAATTTTAGCAATAGCAGTTTTTGTCGTGATGTCGACTCTGCCGATGATACTGATGCAACTATTTGTCGAGAAGGGTCGTACCGTGGTAGATATTCAAAAATGGCGCGTGAAAAATAAAGATTTTATTAGAGTTATGTCAGGTGTAGGGTATTTTGTGTTGGCAATTTTTCTAATTGCGTTTAAGGTTTTTAAGGGTTAAGATTATGAGAATTTTGAGAAAAAGCAATAGAAGTTTGAAAAAAAGCAAAAGTATAAAGGAAAAACCGAAGTTTTCGTTACTGAAGCTTCGCCGCGATATTATGCGTGAGGGTCGGGTGCTGAACCGACATACTGGAGCAATGGAAATCGTTGCAGATAAGGTCTGTAAGGAAATCGAGAAGTGGGCCAAAGGACGCGAAGAGATAACTCAGAAAGATTTAGATAAGGCAACGGCAACAAGGATTCGAAAGTATGATGCAGATGTGGCTTATCTTTATCGAATGAGAGGAAAGTGGATTTAATGCGGAAGTTTGATTTCGATCTTATCGTGATCGGTGGTGGGACGGCAGGTATCGCAGCTGCAAAAATGGCGGCTGAAAATAAGATGCATGTGGCGATTATTGAACGGAACAAACTTGGTGGTGCAGAAATTAATACGCGAGATATTCCTTATGCAGCAGGGATGAACTTTTCGCATCTTTATGCACAAGCAGTGTATGGGTCACGTTTTGGAATTTCTTCTAGTAACTTGCGTTTTAACTATCCGACGATGGCGCATTGGCGCGAAAAGGTAGTATCGAGAGCCGGAACGGATTTAAGAAAAGAACTGGAGAATTTAAAGATTCAGTGCTTCCGTGGCAGAGCAGAGTTTCTAAGTCCACATGAGGTAGCGGTCGGGAAAAGTGGGAAAATCTCGGCAGCGCGAATCCTAGTAGCGACAGGAAGTGAGCTGAAAAATCCAGGAATTATAGGCTTAGAAGAAGTGCCATTTTTGACACCAAATGATGCGGTAGACGTAGAAAGACCACCAAAGACAGTAATGGTGGTAGGTGGTGGATCGACAGGTGTAGAAATTGCACAATATTTTGCGGAGTTGGGTAGCAAAGTGGCGATTGCGGAGATGGCAGAGAGGTTGCTACCACGTGAAGATGAAGAAGTAGGCGAAATAACCGAACAGCTTTTCGATAAAAGATTTGATATTAGGGTGTTGAAACACTCCAGGGTGATTGCGGTAGAAAAAGATGCGATTTCGGATAAAGTAATCTTCTTGCGCGATGGTCAGGAAAAGATGGTACGGGTAGAGACAATCATAGTTGCTACTGGGTCTCAGCCGGCGATTTCTGGATTAAATCTGGAAGCTGCTGGTGTAAAATTGACGAAATCTGGACAAATTAAAACTGAGAAAACTCTACAGACAACAGCAAAACATATTTTTGCAGCTGGTGATGTAATAGGCGGAGACAGTTCGGTTGAACGAGCGGAATATGAGGGCGGGTTGGCAGTGAAGAATATGCTAAAGCGGTCCAGTAATTATGTAAATTACCAAGGCTTTACGAGAATAACCAATACCGATCCGCAAATTGCAGTGGTGGGGTTAACGGAAGATGATCTCAATAAGCGAGCACGGAAATATAACGGAATAGTTGTTCCCTTGTCCGATGTAATAGCGAGCCGGACCAACGATTTTAGAATGGGATTCATTAAGATGCTTGCTAGTAAAGATGGTAAAATTCTAGGAGCAACAATCATGGCACCGAACGCAGCGGAGATAGTTGCCGAAGTGGCCGTGATGATTCGACATGGTTTTTCAGTGATGGAAATTGCAAGTACGCCGCACGTGGCGACAAGTTGGTCTGATTTGGTAAGATTAGCGGCGCGCGAACTAGCTAAAAAATAATTAGCAATAAAAAAACACCAGAATGGAAACACGAGTGGGGGGGCACTCATGTTTCCATTCTGGTGGCGGGGGCTAGATTTGAACTAGCGACCTTTTGGTTATGAGCCAAACGAGCTACCAGGCTGCTCTACCCCGCGATATTAAAGTACCTTCATATTGTATCAAAGATCTTTGAATTTGTCAAGATTTTAGAAGCCGGTGGAGGCAGTTCCAGAATCATCACAGTATTCGGCGCCATTATCTTCGGAAGATCTCCAGCAGTTGTTGGTAACCCAGAAGTCTTTGGAGATAGTTTCGCCGCTTGTACCACTAAGCTGGACGGCAAATTCAGGGTATGGGAAGTTAGTATCGACGAGTTCAATGCGAGAATCAACTCGACGGTAGACATCGTTGGCACGACCAGTAGAATCAATCTGGGCCTGAACACCAACGAAACGCGTCGTGCTATTACAAAGTGAATTTAGGTCGGTTCCGGTACAAAGCGTAATAGAAAAGTCAGCGTCGGTATCGCCATAAGGGAGTTCGATGCGGAGTAGGCTGTTGGCAATACTACGCTTTCCACCAGAAAATGGGGCTGGGAATTGGAAAACAGCCTGGCACTTAAACTCACCAGAGTTATTACAGTTTACACTTAGAGGATAGTTATCGGATTTGTCCGATGCGTCAAGTAAAGTACTAGAAGAAAGCCTAGTAGTACCAGAACTGGAGTTTGGCTGTAATAGGACTGAAACATGATCTGTACCAATATTGCCGTTATTGATGCTGAGCTGGCCGAGCGTAAAAGTCTGATCAGTCTGGAAAAAATCTAGGCCAATTATAGGAATGTATCGCGAACTAATATAATTGCTCTTCGTCGGAAGTTTAGAAGAGGTAGCGTTATATCCGGAATGAGTGGAACCGTTTGAGAACCAGTTAATAGCGATACCAGTCACCTTGTCCATATCAGTAGCACGAAGTGGGATAATGCGGACACGATTACTGGAGCTGACGTTTGAGCGATAATCATCTAATTCCTCACTGATTTTGACACAGGTGTAGGCTTGGTCCATGGTTGCTGAAGTATCGGCAGCAGAGCTCTCCTGGACAATGACTTCGCCACCAGCATAGTTGTTTCGACCGAGGATTTTAGAGATGACGTCGCAGTCGCCAGTCGCAGCGGCATTTTGCATAGCCCAAATGATTTTCTGGCAACTACCGTCAGCAGCGGAAGAATCGGCGGAGTAGCCTTGATCAAGACATTGGTGATACCTTACAAGGGCAATCTTAGCATCTTCGACACCAGCGAGTGCAGAATCGTAGGCGGAATTGCTGAGATCGTTGTTACTGCTTTTGTTGGCCTCGGAAAGCATGATACGAATGAAACTAAGAACAATAACACTAAGTAGAAGTGTTGTAAAAATCACAACATAGAAAGCAGCGGCGCCTGATTTGGTTTTAACTATATTTCGTTTCATTCTAGATTTTCTCCTGTCGCCCGAACGGCGAAATTAAATTTGTTCATTGCACAATATGCAAAATCGGTACTCAAATCATTTGACTGCTCGGTACAAAAGTCGCCGGTAGCAGTAATATTAACGCCGCCGCGAATAGTCGCCAAGATGAAAGTGGCAGAATAGAAAGCATGACGAGTGGCAGCGTGATAAGTTGGCGGGAAGGCGGTAAAATCATAGAGGGCTAGATTGTCTTCTGAACGCTTCAGCATTTCGGTAGCTTCAGCGTTAATGTTGGAAATAGCGTAATTTTTTCCTGGAGCAGCGTAAGAGCCGCTGGTAATACCGGAAACACAGGCTTCCCTCTCAGTGTCTTCGACACGAAGTAGACGGAAGTCTTCGTAGACGCGACGGTTAGTGCCACTACCAAGAGTCAGTGTAGCACGTTGATCGGCAAGTGATGAGCCATCAGTCTTAGTATAAACAGAGTCATCGAGAATGTAACCACTATTCCAAACATACGAGTATTTGCCAGTGCAGAATACTCCGTTAGTGGGTACGTTATTGACATTTTCTTTAGAGTTTACAATTCTAACATCGGTATATCTTTGTTGGTACATAAGTTTGTATCCTGGGTAGATACTATCATTATAGCAAGAGTTCTGGTTTCCAGCAGTGTTCAATTTAGTACAAAGTGAGCCAAGGCTAGTAGACGACGAAGCTGAAATAGAACGAGTAAAGTCATTGATAAGGTCTTCACCAACAGTATTGACCGCTTTTAGAGACATACCTTTCTGATAAATCGAAATAATGTGAGTGACGAGCATGGCAATAGTGATGAGGAGAACACCGAGAAAAGCACAGGCGATAGAAAGCTCGACAATAGTAAATCCTTTTTTAGAATGAGTCACTCTTGTCATTTGGCGGCCTCGAACATTTCTGGGTTATAAAGTCGCATAATCGTACCGATAGTAGTTGGGATCTCTCGACCTGGAGCGTACCAACAGGTATAGATATGAAAATCATAGAATTCAGGCTGACCAGAAGTAGCAGTGGTACCACTTTTTACTGGGATAATCCAAATGCCTTCGGCAGTCTTTAGATTCGTGAAACTCTCGCGGAGCGTGGTGTCATTGTCGGCTGTCCCCTGCCCATAGATGAGTCGAGGGTTGAGTGAGGCTGGCTGAAAAACTTCAGGTCTTTCGGAGGCGGAAATTACAGTAGTATTAGGGTTAGCGGGATCAATTTTGCGAGTGTTAAAAATGATAGTTTTGCGACCAAAAATGCTTCCCGAATTAGAAGAGGCATCATAACGGCTGGCGCAATTTGTGACGGTAAGGTCTAGGATGGCGGAGGATGAATCGTTGACACGATCACGAATACGCTTCCAAATTGCGGAGTAGTTCTGACTACTAGAAACTAATTCGCGTTCAGAGAGATATGAGTTATGGATAAAACGAATAGCCTCGGACTGGGCATCAATTTCGTTCCGAGCCATGGAAAGCTCGAGAGTGGCTCCGATAGTGTTGACGCCGGAGTTCATAACAATAATCGATAGGACCGAGACAAGTGCAAAAACGGCAATAGCAAAGAGAACCTCAACCATGGTGTCGCCGCGAGTAGAATGCAGTTTTACAGACATTTATTATCCTCCGAATCAAACTCAATTAACTCGACAGCGCTGGAGTTGCTGCCACCAGCGAGTAAGCGAACGTTACGACGACGGCTGTTATAGGCAAAGCTATCTGGTGATTCAACGCAGAAATTAGCCTCCGTGTCCTCAAACTTTGGATTAGAATTAGTAAGATAGTCAGCAAGATAAGCATGCGCATTCTTTACGGTCGAGAGCGGAACGCTGCCACAGTTATAAGAAGCACTACTTGAAACAATGTCAGATATACGATACGAGACACTATTAAGATTGAGTATGTATGTGTTAATATTCCCCCCAGCCGGAGAACGAACAATCATGACGGCACCAGAAAAACGCTGGCCTTTTGTTGTGGTCTCAATATAACTACCCCAATCCGGAGCATAAATATAACTGTTGCCGGCATAAGCAATGGAACAGGTATTAGCGGCGGCATTATTTATCTCATAGGCTAAGAATTCAGCGTGAACGGCAGAGAGGGCGGAGAGTGTATTCGTGGCTGAAGCTGGGAGAGGATGGTCATTATCTACAATGTCACCGATAATATCGTAAACCATAATTTCGTTAGTATCATTGTCGCTATCTTGCAGACGCTCATTAAAGACGGCAATTTTACCATAGACGGCACAGTTAGTACGACCGTGAGCTTGCTCGGCATTAGCATTCTGACGCAGGCCACCAGCAGTAGCAGTAGTGGCAATAGTGCAATATCCCTGACGACTGCTACGGTCGTCACTACGATCATTCTCAACATTCTCGACTTCGGAGTAGAGTTTACGAAGAAACTCGGTATATGATTGAACAGAAGCGTTGTAGCGTTGGCGGGCAACATTGACACCAGTACCAGCGGCGATACCAACAAAAATTAGAGCTGAAATCGCCAAGAAAAGAGAGACTTCGATAATAGTGAAACCTCGTCGCTTCATACCTATATTATACATGAGCGGAATCACTTATTCAAGATTTCATCAGAGAGCTTTTCGACATATTCGTACTCAGAATAGGTAGGAGCATAGGCTCTGGCTTGATCAAGGTCAGATTCTACCAAATCATAGTTTCCTAGTCGGTAGTTATATTCAATACGAGCCTTAAGATTAAAATAAATCTGGGTAGATGTGCTGTTTGACTCCAAAGCACGATTGATGCGAGCTTCTAAGTCATCGCTTGGGCCTTTAGAATAGTCATAGTTTACTACTTGATTGTAAAGGTGTTTGTATCCGGAATAGAGGTCTCTGTTTGGGAAAGGCTGACTGAAAAGCCACGGGAAAAAACTGACAGATACAACTATTAGAAGCAGAGAGCCGACTATGATGAGTTCTTTACGTAGACGGCGGCGATCGATACCGGGAGGAAGTTCAAAACGCTTCATTTTCCTCCTAATAGCGCGGAGCAAGTTCACGCATATAAACTACGGTAGCCTGGGTGAGGCGGTTCGATTGGTTATAAGCCCAATAGTAAACGTCAGGACGCAAGTTGAAAATCTCCGCAGGAGTAAGCGAGCCATAGCCTGGGAAGCCAGCGGAGCCATTCAGCATAACACTACGGTTTGCGGAGGCTAAATCTTGGAAAGCACTGGCGGCGCCATTGCGGTTGTCCCCTGGAAAAGCACCGGCGGTACGGTTAAGAGTCAAGGATTTTGCAAAAATTGGACCATTAAAGGTGAGGGTATTTGCGCAACTGCTAGCACTGCCGTTCCCTTCGATACAAGTATTAACCTCGCCGTTATTGACGATGAGCCAAGCGTCGATTTGTGTAACATTCGAACTGATGAGAATCTGGTTAGCAATAATAATTACCTGCGGGATGTCAGCGGAACCAGCATACGAATAGTTGTTGCGTTCGGCAAGAACATTACGGTTAGTCTCACTTTGACAGCTACCGGACCCAGAACAAATGTTGTGGTCGATGACGAGTGGGCCGTTAACTTCGATAATACGCGTGCCACTATTTTGAGAAAGGATGCCGCCAAGATTTGCACTGCCGTTGACATATGTGTACTGTGCACCACCTGGGAGGGTTTGGGTTGGTTGTGAGATAACATTATACCCGGATTGAGCAACTTTTGAGCTTGGAGTATAGCGCGAAACAATTTGGGCGAGAAGATCGGAAGTGTTAATTTGAATATTACCAGAATATCCAGAAACTTGGAAAGCGACGTTACAAGTAGTATTAGAAATGGTCATATTGATAAGCTGGCAGTAATTCTTAGATGGGTAGGCTCCGCCACCACCACCAATGTAACCAAGGCCAGCACCAGAAGAAAATCCGCGAATATCTTGTTGACCGATAACGGAAGTGTCGGCCCAAGAACCGAAGATTTTTTGGCCGCCATTACTCGAAACTGTGGCATTAGTGTATTTCTTGCTGACAGTAGTTGCAATAGAGCCCTGAGTATAGAGCCCACCCCAAACCTGGAAGTTTGGTTTCTTGGCTATAGTACGACAAGAAGCGTTTGAGACTCGCCAACTTGGGTTACCGTTACCCATACTGTAGCCGTTAGCACCCTGACCATAAGGAACGTTAGAGTCTGGGTAACCGTGGCTATCAGCGTGAGAAATGCCGACGGCAACACAATATTTCGAGCCTACTTCGACGTCTGGAACGATATCAGAATAAACTTTCTCGCTACTTAGTGTTGTGATTTCGCCGCTAAGTTCCCCGTCTGTGTTGAATGGGCCGTAGATTATACCATCAGAGGTACCTGGATTATTGAGCTGGTTACAGACAATGCCAGAAGACGTACCGAAACGACGTCGATAATACGCGCAAGGATCTTCATATGAACTGGATACACCTCCACCAACAATACCATCCGCGGTGCCAGCAGAAACGCTAGGGTTCAGAGTAAAGGCTACAACTTGAACCCTGGTATCAGCAGGTGTGATAGTTAGGTATTCTTCACTACTGACCAGCGAGTTTAGGCGATCACTAATGCTAACTTCGAAACTTGACATGACATTCTCGCCAGCATAAATGACGTCACCACCAGTGCGGATACGGGAGGAAGCGGAAGTCTTGAAGTTGTAAGGGACGAGGACACGAGCAGTGGTGGTCGCCTCATAATTGTCACTAGTGCGGAGTGGGTAGTCCCAATAATTTTCACGAACCGAGTAAGTACTTCGAGGGCAAGTGCCACAACATTGGTTATGATACTGTCCACAGGACCACCCGAAGCAACACGGGTAACAGGTGCCAGAGTTATAACAACTGTAGTGATTACGACCCCAATATGAATGGTAAGCATAGCCCGGGAATGAATATATTGGAGTAATATTACCGGTCGCAGAGCTATTCTGACAGCCACAAGAACCGCTTGGATTACTATAATACCCGACCCAAGCCTTAATATTATTGTAATGGAAGGTCTGGGAAATTTCGGAACCGACGTCGGAATTGTAGGCGGTTTGGCTCTGTGCGCGACAGTTACCTAAGTTATTGCCGAAACCAGGAACTTGGTAAGAATAAAGATTGCCGTCATTAAAGTTGTACCGAGTACAATCGAAGCGGTTGGCAATGCCGCCAGTGCTAGATGTTTTCGGAGAGTAAATAGTAAAGTTATAATTACCGATAACGTCTGCAATGCCGTAGACTTGGGATGGTCGGCTCTGACCAGCGGTAAGCGTTGTTCGATAAACTAAGTTTGTACGATCGAAGAGGTAGTTATTGTTTCTATAAGCCGTGAGATAAAACCAGTTTGCGGGGACATTACCAGCGCGTCGGTTAGAATTAGTCTCGGAGGTCGTCACAGCTTGAGCGCCATATTGATAAGTATGTCGGAACCTGATTTGGTCGCCTGGCTTCGCATAAGCCACATTAGTCCAGGTATTGTTGCCAGAGTAGTTAATAACTTCTGATTTAGCGCAAGTATCACCGGCATTACTACTGATGACACCTGGGCAATACCCACCAGGCGTCGAATCAGTGGTCTCCCTAGTAGCCTTGATAGTAACGCAGACTTTTGACGCATGACTACCGTCACCGTTACCGTTTCTACCGTAATCAGTATTAATTTCAAATTCCTTTTTTCCCGTCTGCTGACTTTCAGTTATTTTGAAGTATTTAGGGGAATAAGTAATCTGCTGGCAGACCGTGACGCTGGAATTTGGCTGAACCGTAACGTTTAGAGAATTTGTATATGTTTTTCTGTAACGTTCTGTACCGTTAAAATCTTTTCTCTCCCAATTTTTGACATAGGTAGTTGTTTCGCTTTTTACTGTTTTACTATTATAGTTGGTCTGTTTGACGGTAAAGTTGGTATAGGCTTTCGCGCTACTATCGCCGAAAATGTCCTTTGCCTCACTAGTATAAATAGCGTGGGTAAAAGTAACTTGTTTAGTAACTGCAGTCTGTTGTTTGCCTAAGTTAACGGTTAGTGTTGCACCGGAAGTATCGTCAGTACCTGAAGTTTTCTTCTTTTCGTTGTTGGATTTGTCGGTGGTGGAGATGCTAGATTTGGAGAAGAAGTGGCCTTTAGTTTCTTGCGCTTCTGGTGGGATACATACGTAGCCAAGCTTGCTGTTTTTGGTCCATTTGTCAGGTAGGTCTCTTTCGTCGTAGGCTAGAGCCCGTTGATAGTAACTATATGCGTCGTTCATAGAAAGATACCTTTTAGCTTTTGCAATCTGGTTAGAGACAGAATAATCTTTTGGTCCGACGCTAGGCGTATAATACGGAGAAGTACCAGAAGTGTTATCCAACTTGAACCCCCAGGCGCCCGTTTTGTCATATCTAACATATCTAAGCTGAGTGGTTGTCGCTGGGTATCCGGTATAGTTGCCGTTCAATTTTTCATTGCGAACGAGGACGGCTACACGATCATATCCTTTGGCTTTAGTACACTTAGTGATGGCAGTATGATAGCTACTGTTGCCGCTAAAGTAGGGGTTGTTTGGCAAGTCTGCGACACCATCTTTTGTAAGTTGATACTCTACCCAAACGGCACCACTATAACATCGGCTACCGCCACAGTCGTTATAGCCGTAGTTATTATCACCTTGAGCAGCAAAAACGTTGCTGCTAGTTAGCGTAATTATGGCTAGGCTAACGTTTAAAATCATGGCGACGAGACAATAATAACGTTTCTTAGCCATTGCTGCATTTCTCCTTATAACTGTCCATTTCTGTGGAGTATTCTTCTAGGTTAGCAGTGTATCCTCTCGTATTGTCTAAATAAATAACAGCGTCGTAATAGTCGACCATCTGGCAATCAGATAGAATTTCGTGGTTAATTTCACTAAGTGTCAAGTAGCTAGCATCATAAAAACCGTTCTCGGCTAAGAATTTTACTAGCTCGAGTCGCGTTTTAATATCATCAGCCATGCTCGAGGTCGTAGTGATGCGCTCGTTAAACTGACGGAGGACATCTTCGGGAACGTTATCTATGGAGCTCGTGATATCGGTAGTTTCCTCTTCTTCGGAGATAGGCTCTTCTCCTTCACTAATGCCTTCGTTAGCCTGCTCGTTGGGGTCTTCTGGGTTGATAATTTGATGGGTTAGGTCTGCCGCGTCGTCATTTTTGGCAGAGGAATTATGGAAATTTTTGAGGATAATGACTAGCGCAGTAATGCCCAAAACAATCGTTAAGATAGCGACAGAGATAATAATAATCTGTTTTTTACTAAAGCGTGAGCGGCTTTTGATACGTTTTTGGATGTGTTCTTTAAAATCTGGGGAAGTTTTCTTGATTCTGGTGAAAAAATTCTTTTTGCCGCCGGCAATGGACTTACCTAAGATATCCTGGGAGGAGTAAATCGTATCTGGAGCCGAAGCCTGACCGCTGCCGACAGGAATATTTTGTTGCTCGCCTCCAGAGTTATTATCCATAAGATAATTTAACCACAAGAATAAAATTTATGCAAGAAAAACGCCGCAGTTGCGGCGTTTTTTCTAAGAGGAAAGTTCTTTTTGTGTCACTTTTAGTGACTTTCTAAGTTCGCTGTTACCTCCACCGAGCTCAAAAGATCTACCATCAATATATATGATATATGTAGTCCAAGTATCGGTGTATACGTTTGGCTTTAGGACGATATCCATGCAATCCACTACAACCCAATGGTCGCCGACATCGAAGTAAGTCTTGATTTCACTATAATAATTAACGTACCCAGCGTCATTGCGAAATTTCCTGTAAGTATACTTTTCGTCACTAAGTTTCCAGCCGTAACTTTTAGCGATCTTTTTTGCGAGATTGCGCGAAGTGATGACACAGTAGTCGGCGCTGGTAGCTTTTTTGAGCTGGTCGATTTTGACGAAACCCTTGTATTCGCCGTCGTTAAACTTGATCTTAACCCAGCCGTCGTCGTCTTTTGAGCCAACGACGTTGACGAGTTTGAATCGTTTAATCGTATTGACGATCTCGCTGTCTTCGGATTTTTCCGAATAGACGTTGATTTTCTTGTCGTTGACAAAGTACAGTTTCTTTTTGCTGATTGCGTGAGCAGTGTCAGAACCGTTCAGAATCGGGGCAAAGTTTACTCCGCCGATGACTAAAACTATAGCCAGAATCAAACTTAAAGTTTTTGTTGTTTTCTTCATAATACACCTCCTATTTCGAAGAAGCCATAAGGCTGACAACAAAACACCGCGAAACATTAAAGCCTTTCCTCTAAACTAAAACGTACGCGGGTATTAATTACTCGATGTTTCTATTATACCATACTTTTCCTAAAAAGTAAAGAGCTATTGGAAATTAGGGTGAGTTTTCCACAGTCTCTAAGGGGTAGGAGTTAGATACCAAAGAGGAAGGAGAGCCATTGGTGAAAGTTAGAAGGCTCGACATAAGCCGTGGCGACGGCTTCGGTAGCATGTTTCGTTTTTGCGGCTTCGGAATTTTTAGGAAGATAAACGAGGGATTCTCCGGGCATGATTTTATTGGCTTTGTCGCGAGCGGCGAGTTCTTGATATTCCTCTGAAGAGAGGTACTGATTTTCAAGCTCAATAGTTTCGACCTCGAGCTCAAGGATTTTTGCCTCACGCTGTTTAGCGGCAAGGCGCTGTTCAAGCTGCCAGTTACGACTAAGCGAAATAATTGCGCTATAAGTCCAGTTTAAACAAAGCAAGATAAAAGCCAGGATCAAAAAACGGTTGACGGTCATGTTGCGCGTGAGCCAATATTTGACACGACGGAATTTTGTCTTAAGCTCTTTCATCTGTTTATCATTATAGCATTTTATGGTAAAATGGGAATACCGCTGTAATGCTTGGGGGCATAGCTCAGTGGTTAGAGCAGGCGGCTCATAACCGCTTGGTCCCTGGTTCGAGCCCAGGTGCCCCCACCATTTTTAGCGGCAATTTTCTTTATAGTTTCTTAGATGTTTTTTACTTATATAGAACAGGGTGACTGCTGCCGATAATATAACTAGTTCGATGGTATCTGTGGTTGATAGGCGTTCATCTTGAGACATAGTACCGGTGTATGGAATATCTGGGTATTCGGTGTCGCTAATAGTTTCGGAATTGATATCGTCCTGAGCAGCATCGTCTTCATTATCAGCCTGTTCCGCTTCATTAGAATCGTCACTTTTTCCATTTTTATTGTCATCTTCATCGACTGGGATTAGGCTTTTTAAAATCGGCATAATACTTTCGGGAATATGCCCAATAACAAGATTCTCGGCGTTGGAAATTAAGGTGTATGTATAATACAGAGAGTAATCTTCTCCAAAAGTGGTTTGTGTATAGGCAGCATCCGCAATGATAAATGGAGACAGAGACTTAACTAGTTTTGGAAGATTTTCCTTAATAATAGCAAACTCGGCTTCGGTTACTGTTGGAGTCTGTCCAAATGCCGTCTCATAACTATCGTATTCGCCAATATAATTTGTTAAGTAAGTAAGGAAGTCGTCGACATCGGTATCCGTGGCGGTACCCTTGAGAATCTTGACGAGATCTTGATATGGTGGGAAGTTATCTAGAGATTCTTCGAGGGTAGCGCCGTAGTTGCCAGTCATTAAATCCATGAAAGCGTTGCTGGCGACCATACCAGCTAAGCCTTTTTGAGTGTCTTTGATGAAATTTGTGAAATCACTTTGTTTGTCGACAGTTCTTTGCTGGTAGGCTTTCATAATTGCGGAAAGCGGGGCCTTAACTTCAGTATCAAAATATTCACGCGTCAGTCCGTTTTCGGTAATAAACTGGAGCCAAGCATCCATAAAGTCTTTACCATTCATGGTACCAGCCTCTTCTACTAAGCCATCATTAGATGATAGTACATTCATAGCTCGGGAGCTATCGGCGAGGTCGGAAATATTGACCATGGATGTGGAAATCGAGAGATCTGCAGGGTGAATCTCTTCGTAGGTACCAGTATTATAAAAGCCCCAGAGTTCTGGAAAAACATAGCCAAGGAGCAAGTCATTGCCGTCTTTAACGTCATGGATATTGCTGTAGTTGGTTTCGGTAAGGCTTGCTCGTGGTGCTCCGAAGGTATAGACATAGAAATCTTCTTCGGCCATGTCATAATTTGCAAGATTTGCGTTGATGTTTTTTGCGAAAAGATCGATAACGGCGCCGCCGCGTGAGTAACCTACGACCCAGACTTTATAGTCCGTTAAATCGCGACTGGAAAGATATTGGTTAAAACGGTCGACAATGAAGTTGGCGGACTCGGTGAAACCAGCATGATCGCCAGAAGTGCCGACGTTGAAATTTGATAGCCATTCTGTCATGTAATTATAATTACGCGGAGCGATAACAATTAATTCTTGGCCGTTAGTAAGCGTTTTATGGCCAATGGTTGTACCCATGGAATGGCCGTCCTCTTCCGAAGCTATATCCCAACTTTGATAGTCGGAAAAGCCCATTTGGTTCAATAGGTTGATGAGTTTTGGATTGGGAGTGGAGCCGATCGAAGGGTAGCCGTCGGCTTGATTTTCGTAGCCGGCCAAGGCTAGAGCATAAGATGCAGCGCGAAGCTTTGGATGATCTCCTGGTGATGACTCAGAGAAAAAGCTGTCGCTATATTCAACCGTGCCGGTTGCATCTAGTGCATCGTAGACTGTCTGCCATGGGTTTTCTGGATCTTCGACGAAGGCATAGTAAGGATACGTCACAGTAATTGTTGCTGGCTCTGCGGCCAAAGCGCTATGTGCGAAAGGCTGGAGCGTAGCCGCACCGACTAATAGGCTTAGGGCTAGAGCTAAATGTCTATTTGCTCGTCCAATCATTTTTGTCCCAATTTGTTTTTATTTAATATATGACCGTTTGTGATTTGATTATAGCATAAGAATAATATTGAGTGCAATAAAAAAACGATTTTCGTGATGAAAATCGTTTTTTTACTTGTTTATTTGTCTATTTGTTTGATTACTTGTTTGGTTGTTTATTTCTTCTTTGAAAGGGTTAGGAAACCGTTGCGTGGGTTTTCGTTAACCTGGCGATCATCAGGAAGGTCACATGGGGTGCCTTTGCCGCCTTCGGCAGTCTTAGTGAAGAAATAGATAGTTTGCTGTTTGCCACCGCGAAGGGTAACTTCAGATTTATGTAGGTAATAGGTAACGCCTTTACTGTTGGTATGCTCGTAGGCCATTTTTTCCTCCTTAGTTGTTATATCTATATCTTATGGTCTCTGGAGGAGACTGTCAAGGGTTTTTTTGGACTTTGTGGATTATTTGATGAAAAGAATCGCAATATGAATGACTAGCCAAGCGAAGATTCTAATGATGACAATAGCGGTAAGAATGAGGCTGGCAAGAATGGCGAACCCAGTCAGGGTCGGAGCCCAGACCGGCGAGGCGAAGTCGTAGCGGTAGAGTGAAGTATCTGGGAGGCTAACGACGACAGTATCTTCGATGCGTTCGGAAACCGGGTATTTATTGATTTCGGTCAGGTAGCAGTTCATGTAGTCAGGGTTGTTCCAGGCCCAACCGTAGCGTTGTGCCTGTGGCTGACAGACGGACATGGCGGCGGCGTAGACGTTGCCATTCGGGTTGGCGTCGGTGCCGACGTTTTGCTCGGCTTCCTGAAGAATTTGCGAAGTTTTGCGGAGGTATTGATGTTCAAGATAGAATGGGCCTGTACCAAAAGTAATATAACTCTTGCCGTTACGCTCGACAACGTTGATGATAATATGAGAGAAAGTGAAGTCTTTGAGCGTTTTGAGGGCTTCGGCGATTTTTTCGTCATTGTCTTCCTCGTCGGCGGCAAGAACTTCGCTGCGTAATTCGGTCATTTTGATATGGTCGAATCTTAAAAGCGTGGCAGTAATAAATAGAAGTGGAATAAGAACAAGTAACAGCTGCCAAGTTTTTATACGTTTCAGCTGTTTTAACGAGTTTTTTAAAGTCTGTTTAACATTTTTGCCCACCATGTTATGATTATTATAACATGAATATTTATATTTCAGGAATTTCGGGAACTGGTATGGGGCCGCTAGCACTGATGGCGAAGCAGGCCGGATTTAAGGTGTTTGGTAGTGATTTGGCCGAGGGGGCAGTTTCGAGCGAATTATACGAGGCGGGGATTCCGGTCGAGATTGGGTCGTCGGCACAAGATGGGTCGTTTTTGCGCTCGATGGCAGAGTTGGAGGGGATAGATTGGTTCGTGTATACCTCGGCATTGCCGGCTGATCATCCAGAATTAGTAGCAGCACGTGAGCTTTCGATTAGGGCATCGAAACGAGACGAGCTGATTTCGTTTTTGATCGATAAGCTGGGGCTTCTGCTAGTAGCCGTAGCGGGGACACATGGAAAGACTACGACGACGGCGATGATTGTTTGGGCATGCATGAAACTTGGGATTCCGATTTCGTATTTGGTCGGGACGACGTTGCCGTTTGCTGATGCAGGGAGATATGAGCCATCCTCGTCATTTTTGGTTTATGAAGCGGATGAGTATGACCGGAATTTTTTGCATTTTTCGCCGTGGCTTTCTGTGATTACATCCGTGTCATATGATCATCCAGATGTGTATGCTACGGCGGCCGAATATAAGGCGGCGTTTGCAAAGTTTGAAGGACAAAGCGAGCAGGTGATTTCTGCTCCGGGTGAGACTGAGTGTTTTACACTGCCGGGCAAGGTTCGGAGGTATGACGCAGGACTAGCGTTTAACGCGGTGATTGCGATGGCGGAAGAAGTAGAGATGGAAATAGATGCGAATGAGTTGATTTCGATTCTGGACCGATTCCCTGGCGTGGGTAGGAGGTTTGAGCAGATTGCTGAGGGTGTGTATTCTGATTATGGGCATCATCCTGAGGAGATTGCGGCGACGATTGAAATGGCACTCGAGGAGTCGGCACGGTTAGGTTTTTCAGGTGTGGTGGCAGTGTATGAGCCGCATCAAAATTCACGGCAACACGGAGTTATTGGTGGGTATCGTGATGTATTCAAGGGTGTATCGAAGTTATATTGGTTGCCGACTTTTCTAACGCGAGAGGACCCCTCGCTATCTGTAATTGAACCAGCTGAGTTTATTGCCAAGCTTTCGAATTCCGAGGTGGCTTCTCCGGCGGTACTTGATGAAGATTTTGCTGATGAACTTCGTGAGTGGCGAGAAAAAGGCTACTTGGTGCTTTTGCTTTCGGCCGGGCCGGCGGATACATGGTTAAGAGAAGCTTTTGACGCAAGATAGAAAATTAGCGGTGGGAGAAGGTAGACGTGGAGGGCATTTGGAAGGCCGGCGAAAAATATGAGCGTAATAGCATAGGCGGAAATAATAGTTAGCACAAGTGGATTTAATCTTAGCTTGAGCTTAATGCCGACGAAGATTAAAATAGCATAACTTATTAGACCAAGTTCAAGGAGAAGCGAGACGTATTGGTTCTGGATAATTTCTTTGGCAGAGTCAAAACCATATTTCTCGGACATGGCGATGCCAGCCGAACCAAGGCCAGTACCAAAAAGCATTTGCGTCTTGCTATCGTCCCAAATGTCGAGGGCATAGTTTGAAAGATTCATACGGCGGTTTGTGGACTCTTCAACGTATCCGGAGAAATTAGAGTCTTTAGTGTTATTGTCGGAATCGTCGTTTGATTTAGCTTCTTGTTGCGGGCGAAAATCGAGTTTGCCAAGCGTGAGTTGGTGGATGGATTTAGTAATGCCAGAATAAAAAGTGTCACTCGTGGGTGACAACTGAGAAAAAATGCCTTGCATAGTAAGGGTTAGTATGAGTGTAGCGCAAATCAGCGGAATTGTCAAGAGGACCTTATGGTTTTTACGTACGAAGAAAACGATAAATATTATGACCGCGATGATAAAAGCGTAGATTGCGCCACGAGAAAAAGTGAGGAAAAGAGTGCTGGAAAATAGGGCGGCGAGCAGAAGAATTTTAACGCGGTGGTGAGTTTTTTGAATGAAAAGGAGGTAGAATGTAAAGATGGTCGGAGCAAGTAGAAGATTGCCCATGAATTGGGGCTCAATAGCAAAGCCGTTCGGATGCGGAAAACCGAAGCTAGCATAAGTGCAGCCAGCACAAAGTAATGTGTCAGTACGAGCGAACTCAATAAGGTCGAGGAAGCATTGGAGCCAGCAAAAGATACAAACGAGTGTCGTTGAAATAAGAAGAGATTGGGCAATCTTATGTTTTAAAATTTTGTCGGCAGTTTTTAAATGATAGCTAATATTAATGATCGCGAAGACAATGAGCCAAAGTAAGCCGGCGGTCAGGATGGCGCGGAGGCGATTTTTTGACCAGAAAATCGAAAGTGAAGCGTAGAGTGGGAAGAGGCTAACGATAATGAGCTTCGGCATAGTGAAAGTTTTGACTAGAGATTTGAGATTTTTGAGGTTGGTAAAAAAGAAAACTACGAGCCAAATTTCGGGAAGAGAAAGCTCGAGATGCATAGTCGCAGTTTCGCCGAGCGAGATGACGGGAAAATAGGAGAAGAATAAGACTGCGGGGAGAAGAATGAGTAGAAAATTATTTAGTTTTTTCATGGTTATCGATAAATTCTTTTAGTTTGCGCTTGAAATGTTCCTCGCTAAATGGCTCGGCGGTTTTTTTGACTTCTGCGGACGTGGCAAGTTTAATAGTTTTAAATTCACGGATTTTATCAGCTAAAGCTTCGGCGGTTTGAGGCTTAAATAAGAGGCCGTTTTTCCCTGGTTTGATATAGTCGAGTGCGCCACCTTTACCATAAGCAATGACCGGGCAGCCTGTAGCGAGAGCTTCGACTGGAGCAATTCCGAATGGTTCAAGGCTTGGAAAAAGGTAGCCTTTGGCTTGACAAAGATAAGTCTTGAGACCTTTTTGCGACATGCGAGGACGGAATGAGATGAGAGGCGAATTGCCGGCTAGTTTTTTTAGATTTTCATGTTCTGGGCCTTCGCCGATAATAGTAAGTTCATCGCCGGTCATAAGGCAGGCTTTAATCGCGAGATCGAGACGCTTCCATGTGACCTGGCGAGAGGTAGTAATGAAACCGTGACGAGAAGTTTTTTGGTTCTTAGTTTTCGAAAATTTTTCGACATCGACTGGAGGATGGATAATCGTAGCGCTACGATTGTAATATTTTTTAATCTGCTCGGCTGCATAGTGACTAATGGTCACAATTTCATCTGGCTGCTTGGCGGCAATGTAGTCACGTTTTCTAAGGGGTTTGATGAGAAGTTTTAAGCCTAATCTTGCGAGCGGATTTAAGAAGCCAAATCCTGGATTTTTGATATAATCATCATACATTTGCCAATAGTATTGTGTCGGAACATGGCAGTAGCAGATATGTTTTTTGGCTTTTACAGCTTTGGCCTCGGCGCCGGTGACAGAAATGACGAGATCGTAATCTTTGAGGTTTAGATGCGAAAAATAAAGTTGGCGAAGTGGGCTGAGAAAGCGACGCATGCCGGTCGGAAAAATTTGGAGCCAACCAGTACGGACATCAGCATCTTTGAACCAATCGATTCCCTTTTTGTCGTATTTTGAAGTGTAGATTGGAGCGTCTGGATACATTCCGTGAATCGCGAGAAGGACTCGTTCGGCGCCACCGACGTTAGTGAGCCAATCAGTAACGATGGCAACTTTTGAGTTTTTCATTTGGCGCCCTTTCTAAAAAGGACGACGCCAACGGTGCGCAAAAGAATTTGAAAGTCAAAGAGGAGCGACCAGTTTTGAATATAGTAAATATCTAGAGCGCGACGTTCTTCAAACGAAATATCTCGACGACCGGAGACTTGAGCAAGTCCAGTAAGGCCGGATTTAACCGAAAGAAGTAGCGAGCGGTCGCCGTAATTACGAAGTTCACCCGGGACAAGAGCGCGTGGGCCAACTAAGGAAATATCGCCCTTCACCACGTTCCAAAGTTGCGGCAGTTCGTCAAGGGAGGTGGCGCGAAGGAAGCGGCCAATTTTAGTAATACGTGGGTCGTTTTTGAGAAAATCACCGTTCTTGCGATATTTTTCGATTAGTTCCGGCTTACCCATTTTTATGAAAGCTTCTTCTGGACTTAATCCAGAGTAGACCGGATTCATGGAGCGGAACTTGTAGATTCTGACTTTTTGGTTATAACGGGAAAGGCGATATTCAGAATAGAAAGCGGGGTGCTTTGGATCGGAGAGTTTGACAATGAGCCAAATCACTACCATAGGGATGAGAGCAAGGATGAATAACAGACCACCAATAATAATATCCATAGCACGTTTGGCTACGCGGGCGCCACCCATAAGTGGTGTAACCTTAACAAGGATGGCGGGAGTGTCGCCAATGAGTTCCATGCTACCGATATGTGATGACAAAGTAGAGTCGCTTGGCACAAAATAGTAGAGCATGTGATTGGCAACAGCTTGGCCGTAAACGTATTCAGTCTGGACCTCATCAGTTTGGAAAATGATATCGGCACGAGTATGAGCAAGAGCGTCTTTTAACGAGCTAAAGCGACGTTTTCGAAAAATTTCGGGAACGTTCTTGAGATTCGAGACAACACCTGCGAGACGATAGCCAGCTTCTGGAAAATCGGCGATATATTCAAGGAGATGTTCGGTGTTTTTACTGTTGCCAACAATAATAACCCGCTGGGTGGCGCGGTGAGTGCGAACAATGATTAGGTAGCGAATACGGCGAATAAAGGTGCGAGCAATGACTAAAAAGATAAAGCAGAGGATGGTGGCCCAAATGGCAACAGTGCGAACTGGGAAAAGATTATTTTGGTAGAAAAAGTCGTAAGTAATGATCGTCATGATCCCAACGATTGAAGCGATGAAGAGACGGAGAAGTTCCGGAGAACGGTGCCGATTGAGTATGATTGAGTTTCTATAAAGTCCGAGTACGGCGAGAATAATCCACCAAACAGGAATTAATGCAAAAATCGTGAGAGTAAAATCGAGTTGCTCGGCAATGAAAAAATATGGACGCGAGTCGAGGTGAGTGCGAATGTAGTAAGCGAAAGCAAAAGAAAACGTAATCGCAGCTGCATCACCAAGCATTAGGAAAAGGCGAAAAATCAAGCCAGAGTCTTTTTTCATATCTTAATTATATCATGTATGGTAAAATGGGGATATGGAGAAAATACTAGTTACTGGGGGTACGGGATATATTGGCTCGCATACTGTTGTGGAGTTAATTTCAGCTGGATATACGGTAGAAATTTTGGATAATTTGTGCAACAGTAAGGAAAGCGTCCTGGACAAAATTTTTGAGATTACCGGCGTAAAACCAAAATTTCACAAAATAGACTTGCTTGATTTTGGAGCGTTGTCGAATATCTTTCGTGAAGGTAACTTCGATTGTGTATTGCATTTTGCTGGACTAAAAGCGGTGGCAGAAAGTATCGCTGAGCCGATTATGTATTATGAGAATAATATCGGCGGTACGCTGAACCTACTGAAATGCATGAAGGAAAATAATGTGAATCGAATTGTATTTTCGTCGTCGGCGACTGTGTATGGCGATGCTGGGAACGGAGCATGTCACGAGGATCTTCCGGCTGGACATGGGATTACAAATCCTTATGGTCGTACGAAATACATGATTGAGGAAATTTTAAAAGATGTAAGTGTGTCTAACCCGGAATTTTCGGCGACGATTTTACGTTATTTTAACCCGATAGGGGCACATAGCTCTGGTTTGATTGGTGAAGATCCGAACGGAATTCCAAATAATTTAATGCCAGTGATTATGCGTGTGGCAACCGGAGAGATTGATGAGCTTTCCGTGTATGGAAACGATTACCCAACGGCAGATGGATCCTGTATAAGAGACTATATACACGTAGTGGATTTGGCGCGAGGGCATGTTGCGGCACTAGCGAAAATGAGGCCTGGCGTGAAGATCTATAATCTTGGTACTGGTCGCGGAACTTCTGTTCTAGAAATGGTGTCTGCGTTTGAGAGGGCGAGTGGACGGAAATTACCATACAAAGTAGCACCTCGACGTGCAGGAGATTTGGCAGAAGTTTATGCAGATCCAAGCCTAGCTTGGCAAGAGCTGGGCTGGAAGGCGTCGATGTCGATTGACGATGCGATGCGCGATACTTTGCATTATTTAGAATTGTGTGTGTAAAGCGGTTTATTTATAGTGACAATTCTTTCGATTTCGGCAGCCTTGATATAGTCGTCAACAAATTTTTGACTCGCACTTTTTGTATTTGTAAATTTTAGATCTTTATCACGAATAACTTCCATGTCAAAAATCTTATTGAAAATGGGTGCGAAGCGAGCATCGTGTTTTTTAAGGCGCGCAAAGTAGGCTTTAAATGTTTCATCGTCTTTGCGATCTTTAGTGGGCGTACAAAAACACGGAACATTTTTCTTTTTGGTGTTATCGTAGAAACCGGTAAGTGCAAAGGCCTTGCTTTTGAAAGTCGTTGAAAGCGACCGAATAAAATTCTTGTCCATTTCATCCATGGCACTGGTAAATATTACATAGTCGCCGGTTATTTTTTCTAGCGCAAGGTTGTAGGCCGCAGTTTTGCCCTGGTGTTTTGGTAGTTGATAAAGATGCGCATTTCTAATTTCGTTTTCTAGGACGGTGTGTTTAATCTGATCCACTGAGTCGTCTTTCGAGCCATCGTCGATGACAGCCAACTCGAGGTTTACATATTGATCTTTGTGTAGAAACTTCAGCAAGCGTCCTGCGTAGATACCAGCGTTATGGTTGTAGATTACGACAGAGATTTTTGGCAATTCTTCACTCATAATATAGCTCCTCGGTGATTATTATAAACCTTCCAAACAGTACGGAAAAGTGAAACCGAAATTAAAATAGTACGGATAGCAATTTTATCTTTTATGCCGGCCTCTGGATTTTTTAGAATATAATTTTTGTGGGCTTTAATGTATTTAGTAAGTTTGCGCTCAAGTTGTGGATGACTGCGCTTATCTATTTGGCAAAGGATACTGAACCTAGCGTGGAGGCGACGGAGATTGGTGGTGTTTTTTAAATCCTTATATTTTTTGTCGATATCGGTACACATAATATCAGTGAGATCCAGGATATCTAGTTTACGCGAAGTGAAGTGCGATGAGGAGATTGATTCGTTGCGACGGACATAGAGATATTTGATGTTTGGGAGATAGGCAACTTGCTTGGCTTTCATAATTAATTTGTAAGTGGTGCCAAGATCTTCGTGTAATTTTCCTTCCGGAAAAGAGACGTTTTTCCATAAATTTTTATGGTAAAGTTTAGCATAGGCAGAAACGTTGAAACCCTGTTCATTCAGCATACGCCTAAGGCAATCTTCGGAAGACATGGTTTCTGGTTGATATTTCTGTCCGTAATCAAGGCTGGTTTTTGGTCTTAGTTCTTTGATAGCACAGATTGAAATGTCGGAATTAGTATCAACGAGTTTTTGGTATAGTTTTTCGAGATAATCATTGCTGCCAAAAAGGTCATCTGAATCAAGGAAAGTAAGGTAGTTACCTTTTGCGATTTTAAGACCAGAATTTCGGGCTTGCGACAAGCCGCCATTTTTTTGGTGAATAACTTTCACGCGCTTATCATATTTGGCATACTGATCGCAAAGTTTGCCAGAGGCATCGGTGGAGCCATCGTCTACGAATATAATTTCAAGTTGCTTGTAAGTTTGTTTGGCAACAGAGCGAAAACAACGCCCAATATAATTCTCGACGTTGTAGACCGGAATAATTACGGAGATTAATGGTTCAATCATTTGTGTAGACTGTTCAAATATAGCTCGTAGAGCTGCTTATGCTTCTTAACGATAACTTGTAAAATTATACCGGTAATATAGAATAGGAGTGACATAACTAGAAAGATTGCAGAGACGATTAAGGTCGGGAAGCGTGGAACGAGGTGCGTCCGGAAAAACTCACTGAGCACCGGAATTCCTAGTATAAGTGAAAGTGCAAGGAAAATAATAGCGATAGTATTAAAGAAAATGGCTGGTTTATACTCTTCGAATAGTACAGCAATAGTTCTCAGAACCTTGAAACCATCACGGTAAGTATTAAGTTTTGAGACCGAACCTTCTGGACGATCTCGATATTCGATTGGGATTTCAACGATTTTGAAATTTTTATCTACAGCATGAATAGTCATTTCGGTCTCGATTTCAAAGCCTTTAGATAAAACTGGAAAACCTTTAACAAAATCGCGACTAAAGGCGCGGTAGCCAGTCATAATATCTTTTATGTCATTGTGGAATAATTTGTTGATTGCAGAGCGGACGAGCTTGTTGCCAAAATTATGAAATGGGCGTTTGTTTTCTTGGAAATAGGCACCAGATAGACGGTCACCGACAACCATGTCGGCCTTGCCATCTAGCACAAGATTACACATTTTTTGAGCATCTTTGGCAGAGTATGTATCGTCGCCATCAATCATGAGATAGCAATCTGCCTCAATATCTCTAAACATGCTACGGATGACGTTTCCCTTGCCCTGTCGACATTCGTATCTTACGATAGCGCCGGCTTTCTTTGCGAGTTTGTCAGTGCCATCGCTAGAATTGTTATCGTAAACATAAATATCTGCATCCAGCAAAGCATCTTTATAATCTTTGATGACTTTGGAAATTGTGAGGGCCTCATTGTAGCATGGAATGAGGATGGCTATCTTCTGTTTCATATCTATATTATATGATATAAGGTGGCGGAAGTCTAGAAATCCTCTAGGGAATATGATAAAATAGAGTAGTTATGGGTATCCCAAGAGTCCTAAACCAAAAGAATCGCATTCTTTTAAAAGAACTAACGAAGACAGATTTTAAACTGCGCTACCAGGGTTCGGCGTTGGGTTATCTTTGGGCGCTGTTAAGACCGCTTCTAATGTTCGCTATTTTGTATCTAGTGTTCGCGATGATTATGCGGTTCGGGGATGAGATACCGCACTATCCGGTCTATCTGCTTACCGGTACAACTTTATGGAGCTTCTTTTCCGAGTGTACGAGCCAGGGCATTCAGGCAATGGTAGTGCGAGGAGACTTAATTAGGAAAGTGAGTTTCCCGAAATATATTGTGGTTGTGTCGGCTACGTTTACGGCTTTAATTAACCTAGCTATCAATCTTTGTGTAGTGGTTATTTTTGCACTGCTTGATGGCGTGGAAATAAGTTGGTCTTGGCTGCTTGTGCCGGTATTTATTCTTGAGCTGTACATGCTTTCTCTTGGTATCTCCTTCTTGCTTGGGGCAATTAATGTTCGGTATAGGGATGTAACCTCGATTTGGGATGTATTAATGCAGGCGTTGTTTTACGCTATCCCGATTATCTATCCGATTTCGATGGTAATTGGAGGAGAAGCTAGTGGTGCAAGGATGCTTGCGGCAAAAGTGATTTTGGCAAATCCGATTTCTCAGGTTGTGCAAGATGTGCGCTATAATTTAGTAACCACATCTACGATTACAACCTGGAGCTTCGAAAGCGGGTGGTATTGGAAAATTATACCTATCGTAGTGGTGACGACGGTTCTGATTACTGGCGCGCTGTATTTCAGATGGCAGTCTAAGTTCTTTGCGGAGGAAGTATAATGGTAAAAAGAAAAATTGGAGCAAGAAAGTTAATTATCGAGCCAGAAAACCAAATAGCAATCAAAGTTTCTGGTCTACATAAAAGTTTCCTTCTTCCAACGGAAAGAGCGTGGGGGCTAAAGCAGGCGTTTTTTAACCGTCTACGCGGGATAAAAGGATATCGAGAGCAAAAGGTGATTGATGGGATAAGCTTCGAGATTAAGAAAGGCGAATTTGTTGGAATCGTAGGACGTAATGGGTCTGGAAAATCTACCCTGCTTAAGATTTTATCTGGAATTTATTACCCGGAAAAGGGTTCCGTAACGATAAATGGGAACTTGGTACCATTTATCGAGCTAGGCGTAGGGTTTAACCCGGAATTAACTGGACGCGAAAATATATATCTTAATGGTGCGCTTTTAGGATTTTCGCACAAAGAGATGAGCGAGATGTATGATGAGATTGTGCGTTTTGCAGAATTAGAGCCATTCATGGATCAAAAATTAAAGAATTACTCTTCTGGTATGCAGGTACGTTTGGCATTTTCAATTGCAATCCGCGCAAAGGGTGATATCCTCGTACTAGATGAGGTTTTGGCCGTGGGTGATGCAGCTTTCCAGAAAAAATGTAATGATTATTTTGAGAGTTTGCGTGGAAAACAAACGGTGATCTTGGTCACACATTCGATGGAAAATGTTGAAAAATACTGTTCCAGGGCAATACTGCTAGAAAATGGGAAGATCGTTAAAGATGGTTCTCCGAAGAAGATTGCTCAAGCTTATCTAAAGCTTTGGGATTAGTTTTTCTTCTTGGACGGTTTGGCGAAAATACAATAAGCAACAAACGCTAGAGTAGTGGAGCCTGCAACCCAATATGCTGTTTGCTGAGCATGCGTACCCGGATAGTTAATTGTAATTTCTGCGTCTGTATCGAGATTGAAGGCGATAAAGCCATCTTGATTATAGTAGTCTAGATGTTTAATTTGTTGATCTTTAGACACAGCTTTAATGTCATAGCCCAAATAATAATAGCGCGGCAAGGTGATGGTTACAGGACTTTTAACTCCGGAAACTTTGAAGGCGAGGTCTGGAGTGTTGCTGGATATGTTAGTGATATCGATGTTCTTGTCACTGGATATAATGTCGTGTGTGTGAGTCTCAATAATTTCTTGGCCAGTAATTTCCACTGGAGCATGGTCAACAATATAATTCGCTGAAGTCGCTAAATCTTTCTGAAAAATATCATCAGAAGATTTATAATTATTGATTTGTGCAACACTGAACAGACACGAAAGTGCAAGAATGATATAGATGATTTTTCCAAATTCAACTTCCATTTTAGGAAGACAAATACCGACAATAATAGCCATGCCTAGACTAACGAATGATAGAAGGCGCCAGGAGAATTGAATATAAAGGAGTGGGTGCGGAACAAAGTTCCAAGGAAATAAGGTGGTCGAGCAGAAAAGACATATCGGAGTAATGATAAGTGCAAAAAGCAGGAATGGTGCGTTATTGTCATTTTTAATTTTGCGATATTTAAATAGGGCATAGCCCAAAGCAATAATTCCAAAAAAGCTGAGGTAGAACGGTACTGGAGATTCCTCGAATACTTTGTCGATTGTAAGAAGATAATCCGGCGGAACACGCGACTTTTCTATGAAGTTCACGCTGGTCATAAAACCATCTCGAAAAACATTGTAGTCGGCGTTGTTTTTGTTCTCAAGCATTGGAACTAGGAATGGGAGACTCATGAGCGCTGTGATGAAAACGCTTAGGCCAAAATATAGTAATCTTTTCTTATGGAAAAATTCTTTGATTTTTGGAGCAAAGCCTAGACAGCAGAGCAGTGCGAAATACATCATAAGTACGAGATGAGAATGAATTAATCCAACGCAGCCAATTGTAAAATAAATCAGGAATTTTTTATAATTATCGTGCAGGAGGTGGTAAATACCGATTAGGGTAATCGGCATAAATAGGAACATCGTAGTTTCGGCCATAGCGCAGCGGACTACAATATCTGCGATAAAATATGGGGTAGTGATGTAAAAAATTGAGGAAAAAAGTGCGGCTTTTTCATTTTTCGTAATTAGTAAAATGAGTTTTCTGAAAAATACCCCGGAAAAGAACATGGTCAAGAAATAGAAAATTTTGAGAGTAATGAATACGCTAGCTACACTGCCGATAAGTTTATAGATTACTGCAGCAATAATGTGTGCAAATGGCGGATAAAATAGACCTTCGCCAAAGCCAAAATCATTAGACATAAAACCAAAGATTTTGCTAGTGAAAATATCCCAAAAACTGTGGTTTGTCATACCTATGATAGATGAGGCATGATAGGCTAAATCGTGACCAGTAGGATAACCGTGATTAAGAAAAATGGAGAGTGCAATCAGCGTAGCAGCCGCAATAATAATGTATGGTTTAGCTTTTTTAAGCATGGTTTTGCCTGTTTTCTAGATAACGAGAGAGAGCGTCCTGCCAGGTCGGAAGAAGACTAAAACCATTTTCGGTGAGTTTAGATTTGTCGAGACGAGAGTTGAATGGTCGCTTAGCCTTAGAGAGGCCGTATTCTGCGGTCGTGACTGGAATAACCCTCGAATCAATTTGTGCCTGTTTGAAGATTTCTTTTGTGAAATCTGCCCAGCTAATGTAGCCACCTTCGTTGGTCGCATGATAATAGCCGTATTTGTCGGACTCAATCATATCGACGAGTAGCTTGGCAAGGTCTGGGCAATAAGTAGGTGTACCAATTTGATCATCTACAACTCTCACTTCGGGATGAGTTTTACCGACATTCAGCATTGTTTCGACAAAATTTTTACCATTTTGACCAAAGACCCAAGCGATACGCACGATATAATATTTATCTAGAGTTTTAGCAACGGCTAGTTCTCCGTCAAGTTTGGATTGGCCATAAACATTCAGCGGAGCATAGTTTTTGTCGTCTGGTTGCCAAGGTCTAGTTCCTTGACCATCAAAAACGTAGTCAGTGGAAATATAAATCATTTTGGCGCCGAGTTTTTTGGCAACTTCGGCAATGTTTTTTGTACCATCGACATTCACGGCGCGAACTTTTGGCTCATTTTCCGGATCCTCTGCAGCGTCAACATTTGTCCAGGCAGCGCAATGAATGATGCCGTCAGGATGAATTTCGGTGAGAATTTTATCTACGTTTTCTTTATCGGTAATATCTAGAGGGACCGTCTTGAACGGAGCGTCGGGATTACCGTGGCGATCACTACCAATGCAATCAATATTGCGTTTTTGTAATTCTAGCATTAAATCATGGCCAAGTTGACCGGAAACACCTGTGACGAAAACTTTCATTTTTGATATTCCCCACTTAGAATTTCTTCCCACCAAGTTTTATTATCTAGATACCACTCAATGGTTTTTTCGATACCGTCTTTGAACTTAGTCTCTGGAAGCCAACCGAGTTCATTATGAATCTTGGTTGGGTCGATAGCGTAGCGACGATCATGACCTTTACGATCTTCAACAAACTCAATTAAGCTCTCTGGCTTATCTAGCTTTTTACAAATCAGCTTTACAATGTCAATGTTGCTCATTTCGTTATGGCCACCAACATTATAAATTTCACCGATTTTACTATTATGAATGATCAGGTCGATGGCGCGACAATGGTCTTCGACGTAGAGCCAGTCGCGAACATTTTTTCCGTCACCGTATACTGGGAGTGGTTTATCATTTAGGGCGTTAATAATCATTAATGGAATAAGCTTTTCTGGAAAATGGTATGGACCATAATTATTCGAACAACGACTGATCGTGGCCGGGAATTTATAAGTACGGTAGTATGCCATGACCAACATATCGGCGCCGGCTTTTGAAGCGCTGTATGGGCTACTGGCATGGAGCGGGGTAGTTTCGGTAAAGAAGAGATCAGGGCGATCAAGAGGTAGATCGCCGTAAACTTCGTCGGTAGAGACTTGGTGATAGCGCGGAATATTTAGTTCACGACAAACATCCATCAAGTTCTGGGTGCCGGAAATATTGGTTTTTACAAAAATTTCTGGGCCAGTAATCGAGCGATCGACGTGGCTTTCGGCAGCGAAGTTGACGACAATGTCTGGGTTTTCTTCTTTGAAGAGTTTAGTGATTCCCTCTTTGTCGCAGATATTAGTTTTAGAGAAGCGGAAGTTTGGGTTTTCTAGAGCTTTATTTAGGGTATGCAAATTTCCAGCGTAAGTAAGGCAATCTACACAAACGATACGGTACTCTGGGTATTTGTTAAGCATGTAATAAACGAAGTTTGAACCAATAAAGCCAGCTCCGCCGGTAACAATGATGGTTTTTTTAGACATTTTCCTCCTTAAATTTTATTTGTGATTCCGCAAGCGTTAGATGTACTTTATCCTTGTCGCTCAGGATGATTTCAGCATCAACTTCTGGCCATTCAACATTGACGTCTGGATCATTGTAGAGTAGTCCACCCTCGTCTTCCGGATGATAGAAGTCGTCACATTTATAAGCAAATTCGGCATAGTCGGAAAGGACTAGAAAGCCGTGCGCAAAACCACGAGGAATCATGAGTTGTTTATGGTTTTCTTCGGACAATTTCACACCAACCCACTGGCCGTAAGTTTCGCTATGCTCGCGAAGATCAACAGCGACATCAAAAACTTCGCCCTTTAAGACACGAACTAGTTTAGCTTGGGGATAAGTTTTCTGAAAATGAAGACCACGGAGAACACCTTTCTTAGAGCTAGATTGGTTATCTTGGACGAAATTATAGTTTAGTCCAGCTTCTTTAAAAGCATTCTCATTATAAGTTTCCATGAAGTAGCCGCGATTATCGCCAAAAAGCTTCGGAGTAATAACATAGACGCCATCGATTTTGGTTTTTTCAAATTCAAAATTACTCATCTTTAATTTTCCCTTCTGCGACATTTTTAAGGTGCTGACCATAGGAAGATTTACCGTATTTTGTGGCAGACTCAACAAGTTTTTCCTTTGAAATCCAACCATTTTTATAGGCGATTTCCTCTGGAGCAGAAATTTGGATACCTTGGCGTTTTTGAATTACGCGAACAAAATCTGAGGCATCGGCAAGCGAATCCATAGTGCCAGTATCAAGCCAAGCGAAGCCACGACCGAGAAGCTGAACGTCAAGATTTTTTTCGTTTAAATAGAGTTCGTTTAAGCTCGTAATCTCAAGTTCGCCGCGAGCGGAAGGTTGGATAGTTTTGGCTTTTTCAGCAACACCAGCAGGATAGAAATATAGGCCAGTAACAGCATAGTTGCTCTTTGGCTGTTCTGGTTTTTCCTCAATGGAAACTGCGTGCCAGTTGTCGTCAAACTCGACAACACCAAAACGCTCAGGATCATTTACATAATAGCCAAAGACAGTAGCCCGACGATTTCCTTCGGCGTTTTTTGCGGCAGTTTTTAGATTATTGTTGAAACCGTTGCCGTAGAAAATGTTGTCACCGAGAACCATGGCGCAGGCATCATCGCCGATAAATTCTTCTCCTAGTACGAATGCTTCGGCGAGGCCATTTGGTGAAGGTTGAATTTTATAGGAAAGCTTTAAGCCAAAATTTGAGCCATCGCCGAGCAATCGTTCAAAATTCGGTAAATCGTTTGGGGTGGAAATAATTAAAATTTCACGAATACCGGCCATCATCAAGGTGGAAAGTGGATAATAAATCATAGGTTTATCATAAACCGGTAACATCTGTTTCGAAGTAGCCAAGGTCAACGGATAAAGACGCGTTCCCGATCCCCCAGCTAAAATAATTCCCTTCATTTAAAACTCCTTTTGTCTATTATACCACAGATTAGAGATAAAAGGCTACGACAGAAGAAATTGCATAGAGTTCAACGGCGGAAATAAAGGCAAAAATATAGGTTGGCTGCAATGTAACTTTCTTACTACTGAGCGGAGTAATAAGGAAGAAGGCAAGTGGCATGATGGCTGTAAAGTAACGCCCCTGGAGACCGTTAATTGTGGCGGCTTCGAGTGCTGTCCATTGGACATAGAGACTAGTAGAGATGAGAGCTACCACTATAAGGACAATGATAGCAATGAAAGCTTTTTGACGGGGGGTAAGTTTGAGCTGCTCTTTATTATCTGAAAGGTATGCATAGAATATGAAAAGCAGTAATGCAATGATGTATGTACGAGAGATATCAATATGGAAATAGCCGAGCTTCGGACCAAGCGAATCCAACAAAAAGCCGAGACCGTTATTGGCGTAAGTACGAAAGACGACAGCGAGATAATCAAGAGGGTGAGAGAGAATAAAATGGACCTGAGCCGGAGAATCGACTCCGGGTTGAAATTCAATGAGGTAACCAGAAGCGATAATGAGCCAAGCGAGATTGAGTATAGTCGCAACAGAAATTAGAGCTATGAGCTTTATGATTTTGTCTTTTCTGGACTTGAAGCAAGATTTTGGTAAGAGAATTAGAAGGAGACAAATCGGCAAATAGACGATTTTTGAAAGTGCAAGAGCAATCGAGAGTGCAACAGCGACAATTTTTTCGCGACGAGAAAGCAGAGTCGGATTTTTCATCTTATAGAAAACGAATGCAATCATACCAATAATAGCGGCATTGGTGAAGGCGTCAATCTGGCAGGAGGCCGCAGCTTGTAAAGAAATTGGGGAAAGCATGAGAAGGCAGATTAATGACTTGCCGGTAGGGATAAATTTGATGGCAAAATAAATAACTGTCACCCAAAATAGGAGATTAAATAAGCGGGCTATATACATACAAACGAATACTGGAAGATTGAAGATTCTACCGATGCCAATACCAATAATTTGTGGGAGATACGGAGCTGCGGAATACAGCGAAGTATTACCAAAAACTTGGAAGGTATAATTGTTGTCGTCAATGGATTCTTTTAGTGCGTTTATTGACTGGCCATAGTTGTACTCGCCAATATTGGAGTTAAATTTATCCTCAAAGGTGTCGTTAATGGTACTGATGGCCTCTGGAAGATAATTTCCACCACAGCCCTGCTCATCTCTGGCAGAAACGAAGTGGCCGTTAGTGATTTCGTAGGCGCGACGGAAATGGTTAATCTCGTCTGGGGCCATACTGAGGGGTAGAGCGAAGGTGGCGATTATGCCAAGTACTAGAGCAAAAACTAGAAAAAGCTGATGAGTCTTAAAGCCTTTTTTTTCTTTTAAGTAAAAGCCTAGTGCACACAAGAAAATATATAAAACGACTAATGACATTAGGATAGTAGCCCTTTTTCGTCCAAGATAGCCGCTGTTTATAAAAATAAACATAGTGTTTATAGCGGCGAAAATGGCGCAGAAAAGAATGTATTTATAATGTTTTTTTAGAAAATTCATAGTTATATTATACCCCATTTTTTTGCTAAGCGGAGTTGGTCCCGTTTAAGGCGTGCTATAGTGCGTGAATTAAGAGCGAGACTTGAGGCTATATGGTCTTGGACTTTAGTAATCTCGACGTAACGGTCTTTGAGTGTTGTTTTCGAGGTAACGCTTGAGCCATGGATACGGTGAAGATTGAGTTTTTTGGGGTTATAGGCTAGATTACCGAATTTTAATAGTTCGCTATAAAAATACCAATCTCCAGCAAGAGCAAATTTACTGGATTCTTTTAGTATAGTATCAAAATCTACGTCTGGGGATTTTCGGAAAACAACGGCGGAAATGTTTGGAATAGTATTGTAGAAAAGAAGAACTTTTTCTAGCTCTTCCTTGCCGCTGCGACAATAGGCACGTTTAGGACGATTTTCACGAAAAAAGTTTTTTATATTACGCAATTCTGATCTTAGGTCGGAGCGATTGTCGTCACTGATGAATTTTGACCCAGTATAGGAAATGATGGTTTTGCTATTTTTTTGAAACCCCTGCATCGCCGTTTTGAGGAAATCTTTTTTACATTGGTCATCTAATTCGCAAATCCAGATGTATTGACTGGTTGCGAGTTCTATTCCCTTCTGCCATTGATGAAAAACATTGCCAGAGTTATGACTAGCGAAGTCAGTCTTAATTTTCAGATTTGGGAACTGTTGTTTGATTTCGGCGATTTTTTGATTTATGACTTCTTTAGAATTGTCGGAAGAGGCGTCGTCTAAAATTACTATTTCTGAAACTGGGTAGGTTTGATTTAGGATACCGTCAATGCGGCTAGAAAAAAATCTAGCATAGTTATAATTGGGTAGAATTGCTGTGACTGTGCCCACTTTAGTCATTTTTTAATTCCTTAATGATAGAATCGAAAATTTTGTCACAAACTTGAGAAATCTTAGCGGGCGAGTAATTTTCTAAAGCGTATTTTTTTGCGGCGATGGCAATTCGATCTGACAATGTTCGGTCTCGATATAATTCCACGATTTTATCGTACCACTCGCCCGGTCGGCAGAGAAAGCCATTTTCTCCAGACTTTATAGCGTTGACAAATGCAAAAGTTGGAGAGGCGATGGTTGGAGTCTCGACGATTGCGGATTCGAAAAATTTTAATTCAGATTTACAGTTGGTAAAGACATTATCGGCAAGTGGAGCGAGGTTAATGTCGACTTCAGAAATAAGCCGTTGGAGCTCGAGAAAATCTACGACTGGATAAAATTCAATTTGCTGCTTTTCAATAAACTTGTTGGCGGAAGCCGGCAAGTCCATATAGCCGACAATTCGAAGTTTAATGTCGGGAAAATCTTCGAGCAACTGAATAATTTCTGGATAGATTACATTTAGATCGGTAGCGTGGGTAGCGGAGCCGCTAAAATATCCCAGGACAAAATCAGGGCGTGACGCTTGGTTGTGCTTTTTCTGGGTAAGAAATTCGGAGTATTCGAGCTGTTCGTCATTTAATGAGTTTGGAATAACAAAATGCGGTTTATTATCATGTGTCTGAGAGAGAATTTTCCCAAGATAATCGTTGGTGGTAAGAAATCCATCCGTAGCATAAGAAACCAGCTCAAAATTAGCACAAGTATTAATCCAATATTCACGGTCTACAAGGTCTGGCGATACGGTATTGAAGAGATTCTTCGTATATTTTAATCCACAAACACAATCATCTAGGTCATTAATCACTGGGATATGATTTTTTCTAGCGACGGCCGCAAGATCATCGATAAAATAATCCCAATGGTTTAGACGGCTAAGAATCAAAATATTGGCGCTTGGAGTCAGACTAAATACATCGTCAATTTCATTGAGAAAGAAGTAGACGAGCTGCCACTTTTTACTTTTTTGAGTAGCGCGGAACAAATTGTAGCCACGGTAGCGAAAAGTAGAGGCGTCGGGAGATGGGTATAGCATGAGAGCTATTTTTTTCTTATTTGCTTTTGCAGACTTGAAAATTTTGATGCGCTCTGTTAGTGGGATGAGCCATGGCTCGATGTCGTCTTTTCTTGTCATTTTTTATTACCTTTCAAATCATCATAAAAAATATCTGTGCGAGAAATCTCGAGACGATGGATGGGCGGAGCCAAGCGTGAATCTACATCGGTATAAAAGCTATAATCTTCTGGGGCCTGAATCTTTTTCTGGGCGAGAAAGTCACGATAGAGCTTTGGATTGACCAGATTATTACGAGAAATGATTCGAAGGTGATAATGATTTTTTACCGCAAACTTAGTGGCTTCGATAATGTCGCTAGCTATTTCTGGGTTCTTTAGAGTTTTTTCGTCTAATTGGTTTAAAATTAAGTTAAGTCTTTTCGCTGCTTGATTTGTGTAAATAACAGCGAGTGGCGTTTTTTCACCTTTTGGATGAGTAACGGTACCAGCTAGCTCGGGAGTATTTTTTCTAGCTTGGATTTTTTTATAGCTATCGCGAATAAAGTCGTAAGATTTTTTGTGGCGACGCTTAAAGTTATTAACCACGCGATCAACCGAGCGAACTGATTCGTACACGGTATTATACTTGGCTTTTGCAAGATCGAGCTCGGATTCGAGCTGAGCGATATAGGCGTCTTTGTCCATAGTTTAAGTATATAACTTTACAATATCATTTTCAATTTTTAGCCAGTCGCGCGAGGCTACGGTTTTCTGTGAACCTTTCGCGAGTTTGTCACGTAAAGAGCTATCCGAAACGATTTGGTTAATTTTTGCGACTGCATCATCGATGTCTCCTGGTTTATAAAATAGGCAGTTTTCTCCGTCCTTAAGGTACTCAATGTTGCCATCGTTCGGGCGCACAACACAGAAACCGCCAGTGGCCATCATCTCGAGTGGTGGATAAGAAAAGCTCTCTAAAATGCTAGTTTTTAAGAGAACATCGCAGTTCTGATAGATTTTCCAAACTTCGGAGTGTGGAATATTTTGATAGAACTTGTCGTAGCGGTAGTTTCTTTTTGGTTTACCATTATAGGAGAGATAGTGAACCTCGAATTTTTCCCTATCAAGTTGATCGGTGATTTTGAAACTTTCGTCGACATTTTTATAATAGCTTTTACTGTCGCCCTCGATTAAGATTTTGACTTTTTGATCTTTTTTAAACGTACGCTTTTTTGACGGGAACATGGATAAATCTATGCCGTTGGGAGCAAACTTGACTTGATTATGAAAATCTTCGGTTAACCATTTTTCGCACCACTTGGAGATAGTAATATAGTCGATACCTGGAATACGGCTGTAAGTAGTGTTAGCTAAGGCTCGCTCTGGTTTAGTATATTCATAGAAATCGGTCTCAAAGTTCTGAACCAAGTATTTGCGGTGATCGCAATTATAGAAACTGGCAACACAGCTAAGAGTACTCCACATAGTGGCGACCATAGTATCGACATGGCCGGTAACATTGAGATTGCTGAATGGTATAACATTCAGTTGTTCGTTTTCGTGGATAATATTTTCTTTGTCGCGCATAGTGCTAGCGAGAGTAACGTCGTACCCATGTTTTTTAAGAATAGAGGCATGTCTAAGAGCAACAAGAATGCCACCGCTAACGTTAGTGCTTGGCAAAACAAAAATGAAATTTTTACGCAATTTAGATGCGATAAAATCTACAACACCTTGCCCGGAATAGGTCGTAACGTGTTTTTTAATAACCTCGTCGTAGGCCTGGTTTGCAATCTTGGTACGAAGCTCTGGTTTTTCGATAAGGCTAGTCAGGGCCTTTTCCCATTCGGCAGCATCCTTACAAAGAATACCAGTTTGGTTGTTTTTGATGATTTCTTTGAAGGCGCCAACGTTCGAAGCAACGGTAGGAACTTTGACGAGAGAAGCTTCAGTCCACTTGTTCTCGGATTTAGCTTCGTTGAAAATAGTATCTTCAAGCGGAGCGAGATTGATATCGACAGAATGAATCAAATTTGGCAGTTTTTTCCAATCCGTAAATGGGGCGACAAGAACCTTGTCTTTTACTTTTTCCATTTCTGGAGGTAGGTCGAGTAGACCGACAATTTTTAGATACAAGTTATCATATTTTTCTAGAAGTTTAACGATAGTCGGCATGATGAGCTTAAAATCGTCATTATGCGTAATCGAGCCACTAAAATACCCCATGATAATTTTGTCGTCCTGACGCTTTTCACGCAGAGCGGCGAGAGAATATTTAACCATACGCTCAGAAGCAACATTGCGGTTGATGAAAACATCTTTTAAGCTTTTGGCCATTTCGGTCTGGAGTCTTTTCGTGGAAGCGATGCCGTATTCGCAAAGTTTGAGGGTTTTACCCATACGATTGACGCCATCATCATACAATTCCCTTTCGGATTTCGACATCTCGTCGAGATATTTGATTTGATCAGTGTATTTAGTGTCAAAAACAAGGTCGTCGATGTCATAGAAAGTAGTTTTGTTTTGGGCCTTTGCCTGTTTAATAAATTCTTCGATGACGGGCAGGATTGGACAACGGTAGAAAACGAACCCACGATAATATTTCAGCTGGTCAAGGGTGAGGTCGGCATAAAATGCCTTATCACAAGTCATGCCAAAGGCTTCAAGCTGCTCCATTTGATGATCTACACGATAGCGTTGTGGATGAGGCAAATCGCAGCCATTAATAAAGAGGATATCCTTATAAAAACTGTCTTCGACGCGACCACGATTTTTGACACGATAGGTTACGAAATTTTTCGACCTAATAAGAAACGGTTTAAAGCCCTCGTCTTGAAGGACGTAGAGAGCTTTTCGACTTAAAGATTTCAAACTTTTTCCCATATCACTCCTTAATGAAATTTTCCTTTGATGTTTCTGCGATAGTCTAGGTATCCTCTGAGATACATGTAAAGTTTTCTAAACTTCTGATGTTCAAAATACCAAACACCCTTCATATTATGTTTCTGTGCGGCTACCAACGAGCTACAATAGGCCGGGTCGTAATTTGCATATAAATCACGAATATAATGATAGTTTCGCATCATATAATATCGACGAATCGGAGGATGGTTAGTCAGTAGATAGAGTGCACCGTTTCTAGTCTTATAAAATAGGTCCCCTAGGTTATGGTCAATCTCGACAGTATTGTCTCTTAAAATTTTATAGCCATGTTTATGTAGATTCATGCAATATTCGATATCAATACCATCAATAAAAAACCATTCCTTAAAACCACCAAGCTTTTTCCAAATTTTAAGATTGACGAGATTGCCGGAAGTCATAACATCATGCGGATCGTCAGTCCCAGTATTTGGTTTAGGATCCTTTAGTCTAGTGTTGTGCCACGGAGTAATAATAGCCACCTTATCATCAGCTTTTGCGGCGCGAGCTTTAAGTTTTGGCAAAACATCTTTATTAAAAGTGGTATCTTGGTCGTTAGTAAGAAGCCAATCGTAGCCGTCTTTAATAGCTTTCTTAGCGGCAAGATTTAGGGCCGTGGCTACGCCAAGATTTTCATGCTTCGTAATATACTCGATCTTAGGGGAATCTGGAAGATTCGGCTTTTCGCATTTTTCCGTGTTATCAACAATATATAGTTTATCTACGTCGGATAAATAAGTATTAATATTCTTTAAATCGCGCTCGGTAGGATGATAGAGCACGACAACAGCTGCCAATTTTAGACTCATGTGTATATTTTACCATATTAGGACCGAAGTTGCCAGCGCTGAGCAGGAGTATCATTGCTGCGATAAAGCTGGATGTTAGCTCCGTCTTTCGCGATACCGGCGCTGAGGTCAAGGACATATTTATCGTTGCAGGCGGAAGCGATTTTATAGTAACCGTTCTCCTTAGTGACGTGCCATTTTTGGGCGCAAGTATTATTCTGTTCGTACTGCTGGATATTGGTGCCGTTGTCCATAACGCCACCAGAAACATCGAGGACCTTATCAGAGTTACGGTTCTTGATTGTGTACGTATTGTCACTGTTCTTCTCGAAAGTGAATTTTTGAGCATCAGTGTTATTACTCTGATAGAGCTGAATGTTCGTGCCGTTATCTGAAGCGCCGGCAGATACGTCGATAGTATGACCGGAATCAACGGCCGAGCGAAGCGTGTAGACTTGGCTGGTAGAAATTTGGTCATTCTTTTGATTTGCCTGGATACGTTTCTTGACGACGGTCGGGTCGACCAGTTTCCAGCTCTGGGCGTCAGTATTATTGATCTCGTAAAGATGAATATTGGTGCCGTTGGCAACATTGCCCGCGCTAAGGTCGATCACCTTGCGACCGAGACAAGAGGAAGCAATCTTGTAATATGACCCATCTTTGACAAGGTACCAGCGCTGAGCACAAGTATTATTCTGCTCGTACTGCTGAATATTCGTGCCGTTATGAGTGGTGCCGCCAGCAGCATCAAGAACCTTGTTAGAATTAACGTTCTTAATCGCATACGTATAATTAGATGAATCATACTCAAATTTAAACTGCTGGGCAGTACTAATGTTAGCTTCAAAGAGCTGAATGTTTGCGCCATTATTTTTACTGCCGCCAGAAACGTCTATAGCGTAATCGTCACTCATCTTCGACTGAATGTAGACAGTTTTATTATTAAACGTTCCTTTATCAAGATCATTTTCTGTGAATGGCACAGAATACTGCGTACTACCGAACCAATCCGTAAAGTAAAGCCAGAAGTTACGATTACCATAAGAGCTACAGCCATCACCCATGCCATATCCAGACGAGAGCGAAGCGGAGTTCGGTTGATACGGAGTGTAGCGATACAGTGAGGCGGTAGCACGGTTTTCAATATACACATTTGTCCCGCCACAGGCAGAGTTCGGATGATACTGAACATAGTTATTGCCGACCGTATAGTTAGACCAGCCACCGGTCAAGACGGTATGGAAAAGTCCAGCGGCTCTGCGCACCTGATTTTTAAACCCGTAATATTTCGAATCGCAGGCAGCGGTATCCGGACAGCCGTAGCCAGTAGCAGCACGGTACTGGCCACTGCGTGGGCGAGTGTCCGTGACTAAGCCTTGTTCCTTTTGAAGCAAAACAATGAGGACTTTCGGATTAATTTTATAATCTTGAGCCGCTTGCCAAATGATTTGTGCGGCGGATTCACCATCAAAAGATTCGTCGGCCATACAGACAAAATGTCCATTCTCGACATGCCAGTTCATGGTGCCGCTCATATCAAGCGAGCTAGTGAGATTACCACTACTAATCCAAACATTGGTATTATTGCAAGAATTTTTGGACTTAAGAAAGCTCTGGATTTCGGAAATCGACATGGAGCCATAATCACCCATGACAGCATCACTAATAATGTTCCCTGCTTTAAACTTCGAAACATTAGCGGCGGAAGTGCGAGCCTGATTTTTAAAAGCGAAGAAAGAAAGGCTGGCCACCATCGCGAAAGTAAAAACCACTAATAATTTCTTTTTCATAGGCGAACCTCCCCGACAATCGTACCAGTCTTCCCTCCAGAAGATAGCGCAATGCTAATAATCCAGGAATTACTCGTAGCTAAGCTGGCTAGCGGAACGTTAAATCCCTCACAAGAGGAAGTAACGGCGCCGCTCATGAAAATTACAGCTTCGGCAGTATAAACACCGCCATTATCCGCAGTCATATTAAGAGTACAAGTACCGGAATTAAGTGCCTGGTCAATGTTAACCCGTATCACCAAATCTGAGCCGTCGGGTTCGGCATGGATAAGCGAGCCAGTCAAAACATCCAGGTGGTTCGGGTTTTCACCCTCGTATTGAGGCACTTCGTTAAAATTATCCTCCTTATCGGTCGTCGACGTAGCCTCGTCCGTAGTCTCGTCAACCGCGGAATCCACCTCGACTACAGGCTCAGTCTCATCAGTCTCAGTAGTAGATCGATGATTCAAGAGAAAGAAAGTAACTCCACCAACAACAAGAGCCAAGACTACTAGCGCGATAATAATCCACACGCGATTAGTCCGGCGACGCCTAGGGGTTGAGAGCGAGTTCGTCGTCATACTATATATATTAACACCTTTATTTCTTCTTGTATAGACCGAGGTGTTTTTTGCCATCATAAATCATAGTCGGAATGCCCTTCGGCTTCACTTTTTCTTCGACGATTTTTGCAATCTCTTCGATAAGTTCCTCGATCTCTTTAGAATGGGCTTTTTCCTGAACCTTTTTAACCTTTTTGTCGTCCAAACCCCATTCTTTCAGCCAATCCTGAATCAACTTCTCAGCCTCTTTCTCCTCGAGATCATTATTAAACACAGTCTGGAAATTGATACCATTCTTATCTTGCTCAGTGAAGAGGCGGTCGATAAGCTTCAGCTCGAGGCCGCTCACGCCGAGCTGATCGTCCTCCATGCGGTTCAAAGCATAGAAATAGTGAGTGAGAGTCTTAGAATTCTTAAATTTATAGGAGCCGTCGTCAAGCTTAATCGGGTAGAGCATAAGTGAAACAGCATGGTTTTTCAGAAACTTCTCGTCTTCGATCTGATTCTTATAAGACCTCTGACAGACAGAACAGCCTGGGTCAATAATATCCAACGCCAACTCAGCATCCTTGTTGGACTTTTCGAGAAGCGGCTTAACATCGTCGACAAGATAATCCTCGGCTTTCCAAGTCTTTAGGCGGTCAGGAATATTCTTCACAATCTCGCCCCATTCGGTAAACCAGTTCAAGTCAGCTTCGTCGATGGCACAAGATTCGGCGCCGAGAGCACAGTTTGCAGGTTGAGAAACATTACAGGTCCCAAAAACCCAGAGGGCAAGGCCAGCTTTCACAGCTTCAATTAGGGACCAGGCGGTCAATACAACAATCGCGATACTGGCGATTTCAATCGTAATCGAAATCGGTTTGACGAGTTTTGGTTTTTTGATGACAACTTTTTTTAGCAAAATATTCTTTACATCGTCACTGAATTTTGTGTCGCATTTTCGAAAAGTGATGCGGCGAGAGAAACAGTGCCAAGATTTTTTCAGAACTTTGAGATACTTTTTGCCAAGATTGCGATTAAAAATACTGAGGAAGGCGATGACGACGCCGATGAGAATCAAAATGATAAAAGCTGCAATACAAACCATATGTATATTATACCGCGGCTGAAATGGAGTGTAAAGTTGCCAGAAACCGGGCATATTCCCGACAGAAATAATTCTTAAGGGTTTATGATAACACTATCGAAAAAATTGTGCAAGGGTTATAATAATGAATATGAAAGATTTTGATTATTTGGGCGAAAATGAAGTTTATCTCGACAGTGCTTGCCAGTCCCTTCGACCGAAGCCGGTGATGGAGGCGCTTAGTAAGTATTATACTGATCATAATTCCTGCGGGGAGCGGGTGAAATATACTTGGGGTGTGGAGACGGATCGGAAGGTAGAGGCGACGCGAGAAAAGGTTCTGAAGTATTTGAAGCTGAAGAAGCGGGATTATTTTGTGTCGTTTACGCTGAATACTACGTATGGGATTAATTTGATTTTGTCGCAGCTTGATGTTTCTGGGCTTGGTATAACTAAAGTTGTGACGAGTGAGATTGAGCATAATTCCCCGTTTCTTGCGACGATGAGCTTTGCTTCTAGACATGGTTTGCCGCGTGAGGTTTTGCCGCGAGGCGAAGATGGGTCGATGCCGCTTGATTATGATTATAGTGGTGCGGTCGTAGTGGTGAACTGTGTTTGTAATTTTGATGGGCGGAGGCTCGTGAATATTCGCGAGTTGACCCGGAAAGTCCATAAGGACGGGGGGATTTTGATTATCGATGCGGCGCAAGGCATGGCACACGATTCAGATCTGCTGGAGAAGACAGAGGTGGATGCGATTTGTTTTTCGGCACACAAGATGTATGCGCCGTCGCTTGGTGGAATTATTATGCGGCGGAAGTTGCTGCCGTTTATTAAGACTTCGTTTGTGGGGGGTGGAATGGTGGACGATGTAGAGAAGGACGAGTATTTGCTGTCGGCTACGGATCCGGATCATGCGTATACGAAGTTTGAGGCAGGGCTGCAAGCTTGGGGCGAGATTATTGCGCTTGGCGAGGCGATAGATTGGCTTTTGGCTCGCTCGAAAGAGGATAAGAGGATACTGCACGAGAACGCAGAAAGACTGTTTGAGGCTTTAAAGTCACATGAGAAGGTACATCTTTTGAGTACCGAGCCGGCTACAACGATGTCGTTTTATGTTGAGGGGATTGATAGTCATTTGCTTGGGGCGGCACTTGGGGATCAAGGGATTATGGCGCGGACCGGCTATTTCTGCGTGCATTATTATCTAGATCATGTAAAACATTATCCGCCGCTAGTACGATTTTCGCTGGGCTATCATACGAGGCCTTCCGACATCGACAAGGTGATTGCGGCGCTTTCGAAAATCTAAAGGTTGCGAGAAGATTTTTTATCAATAATATATAGTGGGCGGCCCTGGGTTTCGGCGTGGATATGTGAAATATAGAGGGCAGTAATAGCCTGAGCAACGAGAATGATACCGACGAGGAAGGTGATGAAAATAGTCATTTGGACTGCGCCGTCCCAATAAAGCTGGAGCGGGTCGCCGAGGATGTACTGGTTGATAATACAGAACATGCCGAGCAGGAAGGAGCCGAGCATAATGAAGGCTCCGAGGTGACCGAGAATCATGAGTGGGGTTGTAGACATCGAAACGAAGCTGTCTAGGGCAAGGTGGAAAAGTTTGGAAAAGTTATAGGACGTTTTGCCAGCCATGCGAGAGCCGTAGATGTAATAGATATTGGTTTGTTTGAAGCCGAGCCAATCGATGAGACCACGAGTGATGCGATTATGCTCAGTTAGTTTGTTATACTCATCAATAACGACGCGATCGATTAAGCGGTAGTCGGTGCTGCCGGGAACTGTGTATTCATTCCCCATCTTGCGCAGGAGTTTGTAGAAAAATTTGCTGCCGATTTTGGCGATAAAGCCGTGTTTTGTATAATGATCGCGAACGCCAGTGACAACCTCGGCGCCTTCATTCCATTTTTTAATAAACTCTGGAATTAAATTCGGCGGCTGCTGACCATCAGCATCAATAGAGATGACAGCGTCGCCTTTTGCGAAGCGGTAACCGGCGGCGAGAGCAATTTCTTTACCGAAGTTGCGAGAAAAAGAGATAACCTTAATATTTTTATCTTTTGCTGCATAATCTTGGACGATTTTTAGAGTGCTGTCGGTGGAACCGTCGTTGACGAAGATGTATTCCGTGCGGTAATCTTTGAGTTTTTTTGTGACTGGAAAAAATTTGTGTTCCAAAAAATCGGAAAGACCTTCTTGCTCATTGTGTACTGGGATGACGAATGATATTAGGCGTTTTTTTGTAAAGATTGACATCAATCTTCCTCGTTTATATCTATTCCTAATATTATAGCAGCTTTTCTCAAAATTTCAAGGTCTTCTTCGTTGGTGAGCTGGGCAATTTTTGAGCGAAATAGGCTGGTGGTCTCTGGGAAAGTAATGTCGATAACTTCGAGAGAATGGGCGCTGTTTGGCACTTTACGGAGTGCGCCGATCGCAATTAGGTTATTAATATGTTCGGCAACAGCAGAGACGGACGAGAGACCAAGCCCGGAACCAATATCGCGATAGGAAGGGGCGTAGCCGTTTTCCGCGGTGAAGTCCTTAATAAAGTTGTAGACGAGGGCTTGTTTTTTCGTTAAACTAATGCTCATATGTTACAATTATAGCATATGGTTAATAAATATCGTTCGATTGATGGAATTAGTGCGCCGAGGCCGCGAAGAATACAGTCGCAGGCGGTTCAGGTAAGAGTGCAGAAGCGTGCCGAACAAATCACTCGTAACGGTGGTGGGCTGGTTCCTAGTGCAGCGCCAAAACCAACGAAAAAGGCTACCGATACGACAGATTTTTTGGCGCCGGTTAAGACTTTGGATTTTGATGTTGAAGAAGATGAACTACTAAACAAGCAGGCTGCAAAAAAGGAATTTAAAAAAGAGAAGAAAAAGACCAAAAAGAAGAAATCTAAAGCAAAAAAGTTCGTGGTATCTGCTGTAGTACTGTTGCTGCTGGGTGGATGTGTGACCGTTTACCTTTGGGCTAATGGGCTGATTGGCAGAATCACGGACGGCAATGCGAATATCTTTAGTTTAATTACAGCGAAAGATGTGGAATTAAAGACTGGTGAGAATGGTCGGACGAATGTCCTGGTTTTTGGTACCTCTGGTTATAATATGGAGGGAGATGAAGGTAACGGAACCCATGACGGAGCACAGCTGACGGATTCGATTATGGTTTTGTCCTTTGACCAAAAGACCGAAGATTTGGCAATGCTAAATTTGCCACGTGACCTTTATGTAGGGACTTGTACTTCGACCGGAAAAATAAACGAGGTTTATTGGTGCGCTAATCCGCGAGGAAATGATGAAGAAGCGGGTGCAAAGGCTCTAGAAAAAGTGGTTGGGAATATACTTGGGATTGACTTCCAGTATTACGTACATCTGAACTGGGGGTCGTTGGTGACTGCTGTGGATGCAGTGGGTGGAATTACTGTGACGCTAGATGAGGATGTAAATGACTCATGGACTGGGGCATACGTAAAAGCCGGTGAACCGACCACCCTGAATGGTGGGCAAGCGTTAGCGTTGGCACGTGCAAGACACGGTACTACTGGTGGTGACTTTACTAGAGGCGCGAGCCAGCAGAAGATTTTAATAGCGCTACAAGAAAAGGTTGTATCTCAGGGTTTGGGTTTGACTGATGCACTGAATTTATTAAACGATTTGGGCGATAATCTCAGGATGGACTTTAATTCTGACGAGATTAAAACTCTTGTGAATCTGAGTAAGAAGTTGTCACTAGAAGGTATTCGCCAAGTACCGCTAACTAATGTTGATGGAAAATACTACGTAACGACAGCTATGATTAATGGGCTTTCTTACGTAGTACCGGCTGCCGGACAAAAGAATTACACCGAGATTCAGAAATATGTAGCAAAGATGTTCTCTTCTGACCCGGCAACGAGAGAGGACGCAAAGATTATGGTCCTGAACGGCACTGGTATGAGCGGCGTAGCTGCGAAAGAACAGAAGACACTAGACGGATTAGGATTTAATGTTGTCCAAGTTGGTGATGCTCCTGAGGGAGTTTATACGGATAAGTACTACCTCTATGATATGACTAATACTTATGCTGGAACACGTTCTTCATTAGAAAACCGATACCAAACAACAGCGATAGCGGCGGAAAACCTGCCGGAAGGTATTGCTGGAAGCGGATACGATTTTATCGTTATTATTGGTCAAGTAGAAGAGTAGGAGTAGGCTCGGTTACTAGCTTCCAACTGTCGCCTGATTTTTCGAGGACAGCTGTGTAGTGAACTAGATCATAAGCTTCTTCTGAGCCGGTCGTAAGATATATTAGATAACTATCATTGTCGGATTTTGCAGATGTGATTTCGTACGAAATGGCGGCGTCTTTGTAACCATTTTGGAAGAATTCGAGTGGATCCTTAGCAAATTTTTCCATGAAGCATCCTTTGAATGGGTTTTCTGGGGTTCGAATCTCAATATTGTAGCTTGAGAGTGGTTTATACGTGAGGCTGCCAAGCTTTTTGAGTGCAACTTCCAAATAGGTGTCAGTGGTATCAATATAGATTTTTAAGTCGTTATTTTTGATAGTGTAGCCTATTGTGTAGAGAGAATTTTTGATAGGTAGCTGGTCAATAATCGGCCACTTTTCACGTTCGGAAAGACCCAGCTCTGTTGAGACTTCTCCTGGAGTTTTCTCTAGATTCTGATTATTCTGGATAATTTGAAAAACGATTAGGGCGATTAATGCACTAAAAACGCAGATTGCTGCAATAATTAGTGGACGATTACTGGTTTTTTCCATTAGGCGATTTTTGAAATGATGAGCTTTCGCTCTTTACCTTCACCTTCAGAATGCGTAGTGATATCAGAATAGTCTTCGGCAAGCTTATGAACAACACGACGGTCTGCAGGGTTGAGGTCGATTGTCATAGGTTCACCCGTTTCGCGAACTTTTTTAATCCAGCCTTCGGCTTTTTCGGCGATACGATCAGCGCGACTGCGTTTGTAATCGGCAATATCAACGTTGACACGAGTAATCTCAGCTTCGCGTGCTGCAAGTGTCATACTGACAATAGTTTGCAATGCACGAAGATTATCGGCATTTCGGCCTATTAATAGTGAGTTCATACTAGTTGACGGAACGGATAACTGAATGACCTCATCCTCAATAGTTGAATCAACAGCGACATTAATACCGAAGAAACTGAGTAGATCCTCTAGGTATTTAGTAGCAAAACGGATTGCTTCTTCTCTATTCATGGTTATTTTCTCCTTTTCTTATTTGGTTTGGCGGAGATACGAGTGATGGTTTCTTTTGATTTTTTATTTTTTATAACTTCGGCCTCTTGAATGTTGCGAAGTTCTTTTAGAACGACCTTGTCGGCACGTTCTTCCATTTCTTCCTCAGAACGGTTAAGGACGATTTTTTGTTGGACAAAAGTAATCATATTGGAGAGAAGATAGTAGAATACAAGGGCGCCAGGAAGGCTAAACATGATTACAAACATCATTAGCGGCATCATAGTAGACATTTGGCGAGAAGCTATCGCGTTAAGGTCGGCCTGATCTGGCTCCTTCCCTTCTTTGGCCTGCTTCATCATTTCTTTGAAAGAGCGGCCTTGGCTCTTATTGGATGGCATTTGTTGGCGCGCAAGAAGGTATTGCATAAAAGCTGACAAGATCGTGAAAAGTAAAACAGCTAGCGTGCTCGTGGAAAAGTTGCCAGACAGAATATTGGAAGCCTTAGTATCGAGATGGACCACACCGAATAACGTAGGGTGGAAATCGTAACCTAGTTCGGGATCCGCAAGATAAGTCTCCTGAATAGTAGCAACTTCATCGATACGTTCAAGGTTGCGGACTGGGGCATAAGCACAGTTGGCGACATTGGTGTAACCGCAAGTGTTACCACTCGGACGAGGGTTTGCAATAGCAGAGATGCCGGCGAAGAGTGCGATAAAAATTGGCAGCTGAATAAGCAATGTGATCATGGAGCTGGCCGGTTTGATATTGTGGCGCTTATAGAGGTCCATCATCTGGAGAGATTCCATCTGACGATTCCCTTTGCAGTTCTTCTTAATTTCAGCGAGTTCAGGCTGGATTTTACGCATTAGCCTAGTCTGATGGAGCTGCTTTTTTACGAGTGGCCACATAAAGAGTTTCACAATGATGGTAAAGATAATGATAGCTAGGCCAAAATCACCGACTAGGTTATAAATCAGAAAAAGTATATTAACGATAGGACGAACAATGATTGTATCAATTAGCCAAAACATATTAGCGTGATTATATCATACTTTCTTCTATAAGGGAAGCTACGACCTTTTCTAGCTCGGAGAAACTACAGTTCAAAAATTCTTTAGAATAGACAACAAAAATGAAATCTTTTGGCACATCAAAATTATGTGTCTTTTTATACAATCGTATCGCTTCATAGAAACGACGGCGAATGCGATTTCGACCAACGGCAGTTTTATTTACTTTTTTACTGACGACAACGGCAAATCGCTGAAAACCACGTTTATTTTCGGCATGAACAAGCGAGAGTTTGGCGGTACGAATAGTTTTACTGTGTTTGTAGACATAGTTCACGCCACCACGGGAATGAAATCGGAAACGTTTATTTAGCATGTAATTATTATACTACATCTGTAGGCTTTTATAAATTGATGACTTTTTCATGAGCTTCTCATGGTCACCGCGAGCAACAAGCCGACCCTTATCAATAACCAGAATATCGTCTGATAGCTTCATAATGTCTGGTTTATGTGTAATCATAATAACAGTGTGGTCTTTTTTAAGTTTTTGAAGAACCTTGACGACATCTGCGGATGCTTCGTCATTCAAACTAGAAGTAACCTCGTCAAAAAGTAGAATTTCGGATTTGGAAAGAAGGGTGCGAGCAAGCGAGAGAAGCTGGCGTTGACCGGCGGAAAGGTTGCCACCATCATTAATTAGTGGCGTGTTATAGCCTTTCGGTAGACGCATGATGTCGTCATGGATACCAACGGTTTTACAGGCTTTAATTTGATTTTCTACATTATCATCTACGAGGTTGAGGTTTTCACGAATGGTCATGTCGAAGATGAAGGGCTTTTGTGTAACGATGGAGACATTTGTAGCATAAACGTCCTTAGTGTAATCTTCGATATTTTTATCGTCGACAAGAATTTTGCCGCGTTTTGGCTTGTATAGTCTAAGAAGTAGACGGAAAATAGTGGACTTACCGGAGCCAGATTTACCAACGATGGCGGTAAAGGTGTGTGGCTTAATAATAAAGTTTAGGTCTTTCATGGAAATTTTATTATTATAGGAGAAGCTAACCTTGCGGAATTCAACCTTACCTGCAATATCATCCGTATTATCTTTACCGAATTCTTGCATGTGTGGGGTTTTGTAGTTTAGAAAACGGTGAATACGGTTAATCGAGATGATGCTTTTTGAGAGAGCGGTAAAGGTATCAGCAGTTTTACTGTAATTGCTCAACATGTCGTCGAAATAACCCATAATGAGTACTAAGGTAGCAATGTCGGCTTCGCCACGCAAGATAGCATCGGCTGAAATAATGTAGATAATAACCCTTGTGGCGCCGTTGATGAAAGGTACAATAGTATCAGCGAGATCTTGATGGAAGCGCTTTTTTAGGTTTGCCTTTTTCCAGAGGGAAATTACGCGTTCCGAATAGTTGTTTAGGTCATTGTACATATTGAAAGCGTGAATCTCTTTGTGACCATCGATAACCTGGCTATATAGGTCGGCAACATCGTCTTGGCGTTCGGATTGCATGGCGTTATAATAATCGCGGCGGTTCATATGATAGAGATAAAGGAAGATGCAAAGACCCACGCTAATTAGGGAGATAAGGCCGATTTTAAGATCGACAAAGAGCAGAATGACGGCGGAGAGAAGAATGCCAGCAATACAGATAAAACAGTCGAAAAGATAGTCTGGAAAAGTGCGGCATTTGTCGACATCATTGAAGGCGGTATTGACAATGGCAGCACTAGAAATATCGTCGGAAAAATTAGCCGGGAGGGTGGAGACTTTTTCGAGAATTTTTTGTTGAAGGTTGGCGTGGATGTAGTTCGCGTTTTGAGCGTAAGACCAGTAATTATAGTGGTGGAAAGCGACATAAGCAAGGGCGGTAACTGCAAAGATACCAACCATTAAGAAAGCATTGGTCCAATCGGCGTCGGTGGCATATTCGACGATGCGAGAGGCGAGATATGGAAGGATTAGGAATGATGCGGTGCGAAGTGCAGCTGAAAAGAAAAGGTGGAATAGAAGGACGCCATTAACTGCTTTTAGGCTAAAGAAACAGTGGATAACTTTGAGAAATCTAAACATCGTTCCCCCTTTCATTATTTGGGCTAGAGCCAACAATGTTTTGAAGATGACGATAGATTTTACTGCGCTTAATAAGTCCTTCGTGGGTACCGGAGTCTGAAATTTTGCCATCATCTAGTACGATGATTCGGTCAGCAAGACGCATGAGTTCGGGTTTCTTCGTAATCATGATAATCGTGCGCTCGCCTTCGAGACGCTTAATAAGTTTTGGAACTAATTTTGCCGTATCTGGATCGAGCGAAGTAGTAATATCATCAAAAAGCAGTACTTCGGCATCGGTTAAAATCGTGCGGGCGATAGAAATCATTTGGCGTTGACCACCAGAGATATTGGTAGCATTTTCATGAAGAATAGTGTTGTAACCCTGTGGCAAAGTTTCAATAAACTCATGGATGCCAGCGATTTTGCAAGCTTCGATTTGGTGTTTAATGTCGGGGTCGACAAAATCCAAGTTTTTTCTAATTGACATATTAAAGATAAACGGGGCCTGGTTAGCAACGGCAACATTCGAGGTATAGACGGCTTTCGAAAATTCCGAGATTTCGGTATGATCAAGGTAGATTTTTCCAGAAGTTGGTTTATTGATGCGGAGGAGAAGATTAAAAAGCATGGTTTTGCCAGAACCAGGTTGGCCAACAATAGCAACGAATTCATGACGACGAATCTTAAAATTCAGATCTTTTAGAATATACTGGCGGTCAAGCTTTAAGGAAACATCTTTAAATGTAATCGAGCCACTGAGATTATCGAGAGAGAGATTACCAAATTCGAGCTCTTGTTCCCCCTTATAATTTAGGATAGATTTTACACGCACGATCGAAGCGTTAGTGACGCGAATCTCGGCAATAGCATCAGAAAAGTCTTCGACATAACCGATAGCTTCGGTGTGATAAGCGATAAGAAGAATGAAAATGTTGATTTCTAAATGGCCCTGAATCATAAATATTAAAAGTAGGATATAGTTTATAATTTGAAAAATATAGTAGCTGAGTTTAATGTCGTTGCCGCGAAGATTAGCCCAGCGACGCTGAGTAAGGTAATATTTTGTATAACGCTTCTGAATACGAGCAAGTTGATCGCGGAGTTTTGGGAGCATATTAAAGGTGCGGACTTCTTGAAGTCCAGCGAGAGTCTGGCCGATAAAGGTACTATAGCGGTCATCCTCGGTCTGAGCCTTCCACCAAAAGAAGTTGTATTTTTTATCACCAAAATCGTGAATTTTTAGATAGACCAGGCTCGAGACGGTAATAAGAATGGCTATGGGAATACTATAAACCGCGGCGACACCGATAACGCCAATAATCTGAAAGATAGTAGTAATATATTCGGAGATTTCATCGTTCATTTCACCAATAGAGATTACATCGGTGTTAATGGTATTCATGAGGCGACCTTTACTGATTTTCTCGGTAAATTTATTATCTACTGTGGTAAGTTTCTTTAAGATACGCGATTGGAGACTGTGATAAGTATAAGCGACATTCCAGCTATAAGCCTTGTAGTTTAAAAAGAGGGCTAGGCGGTAAGCAATATAAACAATAACAAATAACCCAATGTACCAATAAGTCATTTTAGCATCTTGCTCGGATAGAGCCTTAATAATTAAAGATGCTACAAAGGGGCGGATAATAGCCAAGGCTTTATAGAGGAGAGCTGAAACAAGATTTAATACAAAAAGTAGACGGCTGACTTTAGCTAATTTAAAGTATTCACGAATGAGTCGTATATGATCTCTAAACATTAGCTTTATTGTAGCATAAAATAACCCTCTTTTTAAGAGGGTTATTTTATCTAGGCGGTGAGGCGAGCGCGGCCTTTGATACGGCGGCGTTTTAGAACCTGACGGCCAGATTTAGTGCTGTTTCGTTTCATGAAACCATGCTCAACTTTGCGTTGACGCTTGTGTGGCTGATATGTGCGTTTTGGCATAATAAATCCTGTAATAGTTTTAAAATTTACAAATCTTGTTTTAGTATACCATAGATTTCCACTTTTTCCAAGGAGTTTTCCACATTTTAAACAGATTCGAGGGTTTAGTTGTGGAAAAGTATACCCCTGTTTTTGAAAAATAATATTATAAAATGTTGGGGAAATTGGTGTGGGGCTGTGGAAATCTGTTATAATTGAGGAAATAGAGGTTTTATTTAGGGTCGAGTAAAGGAGGCGAGATAGTCCTATGTTTGATGTTTGGCAAAATGTTCTAGCTGAGCTTGAGCAGGCTATTTCCCGTGAGGCTTATATTACTTGGTTTACTGGGGTAACACTTCTTTCTGTGGAAAATGGAGTGGCGACGGTTGGAGTACCAAATTCATTGAAGGCCCAGATGATACAGAAAAGATATGGTAAACAGATTGAAGAGGCTCTCAGAAATAATAATGTGGATTTTTCAGAAGTTAAGTTTACTGTTAAGCCTAGCGCAAAGGTACGACCAAGAAGTATGGAGGTGCTAAGAGGTTATAATTCATCAGAACAGTCCAAGAAAAAGCGTCCATCGACTCGGGATATAGTAGTTGATAACGGCTTATCAAGTGAATATTCCATGGAAAATTTTGTGGTAGCCCCTTCAAATGAATGGGCTGTGGGTGTGGCGAGAAGCATTATAGAAAATCCTGGTGGAATTGTGAATCCATTTTTCTTGTATGGTGGTCCTGGTCTTGGTAAAACTCACCTGGTTCAGGCGATTGGGAATGAGTTGGCACGAAAAAACCCGAAATTAAAGATTCTTTATACAACAACGTCCGATTTCTACTCTGATTTTATTCAGATGATGATGGAGCAGAAGGCAAATAGTGGTGCGCCATCTAAGAATGCAGCGAGAAGCGCAGCTTTCGCAAAAAAATACCGCGAACTCGATGTGTTTATTATAGATGATATTCAGACGATTTTAAATAAGGACGCAACCCAGGTAGCGTTTTTTGATATTTTCAACGATCTACATCAGCACAAAAAACAGATCATCGTAACTTGTGATAGATTACCAGAACAGCTGAAGTCATTAGATCCGCGACTAACTTCACGTCTAGCTTGGGGTGGTCCAGTAGATTTACAGATGCCAAGCTTCGAGGATCGTTGTGCAATTTTAAGAGTGAAGGCTGAGCTTAGAGGGGTGGATGTTGAAAATGAAGTAATCGAATTTATTGCGGACAATGTGCGGACGAATATTCGTGAACTAGAGGGTAAATTAAACCAGGTGCTACTTTACGCAGAGATGAAGGGGGTTTCACCAGCCGAGATTATTCATGGTGGAATGATTGCAGCTACAAATAAGACTAGTAGGCATTCGACATTAAATGCACGTCAAGTAGTTGAAAAAGTCGCAAAGTCATCTGGTTTATCGGTGGAAGAAATGTGTGGAAAAAGCAGGGTGGCAAATATTAAGACTGCGAGACAGATTGCAATGTTTTTACTTGCGGAAGAACTTGGAATGAGTACTCCTAGAATCGCTCTAGAAGTTGGGGTAAAAGATCATACAACTGTTATGCATGGAATAAAGAAAATTCGCAACGATTTGAAGTTTGATTTTCAGTTAAGAGAACGTATAGAGAACTTGAGGGAGAAGATTTATGCTTAGGGTTGTGAAAAAGTTGTGGGAAAGAATGTGGGGAAAATTGTGGGAAAGCTGTGAGAAAGTTTTACACAGTTTCTTATATACTACGCTTAATGTAGTTAGTTGTGTGAAAGTGGAAAAGTTTTACAATGTAATTTCCACATGTTTTGGATGTGATTTTTCCCTGTTTGATGGATGGTTTTACACAGTTTCCACATAGCTTATTATTACTATTATTTATATAATAAAGGAGGAGTATGGAGATAGAAATTACACAAGACAAATTAGCTAAAGCACTAAATATAGTGAGTCGAGTAGCAGTAGGTGCAAAGGCTACATTACCGATACTTAGTAATGTATTAATAAAAGTCGAGGGTAAAAAGGTTTCACTTACTACGACGAATTTAGATATGGTGGTAGTTGATTATGTACCAGTTCTTGATGCTAAAGATGGTGTAATTACGGTTCCAGCAAGGTTACTTGCAGAGTTTGTTAGTAATTTGCCACATGGAGAAAAAGTAAAAATCAAAGTTGATGGTAATAAAGTTAGAGTTAGTGCTGGTAAATATTCTTCGGTTATAAATGGAGTTTCAGCTGATGATTTCCCGGAATTACCAGAATTAGATAAAGATAATACCGTGGTTTATAAAATGGGTGTAGACGAGTTTAAGACTGGTATTTCATCAGTAATTATAGCTGCTAGTGGTGATACAACGAGACCAGCGCTTACAGGTGTGTATTTTAATACCGCAGATAATATTTTATATATTGCAGCAACTGACGGCTATAGATTAGCAGAGAGAACTTTTATCGAGAATGTGAAAAGTGAAGTAATGGCAATTGTACCGACGGCAACCCTGCAGGAAGTGATGCGTTCAATATCTGATGATGTGGAAGAAATTGAAATGATTTTTGAAGAAAATCAGGTACGTTTTCGAATGAAGGAGATCGAAATTACATCTATGTTGATTGATGGAAGTTTTCCGGACTATCGACAATTAATTCCAAAAGATAACGATATTGAGGTAGTGCTGGATCGAACTGAATTAAATAGAGTTACAAAGATAGCGGCAATTTTCTCAAGGGAGTCAAGTAGAGCAATAGCTTGTGAAACTAACGTTGATTCTGGTACCTTCTCAGTTTCATCAATTTCGAATGAGATTGGGGAAAATAATTCTGAGATTAAGACTTATGTCTCGGAATCTGGGAGTGTGAAGTTGGATTCAAGATTTTTAATGGATGCATTAAATGCCCTAGACGAAGAGAAGGTGCTATTTAGTTTTTCTACAAAAATATCACCTGTTGTTCTTAGAAATGAAAAGAGTAAAAAATATACGCATATTATTATGCCACTGAATTCGTAATGATTATAAAATCAATAAGACTTAGTAATTTTAGGTGTCACGAGAGTTATAGTCTAGATTTTCCTGAAATGACCACACAGATTCTAGGGGAAAACGGTTGGGGTAAAACCTCAATTTTAGAAGCGATTTATATTGCCTTGCAGGGAAAGAGTTTTCGGGCAGTAGATCGAGAAATCTCTCGTAGGGGTGCAGAATTTTATCGAGTAGATTTAGAGATGGTGGACGGAATGAGAGTGTCGGTGAGTTATGATTTGGGGGTTATGCGAAAAACATTTTTAGTCGAAGATAGGAAATTTGCAAGATTACCAAAGAAGAATCGATATCCGGTAGTATTATTTATACCGGAGGACTTGCATTTGGTGGGCTCTAGTCCGAGTAGGAAGCGAGAGTTTTTTGATCGGATCTTAAGTCAATTAGATGATAGGTATTCAGTATTAATTTCTAGATACAATAAAACCCTTAAGCAGAGAAATGAGTTATTGAAACGGGATTTTCTAGATAATGATTCCCTATTTTCTTGGAACGTAATGTTAGCGAAATATGGTAAAGAAATTAGTGAAAAAAGAAAAAATCTAGTAGTAGATATAAATAAAAGGTTAACAGATGTTTATCGCGGTATTGCTAAGAATTTAGATAAAGTAGAAGTTGAATATCAGCCACATATCGGTGATATTGATGAGAGTGAATATTTAAAGTTATTAACTCTGGATTTTGATAGGGATAGAATAACTGGGCATACAAATTTTGGGGTCCATAAAGATGATTATCAGTTTATATTTAATGGGGTGATTGCTGATGGTTCGGCTTCTAGGGGTGAAGTGAGAAGTATGGTTATAGCTTTAAAATTTATTGAGGCGGAAATGTTATATGAGAAGTTAGGAAAGAGACCTATCGTATTACTTGATGATGTGTTTTCAGAGTTAGATGGGGCTCGTTCTGCGGCTTTGGTGGAGAATTTTAAAGATAATCAGATAATTTTGACGAGTGTAGGTTAGGGATTAGAAATACTAGCACTAATGGTGAATAATTTTCTAGCCTGATTATCTAATTTTATAATAAATTCTTCACCAGAATTCGGTTCTACTACTGTGAAATATGCGATAAGGGTATTATCCGGGGCATATTTAAAGCTATTTTTAAGATAATTTACTTGATGAGTGTCGGTATTTTTAAAATAGTTGACAATCGTATTGTAAATTATGTCATATTGTTGGCTAGTGTATCCCATATCGATTAGTATATCTAGACCTATAACAGTGAAGTCATTTTTTACACTTTCTTCCGGTTCTTGATCAATATTTCCAAATTCTTTCCCGGAAATATCATCCACATAATAATCTACATCGTTACCATTATACTCACTAGTGTCTTTTGTATTAGAATGATTTAGAAAAATAATTACTGGAATAGAGATAAATAGAATTACAAAAATAATTATAATAGAAAAAGCTACTTTTTTATGATTTTGAATGAATTCGCGAATATTATCCATTTAGCTCCTTATTTTTTAATAGCCCAAACATTACTTAAGTCCATTCCTGCAGATATGACACTAGATGGTTCAAATTCAGTAGTAGGGGTGATGGCTCTGTGTCCAGAATCAGCTAAAAGCCATTTTCCACTATCAGTTACTGAATATATACCGATGTAGTGACCACCACTAGAAAATGGCAAAGATCCCCTTCCAGAAGTATGAATCATCCAGCCATCACGAAGTAGCTCATTGATAACATTTATAGGCGTGCTACCAGAGAATGAAACTGATTTGTATTGGAGTCCATAGTGTTCGGCGAGGGTTTTAGTGATATCGTGACTACTACCTCTTCCGGCAACGTGCATACCAGCTTTTCCGGCAATATCGGAAGTGTCAGCTGGGGTTATTTCTATTCCAAGTAATGCTGTGGCCATCATGGCGAATGATGATGGTCCGCAACCGGAATCGCAGATGCTAGTTCCAGACATACCATGAATTCCTCCAGATCCGTACATTAGACTTCCCCACTTACTATCACATTGTAAGTAATGTGGGAACTCCCCAGTATATGCTACGTCATCTTGACATGTAGATATGCCACCCGGAGTTAAGCTTAAAGATTCCTTAGCAGCGTTTAGGCGTTCGATATATTCATTGTAACCGGCGCCACTGGTGTATCTGGATTTAAAATCATTATATGATGTTGGTAGGCTTAAAGATACGCCAGGACTTTCATAACGTTTGTATATTGTATAGGTTGCTTCCTCAAGATCTTGACCATTAAGTACATTTGGGCTAAATCCGTAATCGCTAATTTCTTTTACTAGAAACTTGGCTTGAACTTCGAGAGATGTAACTGGTAAACCTAAGTTATCCGCAAAAGCTTGTAGATTGGCTACACGTCCAGCGGAGGTCCATTGGGCAATCCCAAATCCTCCATTAAAAGTTTTAGCGCCGTTTCGATAAGCAACAAAATTATCGTCAACTATTGTACCACCTTCTATTAATTTAGGGTTAACAGCGCTCGATTCGTTTAGAAGGTTTCCCATGATAGCTGCGGCAGCATTTTCATTATAACCACTTTGCAGTAAGAAGCCATAAACTGCACTTACATTATCGGAGCCGCTAGAGATGTTAGCTTCACTATTAATAGAAAGTGCGTCATAAATAATATTAAACCAAGCAGTATAGCCGCCGTTACTTGATGGATGGATTGAGTCATTGGCGAAAAAAGAATCATCATAAACGGATACCCAGTTAGCGACAGAGATGTTATCGTTGCTCGAAGCGGCTTGTTCGATTATGTTGTTGCTCGAAGCGTAATCGTTGCTCGGGATTTTAGAGGTAACTAAGATGATTTTAGTATTGGTTCCAGCCAAATTAGTAAGCTCATTAATATTATTGGAGCTCCAGCCACCATTAGTTCCTAGGGCGAAGACTAAATAATTACGTAGAGAATTGGAATCAACTAAATTTTTGAGAATAGTAAGGCCAGATTCCCCACCACTATTTTCTGGTTTATCCGCTGATACAAATTTTGAAACTTTGGCATGAATATCTACTCCGGGAAGTTTGTTTTCGATAATACTTTGTGCTCCAACGGTGTAAGAGTCACCAATCCAGGTGATTTGGTTGCCACTTGGGGTACCACTAGGAGAACATTGACGGTTTGAATCGTTATTTCCAGCCGCATAAAAGATGATATTATTTAAGGCGTTGAATTTTAGGGTGGTGTCATCAATAGCGAAGACTGATGGTGATAGAGCTAAGACTGATGCGGAGATAAAAATAAATAAGCCGCGAAAGAATTTTTGCCACCTGACCTTATTCATGTATTTATTATAGCAAAAAGTTTATGGCTAGTCTATCCTTTACGGTACCAGCGAACAATGGTGCCGTTACCGAAAATTAGGCTTTCGTGCCCTGCCATTGGGGCGCGTTCGTCAAGTGAGGCGGAAGCGATTTTTGAGTTAAATCCTGGAATATCACCGACATAAACAAAAGTGTGCCCAGTACTGAAAGCGACGTCGCCAGGTTGGAGTACGCTAGTGTCAATTTCGGTAGATTCAGATGAATTTAGGAGGGTCCAACCGTGTGATTTAACCCAGGCTTCTTGCTCATCGGTGGCGCCAGCGTGATCACCAGTATTGTAGTCTGGTTCGAAACCAGATTCTTGCATCAGAGTAGTAACGAATCCGCCGCAGTCTACACCTCGATATCTGATACCGCCAACGTATGCACCAGAGGCTAGGCGCGAGCTAACTGCTGAATTATAATCTGGCATTAGTTCAGTATATGGGGCTCTATGATAGTCTGGCCAAGCATATTTCAATACATATTCTTGGAGAGTACCGTAGTTACCGCTTGCAGTGACACAACCATCACTGAGATTGGTATGGCTAGTGATGGCGTTATAGATAAGTTCGGCAAAAAGTTTGCGACCATCTTCGGTAGGGTGGATACCATCTGAGCCAAGATATTTTGATGGATTATCTGATACGGATTTAGCCCAGTCAATGAGATAAACGTTGGAGTTATTATCGGCGGCAGATTTAAATAAGGAATTGTTATTAGCGTAGTCGTTGCTTGTGGTGTAGTTGGTGATAAAATAGAGATTATGATTCCCTGTTAAACGAATGACTTCGTTGATTTGAGATTCGGACACATTTACACTGTTGGTGCCGAGGGCGAAGACCAGACTGTCTTTTAGCTCGGTGTTTTTAAGAATTTCGATGCCAGATTCGAAGCTTCGGCCGACTTCGCTATCGATGGAAGTTTTATCCATGAGCGATAAAATGTCGGATTTTGAACCTTCGGTAATACTGTCACCGATAATATTGAGGGTGGAACCATCAGTGATAACAGAATTGCTAAAGTTGGAGGCAGAAATGGTTTTTCCGGAGAATTCGGAGTAATATTTTTCAGCATCAGTGACACGCTCTGGATGGGAGGAAATATATGGATTTTGCGGGATCTCTACTTTTTCGAGGAAATATTTAGCAGCATCGTAAGTAGAAGAAGTATTAAAGAACTCTGGCCAACTATTCTCTAGCTCGTCTTTTAGGAATTGAAGTTCAATAGCGATGAGAGTGTCGGCGGTTTGGTCGTCGGTAAGCTCGATAAACTTGTCACCGGTGATAGTGTAGTCGGGGCTGTATTTTTCATAATTTTCAAAATAAGAAAGTAGTTCGGCATTTTGGGATTTAATGTAATTCAGGAGATTAATGCGGCGCGAGAATGACCATTGAATGAGGCCGACTCCGTAGGAGATGTTTGGATTTCCGAGGAGGTTGAATCCTGGTTGATATTCGTTCTTTTTGGAAATTTCATGCTGTACGGGGTTGAAGTAGTTGGATTCGTGTTGCATGTTGCCCATGATGCCGGCGGCTTGTTCTTCGGACATAAAACTAGTGAGGCCGGTCCAGATTTTTTCGGCGGCAGTGGAACCATAAACTGTGATGTTCCCGGAAAAGCTAGTGCAAGTACGAACGCCTTTTGGATTATAGTAATAGATACCGTTTTTGCTAAAGCGCGACATAGTGGAATCGTCGAGAATATAGCTGGAAGCCGAGGCTGACATAGGAGAGATAATGGCGATGATGGCGGCTAGGAAAATGGAGAGTAGACGTTTCATGAGATAGTTACCTCTCTGACTTTATTAAAGGAAAGCTTATTTGATAAAATTGCGTAGATTTTATGATCGGATTCGAAGTGGATGGTCGACGTTGGTTTTTTGGTAAAATTATAAGCGAGCGAAGGGTTATATTCAGAAATAAATTTGGCATAGTCGATATAGGCGAGAACTTCTTCTGCGTTGGACTTAGTGAGGCCAGAGATACGAGCAAGATAGCCGGCACGGGAGTTGTCTAGTGGGTGAGCAGCGTAGTAGGCATCTTTGAAGGCGAGAACTGGATTTTCTATGTCGTTTTCGTTGCTTAATAGCCTGGAATCTTCGATGTAACGCTGGTAGTATTTCATTTCGGAATCCCAATGTGAATTTTTAGACGAATTAACACAGATAGCGCCAGTGGCCCAATCTTCTGCTGCAGCATCTTCAACGGCATTGACAATATCAACAACGTCACCGATGATTGGGAGGTTGTCCCCGACAACGCCAAGAGACTTCTCAAAAGCACTAGCAATATTAGCATCTAGAACTCCAAATGGTGAGTCACGCTCCGTACAGAAGACGATGAAACGTGCAAGGTTTGAGTTATCTTTGATTTTGGTTTTTCCAGAATCGGTGTGTTCAAGATTTGGAGATATAGTTTCGAGATAGGCTGGGTCGTCGGTTTGGATGTCAATAGTGGAGAGATCGGTAGTGGTGATAGGGTTGCAGTAAATGTCGCCTTTTACGCCAAGTTCTTCAAGGTTCGGACAATCGCCAAAAGTTGTCATATAGCTAGTATCTTCACCGTCGGCAAAAACCCCGATAGTGGAATTAAATGAGTGTAGTGTAAGAGTGCTAAAGGTGTTGAAAATGTTAGAAGTGTTAGATTGAAGATTCAAGACCATAAATTTACGAGCGAGAGAGCCGAAGAAGGTGTTCTCAGAGGTTAGATCAAATGGACTACGATTCTTGCGATCTTCGGCGGCTTCGGCGGTTAGAACTTTGTTGTTAGCCCTGTTATAATCGAGGATTTTTTCGGATGATGATGGCATTTGAGCGGAGGAGGAACGGGCGATGCGAGTGTTGGCGGCGGAAGCTCCTCGATCAAAAAGTTCTCCAGATGCTTTTCCGACGTAAGTTTCAAAAACATTAGAGAAAAGTGCGGTAGCTACGTGAGGAATAAAGAAGGCAAGTACTCCACTAATAGCAACCTGAACACCGATACCGATAGTAGTGTCAAGAAGTAGCCCGACGAGAGCTTTGACAAAGCCTCCTCCCGGTATGGCGAGCGTAGCGAGAGAAATGGCAGCGGCAGTGCCACGAGCCATATTACAAGTTTTATAAGTAGCGCCGGTAGTAGCGGCAGAGAGAATAGTGGCTTGAATGAGACGTTCCAGCGAAAAGTGGTTGGCTTGGGATTTGTCTGGTTGTACTCCGCCCAAGATAAGTCGGGCGCCTTCAGATTGTAGTGGAGAACCATAAGTGGTAATCTCTTTACCGGTGCTGGCGTCGACAACAGTAGAAGTTTCGGCCTTTGTAAACCATTCAAGATCCTGATTAATACCACTTTCATTCCCTAGTCCAGCCTTCATTTTACTGATTGGCTCCATGCGGTTCATAAAGTAATTTATGGATTGGTAAGTCTCGTTGGCGGCAACGGCAACAGAGATCATACTACCAACACGGAGAAGTGAACAGCCGACATTGACTCCGGAAGAAACTTTGCGGGAAGTGTCAGCGATAAAGCTCCGAGCTTTAGTGTTGGCGTCTACGCCTTGTGTTGTACGAGAGTTTACGTCTTCGCCAGTGGCTTGACGAACGGTTCTTTCGGAACCATCTTCTTCTTTTACGGTGCGATCTTCAGCAGTATTGATCTTTGTGTCTGAGTCGGTCGCATAGATGTCAGACATGGTTTTTTTGTAGGCAGTATCGTCGGCACTGTCGTCACTAGTTTGCTTGAAATTGTGAAAAATATCGCGAGAGAGACCGAGCTTCTTATAGGTTTTTTCGGCAGCATTATCAAAAAAACCTCCAGCACGACCATAACGAAGCCTGAACCCGAGTTTTTCTGCGCGGAGAACATTCGCGGCGTTTTGAGTATCGGTGGCGGCCGTGTAAAGAGCTTCGATGTGCGGTCCGAGCAAAGAGTTGGTGTTAAAGATGGTGAAGCCACCAAGTCCAAGGAGCGCAATAATGAGCAATCCCGGGACAGTGCGTTTAAACGAAAAGCGATGATTTTTGTCGGAAGTTTTTTGGTGGCCAGTGCCGGTGTATTTGATTTTTTTCGGTTCTTTCTTCAAGGTGGAGACGAAGGCAGATTCGGCAGATTTTAGGGATTTTTTAGCATTGTTGCGCTTCAAAAAATCGGGCTTAATATTACTCTGACCGGTGAAGTCTTCCCTGTTAATCATATATTATATATTATAACACTTTTTAGCGTTTTGCGGTAGGGTTCGTAGTAATAAGAGACTCTTCGGTTTCGCTGGCGATGATTTGAATATGAACATGATTTTGGCCGGCGAAGAAGAGTCCTTGTCCGACTGGGAAGTTGGATAAACGCTTCTTTTCTTCTTCGGTAAGCTTGAAGACGTCGGAGAGGACGTCGACGGCGGCAGAGGATTGCTTAAGGAGGAGCTGCATAGAGGAGTTGGCAACGATGGCGCGACCCATTTTAGTGCTCATGAAGTCTTCGACGTCTTGGGTAATCGTAGTAAGACCAAGATAATATTTACGGGCGCGTTTGGCGAGGGAGAAGAGGAAGTTTGCGGAATCTTCGAATTGCATGAGTTGCCAGGCTTCATCAACAATAAGAAGGCGTTGGCGTTGGTCGGCGCGAACAACGTTCCAGATGTGACTAAGTACGATATACATAGCAACTGGACGGAGCTCATCTTCAAGGTCGCGAATATTGAATACAACCATCTGGTTATTGATGTCCACATTAGATTGTTGGGAGAAGATGCCGGCAAAAGTACCAGTAGTGTATTTACGAAGGCGTTGAGCGAGAGTAGGACCAGAGCCGCCCATGTGAGCGAGCGTATCATAGAGATTCATGATGGTAGGTGGAGTGGACTGATGGGTAAGTGGATCAGAAGTGATACCGGCGCGGGCATAAGTGTCAATAAGGGCCTGGTCGAGATCGGCCTCTTCGTTCGGAGTAAGGTTGGCAGTACCGTCAGAGTTGCTTCCTAACATAAGACGGAAAAGACCGTGCAGAGTAACGAGATTGGCACGAAGGGAGTCATTGGCATCCTCGCTGTCAACGACTTTTGGTAGATCGAATGGGTTGATACGGACATCGGAGTTTAGGCTGAGACGAATGTAGCTACCACCGACGGCATCAGAGAGTTTTTGGTACTCATTTTCTGGGTCGATAATGATGATTTCGGAACCGACCATCATGGAGCGAAGCGCTTCGAGCTTAACAGTGAAAGATTTACCAGCACCAGATTTTGCGAAGACAACCATATTGGCGTTTTCTAGAGAGAAGCGGTCAAAAATCACAAGACCGTTATTGTGCATATTGACACCATAAAGAATACCTTTTTCTTGGGTAAGGTCGGCGGAAGTGAATGGGAAGGAAGTCGAGATTGCGCCGGTGTTCATGTTGCGGCGAATTTGAAGCTGGTCGGTACACATTGGCATAACAGAGTTCATTCCCTGTTCCTGCTGACTGCTTGCAACTTTACTGAAGACCATTTGTTGACCGAAGAGAGTCTCTATCTTGCGCTGGACAAAGTTAAGTTCGTCCATACTGTCGGCCCAGAGAGTGACGTAAAGTCCAAAGCGGAAGAACTTCTCGGCACCGAGCTGGAGTTGGTCACGGAGCTCTTCGGCGTCGCCGATAGCGGCTTCGAGTTCTGGATCGCGGATACGACCTTTTTCGGAGTTGACGGCGATGGATGCTTCGAGCTGGGTCACTTTCTTTTGGAGGTTTTTCATAACGACGGTAGTATCGACAGGGTAAATATACATTGAGATATCAAGGACTTCGTCGATGTTGATTAATGGCGAAAGCCAGCCAGTATAGAGAGAACGAGGATAGCCGTAAACATAGAGCGTGCGACCATATTTGGTGCCAAGACGGAAATGATCGGCATAAATTTCGATGGAGCTTGGGCTGATAAGATCGCGAAGAGTGGTGATTCCCTGCTCGAAGGCACGCTGAATTTCTTGCTCTTCGAGTTGTTGTTGAGTAAGTACGGGTTCTTGTTTTTTAGCCATTTTGTTGATCTCCTTCCCCTTTCTTTACGTAGGTAGTAGCTAACTTATTAAAATCGACGAGTGGTTCGCGGACTGCGGTGTCTGGGTTGTTGAAGTTGTAATAGAGGGCGGCAAGTTCGCGAGTATTAAGGCGGACGGAATGAATGCCGATTTGGAAGAGGCCGGAAACCACAGTTTCGACACGGTTATTAATTTCGGTAATAGCCTTGTCGTAGGTGGCGCGATCGATTTTGGTGACTTCAGGAGTTTTATCCTTCTTGCCAAAAATACCTTTGACTTGTTGAAGGGCTTTTTCAGCGTTGGAATCTGGATAGTATGGAATCACGATGAAGAAAGATTTATCCATGATGTTGGCTTCTTGGGAAAGAACGTCTATGAAGTTAATATAATCATCCATAAGGACGCCGAGGAGCATGTTTTCATTATTGCGGCGAATAGTGCTGAGACGTTCGATATAAGGACCAATATCAACACGTTGGGAGCGAATGAGAATTTGGGTTGTGAAGTTGAGAGAGTTGAGGAAATTTTGATAGGAATATTCAATACCTTCGCGCTCAGTTTCAGACATGAGGTCGAAGTTAATAGATTGGCAAGCGATGACGGCACGGAAAGAGCCGTCTTTCATGATGACGAGGCCGTCACGAAGCTCGGAGATGAGAAGTGTGGACTGAGTCGAGGTTGGGATGTCAGGAGTAACTGTTGTCCCGGGTGCTGGCTGGGGTTGAAGTTGAGTTGTTGGTTGGGGTGCTAGTTGTGGTGCTGGTTGAGGTTGTTGTGGCTGCGGTTGCTGTGGCACAGGTTGAGGTACCGGTTGAGGCTGAGGTGCCGGTTGTGGTGCTGGTTGAGGTTGTTGTGGTTGTAATTGTGGGTTCATGATAGCTCCTTAATGTAATGAAATATAAACTTCTTGTTTTGTAGGTTTTGGCTTTTTATTGCGGATTGGTTGAGTCTTCGGCTCTGGGGTAGGTTGAGGTTTTGGAGTTGGTGCTGGTTGGGGCTGAATTGCTGGTTGAGGTTGAATCGCTGGTTGAGGTACTGGTTGAGACTTGGCGAGCTCTTCGGTGTGATTAATGGCGGCGCGCATTTGGTTTACGAGCTCGGCACGGCGGGCATCCTGTTCACGGTTAATCATAGTGTTGATATTAGCGGAAGAATTGGAATCAAAGATATCGGTGACATTTGTGCTGTCAGCGAGAAAATCATCTCGCATAGGAGTGTTGTCGTAGATAGAGCGGCCTTCGGAATCAACTACATTAGCAAGGAAAGAAAGGCGGTGACTGGCCTCTTCGCCGGTGATATCACGTGAACGAGGCTGCTCGACCTTTTTTGGTGCGGTGATAGTAATGGTGCTTTCGCGTTGTCCTGGAGTCCAGACGCGTTCTTTTGGTTTCAAGTGGAAAGAAACGATTGCGGCAAGGTAAGTTTCCATAGGCTGATCTTTTTTAAGAGGCAGAGCAAGGATAGCAAAAAAGATGGCTACTGGAGCGGGGATAATAGCAAGAAGCGGGAAAATTCGGAAGAGAGCAAAAGCTAAAGCGATGCACCCACCCGTTACCATGAGGTAAATGAACTGTCGAAAGGTAAATGGGCCTAGTAATTTATCATCCGCTTCTACATCCTGAGGGACTTTGTACTGTGCCATTCTGCTATTATTTTAACATAAATAAGTCAAGGGTGAAAGAGATTTTTAGTCGGCAGAAGAGTGACTACGGAAAGATTCGATAGCGTATTCTTCGAGCTCATCGACAGTTAAGGTTGGGTCGTCGGTATAAGCAGAGAATGTTTCAAAAGCGCGGCTGAAGGTTGGGTCGAATTGGCTTTGCTGATCGAAATAATCTAGGATTGCGTTTGCATATTCTTCTGGATCGTTGCGATACTCATCTTTTAGCTGTTCGATATAAGTCTCGACTTCGTAAGAGTTATCTCTTAAGATGGTGCTGCTAGAAGCTGGGTTATTAGTGGAATAGGCACTGCGAGGCTGATTGAAACGCTGGCGTCGAGGATGGAGACGTTCTTTGAGGTCGCGGGAGATATTGTAGAAGCCTTGCTGTTCGGCAAATGGATCTTCGAGGCCGTATTTCTTCTTGAGGACTGGATCGTTGTAATTTTGGAGAGAAGCATAGAATTTTTCCCACTGGTCGTCGGTGCCAGGTTTCTGGTTGTCGGCAGTGCCCTGGGTGTAGCGGCTCATCATGGAAGCTAGTCTTGGGGCTAGAGGAATGAGCCACTTCTTGCGAACGGTGGCAAAGAGCTCTTCGCGGGTAGCTTGATCATGTGGCACATCGATGTAATTACCATTTTCATCTTTGGCAAAGCTACCATCTTCGTTAATCTTGGTACCTTTGAGTGGTTCCCCGTTAACGTTAACATAACTTCTAAGCGAATCTTCTGGGAAGAGTTTTTCCCAGTTTTTTGGATCCATGAGAAGGGAGAGCTGAACGAGTTCGGAGCGATCCTGAATGTTAAAGCTACCAGCTTTACCGGTCTTGATGAGGTTGTCGAGACGGGCAATGTTTTGGTGGACGTAATCTTTGATATATTGGTTCATGACGGCAGTAGCATACATTGGGCCAGCGAAGGCGGCTTTTTCTTTGAAGTGGGAAGAGAGGATACCGCGACCGATGGTAGTACTGAGTCTAGCGAGACCGACATCAGGGAGACCAACGTTGGCAAATTCGCCTTCTTGGTGGCCAGCAAGGATACCGTAGAGGCCGTTGATTGGGTCGTTGATTGGCATATCAAAGTTAGTGAGGATTTCTTTCATGGCAGCACTATTTTTCTTGTAGACACGAGTGATGAAGTTGCCGCGCTGATCGGTCATGTTGTAGTAAGCATCGCCATTTTCGTCGTGAAGATCGTATGGAACGAGTTTTTCAGGATCGTTTTTGAGGAGATAGCCAGGGGTGGATTCCAGGGTCTTGCCGGTTTTGTCGATAGCGAGGCCGTCGTCGTTGACATAGTAGCCGACCAGCATAGAACGGGCGTCACCCTTAGTATACTTGAACTTACTTTGCAAAATAGCAGTTTCTTTGCGGTGACGAGCTTCGTTTCTGGCGGCTTTCTCAATAATCTGGGCCATGACAGATTCGGAACCAGCTTCGCCCAAGCCGCCACCAGCAGCAGTGATGAAGTGGCGATATTCTGGAGTATCGTGAGGGTTGACAGTGAGGTTGCCATTCTTATCACGGTATTTCTTACCGGTGGCGACTTCAAGATATTGATTGACGAGCCAGTCGACATCGGATTCATTATCATTAACTGCTGTGATTTCGGTGCGAGCGGTATTCATGTAAGCTTGCATGGTGCGGGAAGCGATTTGATGGTCAAGCGGAGATTTATTGTGGTAGGAGCCGTAGTTGTCGAGAACGTGGGCGGTATCTTTGGTAGCGTTATCAGTTTCCATGGAGGAAGCGCCAGCTCTGGCGGCGTTTCTAGTGTAGCGGTTTGTGCGAAAACCTTCGGCATCGGCAAAAATTGGGCGACCGTTTTTATCGCGGATAATGTTGCCCTGTTCATCAGTTTTGGCACCACCAGTGGCGTGATAGTTGAGATTACCACGGATAACACCTTGAGCATACCTCTCAGCATTATTGGCACGGATTTTAGTAGTGTGTTCAATATCGAGTTCGCGAAGGCGCTGACGTTTATCTAGGTACCGGCGAAGGCTGGCGGACGGAGTGGTTGCGTTAGCAAAGTAATTTTGCCTATGTTGTTCGGCATGACTGCCAGCCCAAGTTTTCGCAGTGGAAGCGCCGCGATTGGTAAGATCGCTGAGTTTACTAGAGATAGTACCAAGTGCGGTGTTGCTCATCTTGAGCAGAGAGATAGAAAGTAGGAGTGGCACAACCTGAACGGCCATACCGATGATGATGCCGAAGGCGCCCTTTGAGGAAGCAATGATTGCCCAGCCGGCTAGACCGGCGGCACCGAAGAGGACGCTGAACATTGGGAAGAAGATAAGCATGGAGAAGAGAGTGTCTTTCCATTTTTCGAAGTACTTTTCGGTGTTTGGTAGAAGATAGGCGACAAAAGCTAGTGGGCTTATCATGATGAGCATAGCGACGAGAGCTTGACGGAGAGCGATAGTAACGAGGCCGACAAAGACAGAGAGGAGGGCGCCAATAACTGCACCGATGAGGACCCAGAGGAAGTGGCCGATACCACCGGTGAGGCCGATGCCGAGAGCGGCGAGACCGGTGCCGCCGGTGAGAGCGGCAACCATGTTAGTCCAGGAGACACTGGCCGAGGATAAGTTACCGTTTAAGATGGCAGTATTTTCAACGTTTTCAAAGAACCCGCGCAGGGTGACACCGAGGATGTTGGAAACATCTACTGCGAGAGAACAGATGATGAAAGAAAGGTTGACGAGGATAGCGGCGATAATGAGGCGAGGAAGGGTCTTTTTAATGCCGTAGTTGTTGATGCCGATACCGGTGAGTTGGGACCAAATAATGACGAGGATCATGATAACGAAGACAATGTTTGTAATATCACGAGCGTATTGCCAAACGATGTAAATTGGAGAGCCACTATCACTAGTGATAGGATCAATAGTGAGAAGATCCTTGATGATGTCGTAGATGGCGTCGATGGCTTGAGCAAAAACCCCGGTCGAAGGACAGATGAGCCAGCCGATACCAGAAACTTGGTCATAACAGGTTTGGTCGGCGGCTTCGGCGGTAGTTTGTTCGGAGCTTGTTTCGCTTGTGTTTTCTTCGTTTTCTGTTGTAATTTCAGTGGTTTCTGGACTGATCTCTTCTACTACAGGGGTGGTTTCTGGCTCAGCATAGGCGGAATTAACAGGGGTGAAGATGCTTGAGAGTGCTAAAAACAGCCCGATAAAGGGTAAAACTAGCCGTCTTTTTAGGGTAGATTTCAGTTTCATAGTAAACACTCTATATCTGTTCTATTATATCACACTTAAGCTTAAAAGTCAATAGCCTTTCGCTTTTTCGTACAAAAGGCATAGAAATGTGGTAAAATGGGGGTATATGAGAAAGTTTTTGGTATGTTTAGCGGTAGTACTTGCGAGTGCAATAACGCCAATTAATGTACAGGCGGCAAATGTGTCTGGTACTGATTCTGGTACTTCTACTTCTACTTCTACTTCTAGTAGCTATGATGATTGTGCAAAGAATTTTCTGGGTTTTCGACCGTGGTATAAAGGCTTAACAGATACTATTAATGGGAAGTGTGAGGTACGGACACCTAGTGATGAATCAGAGATAACAACTTTTGTAGTAGCGGTGATTTTGAATGTACTTGCAGATCTGCTGGTAGCGGTTGGATATTTGACGCTCGGATTTATTATCTATGGTGGGTATCTATACATTACAGCGAGCGGAGACCCAGGGAAAGTAGCCAAAGGCAAAAAGACGATAACCTCGGCAATAATTGGGGCGGCGATAGCGATACTTGGGAATGTGATCATTAATCTAATCGTAAGTGTATTAACGACGTCGGCATAAGGAGGAGAATGAAAGAAGTTTTGAGATATCTGGCGGCTGAGGGGCAGGCTGAGCTCGAAGAGAAGATTGAGAATTTGCCGAATTCTGATTTTGGGGCTGGGAATGTGCAGAATATTTTCAATACAGCTTATGCACTAGCGGGTCTAGTTGCGGTAGCGTTTATTATTTATGGCGGGGTACAGTACGTACTTTCTCAGGGAGATGCAAATAAAGCGGCGAAAGCAAGAGGTACGATTTTGACAGCAGTGATTGGGCTAGTGATTGTGATTTTGGCGGCGGCAGTGACGACGTTTGTAATTAATGCAATAGCGGGAGCGGATGCGTAATGAAAAAATGGAAATTAGTTTTATGTGCGATAGCTTCGGTAATAACCGTGGGAGTGACGGCAGTGGTAGCGACTGATGTGCAGGCGGCGAACTCTTGGACGGAGGAGATTTGTGAAAGTGATGAGTATGATGATGAGCAGAAGGCGGCGGCTGGATGTGCCGAGGATAGAACGTTTGGGGGGGCGGCGAATGGAATCATAAATACAGTTTTGGCGGTGCTGGGCGTAGTGGCAGTTGGCGCAATTATCCTGGGCGGGGTACAGTATACAACTTCGGCTGGTGATCCGGCGAAGGTGAAGACAGCGAAGAATACTATCATGTATGCAATTATGGGGTTAGCGATTGCGCTTCTTGCGTTTGCGATTGTGAATTTTGTACTGACGTCGATAGATTAATTTTGGCGTAATTCCCTATTGCGGAGTTTAAGTGTTGTGGTATAATTTAGGTAAAGGTAATAAAAGGAAATAAAATGTTAGATATTTTAAAATCGGTGGCCATTGACACGCAATACATTGAGTCAGCTGGGGCTAATGGAAATGATACCGGTGATTTAATGACGACGGTCAATACGATTATTAATGTAGCACTTGGTGTGATTGGTCTCGTAGCAGTAGTGATGATTATTATGGGTGGTTTGAACTATACAACTTCGGCCGGTGATGCAGCAAAAGTGAAGAAAGCAAAAGATACAATTATGTACGGTGTAATCGGTCTTGTTGTAGCGCTCCTAGCGTTTGCAATTGTAAACTTCGTACTGACGAACGTCTTTAATTAAGATGAGAAAAATGCCGCCCTTCGGGGCGGTTTTTTATTGGGAATATAAGGGTTATGGTATAATAAATAAAAGATAATCATAGAAAGGAATAAAAGTGAAAAAGTTGAGAATTCTGGTGGCAGGGTTGGCAGTGATGGCAGCTGGTTTATTTGCAGCACCGGCGGTAATGGCAGACACTTGTCCGGTTGGCTCTTTGAGGGAGGGCGAAACAGTAAATAGTTTGGCTGAGTGTAATATGAACGAGGTTACTGGAGATAACAAATTGATGAATAGAGTGAATATCATTATCAATGTGGCGCTTGGGGTACTTGGTCTTGTAGCAGTAGTGATGATTATTATGGGTGGTTTGAACTATACAACCTCTGCTGGTGATGCTGCGAAGGTGAAAAAAGCAAAAGATACAATTACGTATGGCGTGATTGGTCTTGTTGTAGCGCTCCTAGCGTTTGCAATTGTGAACTTCGTGCTTACTAGTGCATTTGGGAATGGAACTAGCAGCTCTAGCAGTAGTCAGGACTCTAACTCTAGCAGTAGTCAGAATTCTAACGCCAGTAGTGGGTCTAGTAGGCAGAACCGTAGCTCTAGTAGTTCCTCCAATGGTTCTTCCAGTAGTGAAGATTAGTTACTGTAGAGTTTGACAAAAAATCGCCCCGGTCGGGGCGATTTTGATTTCTAGGTGTATGATTTTTATTGGACCTGAATACGGGTCGGGGCTTCAACTTTTTCCTTCTCGAAGGTGATAGTGAGGACACCGTCCTTTAATTCGGCCTTAACGCTGTTTTCATCTTCTTTGACAGCGACAGGAAGAGCAATGGCACGGGAGAATTCGCCCCAGTAGCATTCCTGAATATGCCAGCGAGTAGTATGTTCATCTTCCCCGCCGGAGAGGACTCCGGAGATAGTTAAGATGCTATCACTAATACTGACATCAAGGTCCGATTTGCTGATACCAGCGGTGCGGGCTTTAACTACTAATTTGTCAGCGGTTTCATAGACGTCTACTGCGAGCTGTCCAGGAAATTCGTCTGTGTCTACCCACCCATCATCTTCTGATGGTAAATCTGCGACGGGAACCGGTTCTGGCTCCGCGACAGGAGTTGTAGCAGCACTTTCATTTAAGAAAGCGGCGGCTAATTCGTCTTCCATCAGCATGTCTTCGTTGTTCGTACGAGCCATGGCTTGAAATACCTCCACTAAATTATTCTTATTAAGCTTTATTATAACTTGGTTTCGTGTTAAAATCAACAATATTATGGGTTTTGATGTAAAAATTACAACAAGAATAAGCATTTTAGACCTATTTGCGCCGTACACCTGTAGGGGGTGTGGTTGCCTGGGAGAGCTGCTGTGTGAGCGTTGTAAAAAATACATCATTTCTCCGGAGAAACGTGAATTTGTATATGCAGTAGGGCGGCGTGAAGGGGTTTTAATGCAGTTAACCGAAGACTACAAATACAAATCAATTCGAAGGACGGCAGAGGTTTTGGCCGAACTGATCGATGAAGTCTTGCCAGATAATCTAGGGTCCGAAGTGATAATAGTTCCCTTGCCGACGATTGGGCGACATATACGAGAACGAGGATTCGATCATACTTTATACCTAGCAAAAAAGTTAGCAAAGCGGCGAGGATGGAAGGTATCCGGGAACTTGCGGCGAATTAATAAAACTGTACAGGTCGGGCAAGATGCAAAAACGCGAGCAGCCCAGGCGGAGCGGGCTTATGAGTTTGTGGGTGAAATTGAAGCTGGGAAGACATACTTACTACTAGATGACGTTTGGACGACAGGCTCGACGATGCGGGTGGCGAAAAAATTGCTCGAGAAAAACGGCGCCAGTCAAGTTGTTGGCGCCGTGATATGCGTAGGTCTTCTAAATAATTAATTATTAGACATCTCGGTAAGATTAGTACCGGCAATCGCATTAATCACAAAGTTGACAATCGCGTAGGCGAGGATAGCAATAATAAGACCAATAATCGCATACAGAATAGTGTTTTTTGCATCGGTAACCTTCTTATTATCGCCGCCACTAAGGACGTAGCGAAGACCACCATAAATCAACATAACCACAGAAACGATGCCGACGGCATAAAGAACAGTATTAGTAAGACGAGTGAAAACCCCGGAGTCGCCAAGAAGTTCGGTCGGCATACCGTCACCGCGAGCGGCCTCAGCACCTTCCTGAACACTAAGCGCCATAACACGACCGGCGGAGAGCGTAATCATAGTAGCAACACCTGTTGATATTTGTTTTAAGCCTGTAAAAACTCTATTCATATCATCAATTATAGCACATTACGATAAAAAAAGAAGCCGTTTGACTTCAATTTTGCTGGCGGAGGGAGGGAGATTCGAACTCCCGCTCCAGGTTGCCCCAGACTAACGATTTAGCAAACCGTCCCCTTCAGCCACTTGGGTATCCCTCCAGTAATCTTATTTTACCATAGATTTGCTTGATTTTGCGAAAAAAGTTAATTATAATATACATAACTAATTTCGCAAGATGCGGATAGGATAATAACAGATGAGCAAAACAATTACTTGGGAAGCTGAAGAATATGTTCAACACGACAGAAATCGGGGATGGTATTTTGGGTTAGTAATAGTCAGTTTGGTTCTGATAGCAGTCTCTGTACTGCTAAAGTGGTGGAGCTTTGCTGCTTTGGTAGTAGTTAGTGCAATCGCTCTAGTCGTCTATACGACGAGGCCGCCGCGAATCCTAAAATATAAACTAGACGACAAAGGTTTGACCGAAGGTGGGCGCTTCTATAATTATGCAGACTACAAGTCGTTTGGAATCTTGCAGGACGGAGCGCATTTTGCAATCGTACTAACGCCGCGCAAGCGATTTTCGGGTCGGGTGACAGTGTTCTTCCCTGAAAAACAGGGTGAAGTGATCGTTGATGCGTTTGGGGCGAGATTGCCGATGGAACAAGTGAAACTTGATTTTATAGACAAAGCGGTAAAATTCTTGCGCATTTAAAATGCTTGTGCTATAATGGGGTGAAAATAAATAAATAAAAGGGTGGTCATATATTATGAATCGATTTGGACAAAGCAAAAATGATGATTTGCAGAAAGCCATAGACGAAATTACTAATAATTCTGGTGGCGGTAACGCCGGCGGTGATGTTGCGGCAGATTTAGAGGCGCAGATTAAGGGTCAGATGGGTGTTCCTCCGGTTCCTCCGATGAGTGGTGCGGATGTACCTCCTATGACGATTCCTGGCAGCGCGCCGGCTGCTCCTGAATCTGTCCCAGTTACGTCGGCTGCTTCGGCTGCTCCGGCTGAAACTGCACCGGTTACTTCAGATAACGGAGATTTAGCAAAAGTAAGGGAGTCTGCGCTCCAGGAGTTAATACCACTAATGGACAAAGTTGATATTACTGCCGCTGAGAAGTTTGACATCTATAGCGAAGTGATTGAAAGCACTCACAATAAATCTATCATCGAAAAAGCGTTTGAGGCGGCTCGCAATATTGCGGATGAAAAAGTCAAAGCCGAGAGTCTACTGAAGCTCGTGCAGATGATCGACACGTTATAAATATCATAAGCATAAAAAGTACTTGATATTATAAAAAGACTTGGTATAATATACATAAGTAACTTGGAGGTCAACGTGTTAAAGTCTAGTAAGATGCAATCTGCAGGAATCTTTGCGGGTACGCTGCTTGGGTTTGCGACGCTTTTTGGTTCGGTGATGGCTGCCGTTCCAGCTTTTGCTGCCTCTACCCCTGCTTCTTCGACGATGACCGTGAACCTCTCTACTTCTATGTCTCTAGCGCTCTACGCTTCTGGTAACACTTCTAGTGAAATAACTAACCTCCAGTTTGATCTCGATCCTACTGGGGAGATGGTATCGAAAGGTATGGTTGCGCGCGTAAGTACAAACGCTCCGCGATATCAGTTGACCCTGCAGATGTCTGGTGCTACTACCGACCTAGTCCAGTCTGGTGCGACTAAGCAAATCGTTGGCACGGTGACGGACGACGTAACCGCGTCTACGATGAGGGTGAACTCTTGGGGATACTCGCTGGACGCGACCAACTTTTCTAAAGTTCCGGCGAGTGATAGTCCGGTAACGATTAAAAACGGTGAGAAGACTACATCTACGTCTAATACCAGTGCTTATGAAGATACGACCGTTACCTTTGGCGTTAAGGTTGATGGAGCTATCCAGTCTGGTGCTTATTCGAACACGGTGGTGATTACTGCGATTCCGCAAGATGCGGAAGTGCCGGCAAACTTCTTCAACATTACGAAGATGCAGGAGATGACCCATGAAATTTGTGCTGATACAGAGATTCCTACCCCGTCCGCAAGTGAGACGACTACGCTGACCGCTGCCGACTGGAACTCTGGTTCTCGTACCGGTATCCCAACCACCACCCTCCTCGACGATCGTGCCGGACAAGTAAGCTACACCGTGAAGAAACTCGCAGACGGCAAATGCTGGATGACGGAGAACCTAGCCCTTCCTGCTGGAGCAGTCCTTAGTGCTTCAGATTCAGATCTTGATGGCGTAGAAGTAACTAGTTATACATTACCATCTAGTAGCAACCCATTCGTAAACGACCCAGCCCAAGATATCGAGGCTATGAACAGCGACTATACTACTGACACTACAAGCGAACCAAGAGGTTATAAAGCCGGTAACTTTTACTCCTGGCGTACCGCTACTGCTGGTACTGGTAGAGGCGCAGGATCAAACCCGGGAACCGGAGTACTAACTGATGTTTTCGGTACAGACATGACAGTACAAAACAACAACACCCTTGTCTCCATCTGCCCTAAAGGCTGGCGTCTTCCAACTGATGGCAATCCGGATGGTGGTACTACCGGCATAACTACTCCAGGCTCTGCTACTAATCTCGTAAACGGAGATTTTACCGCCCTTATTAATGCTTACGGTGGTAGTGACGGATATGCGGATGGTACTGCGTATACCCAACTGACCGGTACCTCGTATGGTCCTAATTTATCGCTCAGTGGCCACGTCTACACTGGCGGTCGCGGCAGCGCGGGTAGCCGCGGCTACTTCTGGTCTAGTACGGTAGACAATTACAGAAACGCGTACTTCCTGTACCTGAATACGTCGAGCGTCAACTCGCAGCTCAGCAACAACGAGTACTTCGGATATTCAGTCCGCTGCTTGGCTCGGTAGTGCCCCCGCGCTTCGCAGCCGGAGCTACTGCCTTCCCCGCTCGCGACAGCGAGCGGAGCACAACGCAGCTAACACTAAAGAAAAGGATACAATAAACCAATATGTCATCGGGAAACAATAAGACTAAGACACCAGCTCAGAAAAGGGTAGCTAAAGCTGAAGAAAGAAGAATTAAAGCTCTGGAGGGAAGAAGAGCTAAAGCTCTCTACAATCGTCGCAAAGATGCGGTGATCGAAAAAGAGCGAGAAAATTTTCAAAAATTATATCTCGTGCGAACGCACGACAAATATGGATGGAAAATGTTCTCGCACTCAGCCTTGATCTATGCTTGGTATGTAGCACCACGACTCGAAAGACAAGTAAAGATGAAAGAAGATGATGACTTTGTTAGCAGGAAGAAGGTCGAGTCAGTAATGATTAAGTCGCTTGAAACTCTTGCGATGGAACTTAAAACCGTGCTCGGGATTGAACCAGAATACAACAGAGATGGATTGGCGATTTTTGATTTGAAAAAGGAATTCACAAAATCTGATTTGAATGAAGCAAGAAGTGAGTTTGTTGAAAGTTGGGACGAAGCAAATAAACTCGTGGAAGTCGAATCGTCAATGTATCCAATGCTAAGTAAAGCTTTGTATATGACCGCAAAAATGATTGCGGAGATTGTGCGAAAATTTGATTCTTCAGCTTTTAGTCTTGTCGGAGATAGGATGATTAGAACGATTGGAGAAATGGAAGAAGAGTTCATGATGACGATGAAGGGGCGAGGAGAAATGAAATTGAAGGATTGTTTAGAATTCCTAATGGATAAATCGTATCGATTAGAATCGCAGTTAAAAATTATTTGCGACGAGAAGTTGATTCACGCGTCTAGAGCTATAAAGATAGCTTATCAAATTCAGGAACTCGAAAAAAGAATTGGAGATGCTATAAAGAAAGAGGCCAGGGCGAATGCCAATGCGTAATTCAGCGGCTTTGCCTTTCGACGAATGGTTGCTACATGAGCTCACGGTAGCTTTTTTTGAGGCAAGAAAAGGTAAAAGATTTACAGTTGATGCATTTCGATTTGAGATAAATTGGGAGAAAAATTTGATTCAGCTGCGTGACGATATCCTGAATGGCGTCTATAAACCTAGTCGAGGGATTGCGTTTGTTACAAAGAGGCCGGTAGTTCGTGAGATTTTTGCGGCACCGTTTAGAGACAGGATAGTGCACCACTTTTTATTTAATTATTGTGCTAATTGGTGGGATAAAAAATTTATTCGCGATTCGTATTCTTGCAGAAAAGGCAAAGGTACGCTCGACGGGATTAAGCGGCTCGAGCATCATATTCGGTCAGTTTCTTGCAATTATACTAAGAAAGCGTACGTAATTAAGCTTGATATTCAAAGCTATTTTATGAGTTTAAAAAGAAGTAGACTATACGAGATCGTATATCGAGGGCTTTTAGTGCAATATAAAGATAATTTAGCGATGCAGAATTTACTTGCCTATCTTTGGAGGGAGATTATTTTTGATGACCCGACGAGTGGTGCGAGGAGACGTGGTAAAAGGTCTGACTGGGAAATATTGCCAAAAAATAAAAGTTTGTTTCATCAGCCACCAGGACAAGGTATTGTGATTGGGAATTTGTCGTCTCAGTTGCTCTCTAATATTTATCTAAATCAGTTGGATAAATTCGTAGTAGCGGAACTTGGATACAAACATTATGGAAGATATGTAGATGATTTTTATATCGTGGTGACGGCTGATAAATACAAGAAAGCAAAACGTGACATTTTTAAGATTGAACAGTTTTTAAAAACGCTTGGGCTAACTTTGCATCCGCGTAAACGGTATATACAAGAAGTGTCCAAGGGGGTAGAATTTCTTGGAGCTGTAATTTATCCAAATCATAAAGTGCCGTCTAAACGATTCGTTGCGCATTTTTTTGAGGCAGCATATCTTGTATCTTGTGGGCGGAAAGATTTAGAATCGGTCGTATCTTACCTTGGTCATTCGAAACATTTGAATGGGCAAAGGCTAGCGGCAAAAGTATTCAAAAAATATGGTTGGGACTATTGTTTTTGATTTTTTGGCGGGGCAGAGGTTGTGTGGAAGGCAGTAGCTCCGGCTGCGAAGCGCGGGGGCTCTACCGAGCCAAGCAGCGGACTGAATTTCCGTTGTACTTGTTGTTGTTGTTCTGCGAGTTGACGTTCGACGTATTCAGGTTCAGGTTGTACGCGTTTCTGTAATTGTTTACCGTACTAGACCAGAAGTTGCCGTTGCTACCCGCGTTGTTGCGACCGCCAGTGTTGACGTTGCCACTGAGCGATATTATAAGTATAGTGAAAACATCGAACTGGCGTGTCGTAATAATAAACATGAGTGCTTCGCAACACAACCTCTTTTTTGCGCTGAATATGTAATCGTTGAATTTCATCTTGCAAGGTACAGCAAACTGTAATCTTATCTTTAGATAAAGTTACGACACGAGAAGCAACTATTCTTACATCTCAATCCGGTATTCCTGATGGTCGAGAATAAGCTAAATCTTTTTAAGATCTAGTAGGCCTCGTCGAGAATGATATTTTTTGTCGACAAGAGTGCTTCGGCCTTCCAGCAGGTTGTTTTCCGAGTGGGGGATACATGAGGTCCAACTTGTAAGAGAACTACATCCTTCTCCGAGCCGGAATTCTGCCCCGCTAAAGATATTATAGCAGGAAACTGCTGCTTTTTAAAACCACATGGCTGCAAAGTCGTCGGAAAAAGCTGCAGTTTTAGTCTAAAAGTCGTCGGAAAAAGCTGCAGTTTTTGGAAACAACTTTAAATTAATACATGCCGCCCATGTCGCCGCTGGCTGGGGATGGTTCTTTTTCGGGGAGATCGACGATGAGAGCGCCCATAGTGATGGCGGTGGCGGCGATGGAGATTGCGTTTTGGACCGCTTCGCGAGTTACGCGGGCTGGGTCGATGACGCCGGCTTTTTTGAGGTCTTGGAGGCCTTTTTCTGGTTCCATGACGTTAATTCCCTGGCCTGGTTTGGCGTTTTCGACTTCGGCAAGGAGGGCCTGGGCGTTTAGGCCGGCGTTTTCCATGATGCTGATAAACGGAGTTTTGAGGGCGTTTTTGACGATTTTTTCGCCGTCGTCTTCGGCTTTGAGGCTAGTCGCGAGATTTAGGAGGGTGACGCCACCGCCGGTGACGATACCTTCGGAGAGGGCGGCCTTAGTGGCAGCGACTGCGTCATCGACGCGGAATTTTTTCTCATCGATTTCGGTTTCGGTGGCACCGCCGACTTTGATGACCGCGACTTTGCCCTCTAGGGCAGCGGCACGCTTATCGAGTTCGCCGCGTTCGTAGTCGGAAGTGGCGAGTTCTTTTTGGGAGCGGATGAGGGCGATGCGGTCTTTTATCGCAGTTTTGTCGCCAGCGCCTTTGATGATAGTGGATTCGTCTTTGGTGGCGATAACTTTGGCGGCGGAGCCGAGGACTTCGAGGCCGACTTCTTCGAGTTTGAGACCTTTATCTTCGGAGACGACGGTAGCGTCGGTGAGGATTGCGATGTCTTCCATGATTTCCTTGCGGCGTTCGCCGAAAGCTGGAGCTTTCAAGACCAGGGCGTTGAAGGCGCCTTTGAGCTTGTTCAAGACGAGGAGGGAGAGGGCTTCGCCGCTGACTTCTTCAGCGATGATGACGAGGTCTTTTTTGCCGGTTCCTGCGCATTGCTCTAAGATTGGTAAGATTTCGGAGCTGCTGCTGATTTTTTTGTCGGTCAGGAGGATGAGCGGTTTTTCGAAAATCGCTTCTTGGCGGTTGACGTCGGTGACGAAGAACGGAGAGCTGTAGCCTTTGTCGTAGCTGAAGCCTTCGACGATTTCCTGTTCCATTTCGAGGCCCTGGCCGGCTTCTACGGTGACGACGCCGTCTTTGCCGATTTTGCTGATGACGTCGGCGATGAGTTTGCCGATTTGTTCATCGCCAGCGGAGATGGTGGCAACTTCGGCGACTTTTTTGTCGTCGCCTTCGATTTTTTCGGCGATTTTGTCGATGCCTTTAACGATTTCGGCACCGGCTTTTTCGATGCCTTTTCTGAGGTCCATTGGACTGATGCCAGCGGCGATGAGCTTGTTGGCTTCGTTCATGATATTGTAGGTCAAGACTGTGACGGTGGTAGTGCCGTCGCCGGCGACTTTGTTGAGTTTCTGGGCGGCGGTTTTGATGAGTTTGGCGCCGATCTGTTCGCCGAGGTTTTCGTCGGTGGACCCTAAGTCGACGGCTTCGGCGACGGTGACGCCATCATGGGTGATGGTTGGGGCGCCGTAGGATTTTTCGATGACGACGTTTTTGCCTTTTGGACCGTAGGTGACTTTAACTGCATTATATAATTGTTCAGCGCCGCTTAAAACTTTTGTGCGGGCTTCTGCTTCGTAGAAAATCTTTTTTGCCATGAGCGATACTCCTTTTCTTAGATAGTTGCGAGGACGTCTTTTTCTTCGACGATGACGTAATCTTTGTCGTCTAGTTTGACGTTGGTGGTTGAATATTCTTTGTAGATGATTTTGTCGCCTTTTTTGACGGATTTTACATCTGGGCCAACAGATTCCACAACGGCGTAGGCCGGGGCTTCTTTGGCGGCGCCGAGGAGAATACCAGAGGCGGTTTTTTCTTGGGGTTGCTCCTTTAAAGCAACGATTCTATCTGTGAGAGGTTTTAGTGACATAGATTTTACTCCTTTTCTCTAGTGTAGCACGGTGAATTAGCACTGTCAAGGCGAGAGTGCTAATTTGCTTGCTATATAATTAAGTAGTTCGTTTTTGACAATTTTGTCTTCAAGTTTATTGATTGAGAAAACTTTTTTGCCAATATGGTTTAGAGAGGTTCCGATATGGTAGACTTCTTTTTGATCCAAGATGATGTATCGGTCGTGAAAAGTGTTGTCGATGATGACTTTTAGCTTATTGTTGTATTGCGAGTTGAATTTGGTAATGATTGTGGGCGATAGTTTTGATTTGTTGCTGGTGATGATAGTGATGATATGGAAGGGTGTTTCTTTGATGAGGTCTAGTAAATTTTTATCGGCGTAAGTGTCAATAATGATTAGCTCGTTTTTGGCGTCGGTAATGATATCTGTCAGACTAGAGTAAGCATCGTATGTTGTGCCAGGTAGGAAGAGCTGCTCTTTTTTGTCAAATTTGGAGAAAAGGTAGTTTAGTCTTTCGTCGTGTTCTATCAGCTTGTTGTTGATATGGATGAGGGCTTTGTCGTTAGGGTTCGCATTTGCTAGATAATGGCGCATGGCGACGAAAGCATCCATAATCATAACGCTTACCTGCTCGGCTACTTTTGTTCTGAGAACGGTGGCAAGCATAGCGACACCTTGTTCGGTGAAGGCATAGGGCAAATACCTGCGACCGCCGTAATTTTCGAAACTTGAGGTTTCAAATTGAAACCTCAAGTTTTTGTATTCCAGTTCAGTTAGCTGAAACATAAATCTCTCCGGAAATTTGTTTGGATGACGTTTGACCGCTAGGTTTATGGTCTTGGTACCATTGCTACATTGGTATAACTTTGCTAAGTCAAAGTCTAGCATAACTTGTTGGCTGCGGATTTCGTGAATTGGAACCTCGACGTTGTTGGTTGAAATATTCAATATGTCTATAGTTTGCTCCTTTCTGTTTATCGGTGTTGAACGCTAAAGTGCGCCAACACGGAGCGATTATATAGCAAATTTTGAAAAATTTACAAGCACTACTAATTTGGTATAATAAGTGTATGAGTTTTAAGGATTTACCAGGTTATAATACGGCGGTGTTACCCTATCATTTTTTGCAGTCGCTTGTTGCGGGGGTGCGGTATGGATTTCCAGGGCGACGACTTCGTGTGATTGGTGTGACGGGGACGAACGGAAAAACGACGACGGCGTTTATGATTTGGAAAATGCTGAACGAGAGCGGTTGTAAGGCGGGGTTAATGACGACGGTGGCTTGGGGGTTGTTTGATGAAGATAGTTTGCATAAACAAATTGAGCACATGACAACGGTGGATGCGATGACTTTGAATCGGCGAATGCGCGAGATTGCGGATGCGGGGGCGGAGTTTCTAGTTTTAGAAGTGACGTCACATGCGCTAGCGCAGTTTCGGACGCTTAATGTGCCGATTGAGATTGCGGTGATGACGAATGTGACACACGAACACCTGGATTATCACAAGACTTTTTCGCGGTATGTGGCGGCGAAGACGAAGTTGTTTCGGGGAGCTGGTTTCGGGGTGATTAATGCAGATGATAGGTCTTCTAGCGAATTTATGCGAGCGGTTGGTAAGGGAAAATATATCACATATGGTATAAAAAAATCAGCCGATGAGAAGGCTACCTCTGTTGATCTTTCGGCTAGTGGCGTAAGATATTCATGTGATGATATAAATTTGGTGGATGGGCGAGTTGAAAAAGTAGACGGAAAGCTTTCGATTCAGACACAGATTCCGGGGGAATTTAATGTATATAATTCCCTGGCGGCGGTGTGTGTGGGACAGATTTTGGGGCTGACGCCGGGGCAAATCGAGAAAGGAATTTTTGCGCTTTCCGAGGTCGAGGGGCGAATGAACCGGATTGCGGCGCCAGGGTTTGAGGTGATTGTGGATTTTGCGCATACACCAGATGCGTTTTCTAAGGTGTTTGATTCGGTGAAAGGGCATTCTGGTCGGATTATTTCCCTGTTTGGGGGTGCGGGGCGACGCGATGAGTCGACGCGAGTTCTAAGGGGGGAAATTGCGGGTCGGAATAGTGATATTGTGATTGTAACTGAAGATGATTCTCGAGACGAAGATCCCGCTGCGATTGCGGATGAGTTTGTTGATGGGGCACGGAAGGCGGGGCTTGATAATTCGGCGATTATTGTGAATCTTAATCGACGGAAGGCGATTTTTAAGGCGATTTCATTGGCGCAACCTGGGGATTTGGTGCTGATTTTAGGTAAGGGGCATGAGAAGACGATTTTGCGCGCGGATGGGGCGCACCCGTTTGAAGATCTAAAAGTGACGCGCGAAGCTATTTCGAAGCTGGATACTAAAAAATAACCCCAGCTTGGGGCGGGGGTTATTTATTAGTCTAGGTGTTTGCGCTTTTCGCTATGTTTGTGATTATTATTGCGATTTAGAAGCGCGATGCGAATCTTTTTTGCCATGGGTTGATTATATCATAAAATGTGAGATTTAGGAAATAAAAATAAGGTCTCTAGACCTTTTATTTTGTGGTACACCCGACAGGATTCGAACCTACGACCTTTTGCTCCGCAAGCAAACGCTCTATCCAGCTGAGCTACGGGTGCACATAACCTAAAACTCCACACGCTTCATTCAACTTCGTGGTGTGGAAATCGCCACAAGCATCGCAGCTACGCTTTGAAAACTTGAGTGGCGATCATCCACCTAGAAATTAAATGAGCATCACACGATGTGTGACACCTTTATTTTATCATATTTTTTAAAAATATGCTATACTTAAATTATGGAAAAGAGTAATACCCCCCTAAGAGATAAAACTGAAACCGTAAAAAAAGCGAAAAAAACTGAGAAGTCTAAGGGTGGCAAGGGTGCGAAAATTAAGGCAAAGCTTTTAAATACTTATTATGGGCACCCGCTTAAAGATATGAAATTGATTTGTGTGACCGGGACGACTGGAAAGGTTGAGGTGGCACACTATGTTTACGAGATTTTGAAGGCAGCTGGGCATCCAGTGGAACTGTTGGCGGCTGAGAGTGGTTTTAAGGTAACTACCTTGCATAAATTCTTGTCGCAGTCGTGGAAGTCTGGCGCGAATTATGTAGTGGTGACGGCACCGGCGGAATCGCTAGAAAAAGACGTGTTTTATGATCTTCCGGTACATGTGGCGGCATTGACGAATTTTGTACCAGCTGGATTGGGTGATCTTTCGGCCGAGGAATATGCTGATTCGGAGAAGATTTTGTTTAATATGGAACCTGATTTTGTAGTACTGAATCGTGATGATATGCACTATTCGGAGTTTGAGAAGTTTGCAGGCAAAGATGGGACTTTGACTTATGGACAGGATAGATTCTCGAATGTTCAGATTTTGAGTTCGAAGTTATATAAGAGGGGCGCAGAGGCGAATTTTGCAATTGGGACGACGCGATTTACAGTGGCGACGTTCTTAACTGGTGAGCCGGTGGTTTCGTATATGGCAGCGGCGACGGCGATTGCAGATGTGTTGCACGTGACACCAGAAAAGATTACCGAGGGTATTGCCAACTTCGAGGGTTAAAGGATGGCGACATCGTTTTTTAGCATGTTTGCGTTGTGTTTTTTGTGATAAAATAAGAGCATGAGCTTTTTAGAGAAATTCCGAAAAGAGCCGGAAGCAGCGGAGAATATCGGTAATGCATGGCAAGAGATGGCCGATGAGGTTGGAGAGTTTGAGGATAATGAAGAGAAAAATGCACTTTTGGATTTCAAGAGGGGGTTGCTTCTAAGGACGAAAACTGAGTTAGAGACAGAAGGAGCAGAAGAGGTAAACAAGAGGATAGGCTTTTATGATCCTACGAAGGGGTCGAATGGGTTGAGTGACCGGGAGGTCGAAAGTAGGCATGAACGAAAAATTCTAGCGATGATGGCTGGAAAGGGTTTTGATAAACCACTGTCGGCAGGGGTCGGGGCGATAGAAAGTTTTGCGGAACGATATCCGACGCCGATAGATTTTGAGGAGCCTAGTGCGAATTTGATTAGAATATTAGAGAATTCTGGGAATTCAAAGAAGAAGATAGAGGAATACGAGACAGCGCTCCATAATTTACAAATACATATTTATGGCCAAAGATATACGGAGTGGCAAAAGATAAAAAATGCGACGAAGGAGGATTTGGCTGATTACGAAAGGCCAAAAGAAGCCCTACGTTTTTATTCAAATGAGGAGAAAAGAGAGATTATAGAAGATACAGAAGTGGATGGCAATGCTTGGGAAATGGGTGGACAAGAATTAGTACTGACTTCGGATATTTTGCGACGGGAGGGGCTAGGACCGGAATTTAAAGTTGATTTTGAGGGTACGGAGATTGGATTGTCGAAGGCTTTTGATGCTGGGTTTGGCTACAAGGCAGCAATTGGCTACGTGAAGGCTGATGACGGGTATAAAGTAAGGGGATATTATAGAAGTAAATCCTCGGGGATGTGGCGGTATCTACCAGATTGTGTAGTAAGAGACGGAAGAATAGTGTTATATGGAAAAGGTAGGGCGGAGGAGTCTTTGAATTTGCCGCCGAAGATGCAGGAGGCCCTGGATGGCGTATTGGACCAAGAGGAGGCTGTAGTAGCTGATAATAAGAAACAATTTTTGCTCGGTGGAACGGCAAAACGGTATAATTCTGAGGGTGAATACAGGATGAAAAGATTGACTGGGGCGCTCCGAGGTGATTTGTATAAAGAGGTAGACTCTCGGCCAACGATAGAGTTTTCTTCGATGATGGAGGATGGGTGGAGGCCAGAAGATGTGAGGGTAGATAATCCTGAACAGGAGCCAGATTTTTCAAAATTGGTAGCTGAATATAGTACCGAATCGGAGATTTATGGACATTTGAAGTCGAGATGTGTGAAGTCGCGAGATGGAATCTTGACGTATACGTTCATGAAAGATGAACAGGGCCGAGCCTTTGTCGGTGGGATTGACATAGCTAGTGAGATTACTTCGACGGGATTGAGAAAACATTGGGTACATGGAGGAGATCTTGAAACTCCTTTGTATGAATACAGTAGTCAGGCTCATGGCTTTGGGGATATTAATGATAGGAGAGGGGGTTATGTGGGGATGTGGCGAAAGTATTTGTCGAAAATACCAATGATTCGAAGGTTTTTAGAGAGTGGATTGTAAAAAAGTTGCGTTTTTTACTGGTTATGTGATAAAATCGATGGTAAGATGGGATTTTTAAGACGAAAAAAGACCGAAGACTTTGATGATGGCGAGTGGGCCGACTTGGATAAGTTGCTGCCAAAGGAAGGGCCGTCTGAGAAAGTTTCAGAGAAGACGTCGGTGAAGGTGTCTGATAAGGCGAAGGTTGCCGAGACTGAAAAAGCTGACCCTAAAAGGGTTGAGGAGAAGAAAGAGGGGACAGCTCCTAGGAAGATATCGGCAAAAGAGCCGACGATTGAAGAAGAGGTTGCAGAGCTGGAGGAGGAAGTAAAGCGGGAGGATGCTTTAGAATATGAATCTCCAATAGTGGTACAGAGGAAATTAGTGGCCGCGTTTTTGTATGGCCATTCGGTGCTAGAGAAGAGTAATGTAGTACTCAGGGCGAGTGATGAGGCTTTGGTGCTTTCTGGAATGCGTGACGGAAGGATTACAGAGAAGGACGAAAGAGAACTTTTGATGGCGATTGCGGATCCGATTAAGAAATTCGGTGAGGATGGAGTGGATCGGAGATTGGGCTACGCGGAAAAAGAGCGACGGATTTTGTCGTATATGACCGGAGCTGGGTTTAATGGCTGGGAAGCGACAGATGGGGTAACGATTCAGGCGTTTGTGAAGCGATTCCCTCTTCCGATGGATTTTGAAGCGGCAGCAGAGGGCTTTATGCGCGTGATTCGGTCTCATGGTAATGAGATTGGCGTTTCTGAGTATGCGAAGGCGATGGAGAATTTTAAGAGTCAGGTGTACGGACTACGTAAGATTTACGCCGAGCAGCTAGCGATTTTGAAAAAGAAGGCTATGGAGCAGGTTCGAACCGAAGCTGGGCTGATTGAGGTGAGTCAGGTAGAGGCGAGACTGATATTGGGAAAGACGGTACTTTCTGGCGATGCTTTAGTGCAGGGGCAGATTGAGAGGAAGTTGACAACGCAGGCACTTTATCGAAATGGGTTGGTTCCGAAATGGAAATTGGAACTCGAGGGGCTAGAGATTGCTTTGTCTGCTGTCTTTAAGTTGGCGACGAGAGATGTAATTCTGGCCTACATAAAAGTGGGCGAGAAGATGTTAGTTAGAAGCTATTACAGAAATAATTCGCATGGTGTTTGGCGATATTTGCCGGATTATGTGATGCGTGAGAATAAAGCTGGGAATTCGGAGATTTGGTGTGGTGTGGGGTATGCCGAGGAGATGTTTAATTTGCCAGCAGAGTTACAAGAGAAACTTTCGGAGGTCGCAACGAAGGACCCAGTACTGACGATAGATGACCCAGAGTTTTTGTTTGTGGGGACAGCAAAAGCCTATCCGTCAGTAGACGAGTATCTAAAATTGCGACGTGAAGGTAAGTTGGAGGGCGACGTCTATACTGAGGTGGCGGCGAGACCAAAATTGATTTTATCAGAGGTGCCTCGTACGAGGTTGGAGCCAAAGAAGGTGATTGTTTCTGAGCCGGAGAAGCGGCCGGATTTCAAAGAGAAGCTGTTTGAATGGCAGACGCAGACTACGCTCGATGGAAAGGTGAAGGCTGAGTGTATAGCGTCGAATGATGGAACGTTACGTTATGTCCTGATGGAAGACAATAAGCATCGGGCTTGGGTGTCTGGTGTGGATGCAGTCTCGGAGATGACTCAGTTTGGGTTGCGCGCGGAATGGATTTATGCTGGAAACTTAACGACTCCTCTATATGTTTCCCTGTCACTTGCAGATGATTTTGGCGATGAGTCTGATAAGAAGGGTAATTATATTGGGATGTGGAAAAATTATGTAAGTAAGATTGGTCTGATTCAGGAATACCAGCGCAGCAAAATGGACCGAAAGAAAGTAGTGTAAAAAATACCCCGCAAAGTTGCGGGGTTTAGGGTGTGTGGGTGTCGCTTGACTTGGAGTTGATTGTTTTATTTAAACGACACTGATCGGTAGGTGATAGCCTCTGCAATACCTTCTAATTCCTCGTCACTGAGGTTTGGATCGAGAGACGGAAAAACCTCCGTTAATATAGAGATGATGACTTCCCTGTCATCAAATGTGAGACGACTCGAGCCACTGTTGACGAGTTTCGAGAATTCTTTTGAAGCCGTAGCTTTTTTCATTAGCCCTTCTCGAAAATCGAATATTGGGAGTGACCCCACGACGCCCCTATATTTTTTATAAGACAACTTTCCCATGAAATCACCTCCTAAAAGCTGGGACAAAAAAGGTTACCTTATTGGTCTATTATATCATATGTGGCCTAATAAGTCAATAGTAGGTAGTTTAGTGGTGATAGTGGCGTATTTTCTCTATTCATGATATAATTTTAGATGGAAGCGTGGCCGAGTGGTTGAAGGCGCACGACTCGAAATCGTGTGGGCGGTTCCCCGTCTCGGAGGTTCGAATCCTCTCGCTTCCGCCAAACAAGTTTGGCTTCAGCGACGCGTCCCAAGGGGCGGACTACTTCCGCCATTTTTTTATGCCATTTTTAGTTGTTCAGCGATTTCGGCCATCTCGGAGTCGCTTAGATGTAGCTCTCGGCCGTATTCCCAAGTTTCGTCGTGTGGTGTCAAATGTACATGTGCGTGCGGCACGTCTGTTCCAATCACCTTAATTAAGGTTCTTGTACCAAGGACTTCCTCGTAATGTTTTGCTAATTTTTTGACTGTAGTCCAAACGGCTGCATAATCTTCGTCTGAGAGATCATAAATTTTGTCTACTTCTGTTTTGGGGACTACTAATGTATGCCCTTTTGTCTCTGGTGCGATATCGAGAAACGCAAACGTTTTTTCGTCTTCGTAAATTTTATAACACGGGATTTCACCCTTGATTATTTTTGAAAATACACTACTCATATCTTTATTGTAACATACTAGTTAGTGTCGAACATTTTTGGGTAGGCACGGTGAATACGAGAATCATCGTAGACAGTATCAAGAAACTTGCCATAGGGGGTAAAATTTGGAACATTATGGTGACGAAGATTCATTTTCACTACTGCGGATAAGGAGAGCAGGCAGTCGATCGAAACTAAAACTAGTAAGATCCTGAAGATAATTTCCCCAGTTTTAACAGGGATTTTTTCAATAAGGTTGCTACAGAAAGGATAGACGATTCTGACGAAGAAAAGGCAGATTACTCCCCAGGCGAGCATAACTTGGGGTGAAGTTTTTCCGGCGATGTTTAAAAATTGATCACTATAGTTCCAAGATGTGGTGCCGGTGAAAATTTCTTGGAGGAGACCCATGGCGAGCTCAACGATTCCGCCAGCAAGACCGCCAAAGATGACGATTTGCCACCATTTGAGCTCTTTCCTGGCGAAAAGATAGACCATGGTAACTGCGCCGAAACCGTAAATGACTGAGAGCGGGCCGTATAAAACTCCGCTTCTGGTTTCCCAGAAGATTTCGTGATTACAGAAGAGGTGAACGACTAAGTTTAAAATCATCTCGTAGTAGCAGCCGAAAATACTACCGATGATAAAGACAAAGAAAAGTTTTCTAAAACAGATGCCTTCGGCGAATTTTTTAGTAGCCATGATGGTTTTATTATAGCATGAGTATTTTCCAGGATGAAGTATAAGTGGCAGAGCTTAGTGATAAAAAGCGCCGCAAACGCGGCGCTAGTGTAGGAGGTGAACCCTTAGACTGCCAATTTTGCAGAGGGTTCATTAAGATGAGGCGACCTCCTCGCTGGAATATAGGGCCTGGCCCTGTGCGTCCTCGCAGTGATTCTGTCTGCCGGACTCTTCAGAATGTAATACTGGTGAAAAGCATCATCAATGAGGCATGAGGCGACGCAAGTGCCATCGTTGCTTAATTTGATGATATTGAAAATCTCGGTGGCCTGGCGGGTGTTTAACTCGCGCTTGTCATCGAGCTGACCGTGGAGTGCGAGTCGAGACTCGATATGTCCGAGAGAATTTTCTCCAAAAGACAAATCACTGAAGATCTTGACGCTGTTTAATTCTGATTCGGAAAACCAGTAGTTCGTAATGCAGCGTGTTTGCGGTGTAATTTGGTGTTGAGGGAAAAGATGAATGGTCTGACCTTTATCAATAAGCAACAATGTATTCGTATTGCTTTCGATAGAAATCTTGAATATGCCGTTAACCAGGTTGTCCATTCCCTTGTCAGGGTCAGCGATGATGTGAAGATTTTCACCGTTAGAAACAGTATTTACCGCCTCTAAATAGCCTAGGATACGATTCGGCTCATCAACTTTAGTAGCGAGCCACCAGCGAAAGATATTTAACATGTAAACCTCCTCTAAAAGTACCTTGCTGGGAACGTAGGGTTCCCGTTAAAAATGTGCAACTTTTCTATTTTACTACATTTTTTCAAAAAATGCAAGGTTTTCTTAAGAGTTTTTGTGTGATAAAATTAAAGAGATAAAGCGGAGTATTTTTGAATGAAATTTGCAAGTAGCTATGAACCGGGGGATTTTGAAGCGGATATTTATGCGGCATGGGAGAATTCTGGGGTGTTTCGACCAGCGCCGTACGTTGAGGGTGAGAAAGCCTATTCGATTGTGATGCCGCCACCAAATGCGAATGGAAACTTGCATATTGGGCATGGGCTGACGATGGCGATTGAGGATTCCCTGGTACGATATCATCGGCTAAGAGGTGAATCTACTTGGTACTTCCCTGGTGCCGACCATGCGGGGTTTGAGACCTGGGTGGTGTATGAACGGAATCTGGAGGTAACTGGGCATACTCGATTTGAATACTCACGCGATGACTTGTATGCAAAGGTCTGGAATTTTGTGCAAGAACAGAGAGGAAACATGGAGAAACAGGTGCGAGCGCTTGGCACCTCTTGTTCTTGGGATGATATGACGTTTACGCTAGATGAGCAGGTAGTCCGAAGGGTCTATAAGACTTTTGAGCAGATGTGGCAGGATGGGATGATTTACAGGGGTGAGAAGTTGGTGAATTATTGTCCAAAGCATCAGACGGCGTTTGCGGATATTGAGGTGGAACATGAAGATGAGAAGGGTAAGCTTTGGGACATTGCTTATCCGTTTGCAGATGGGACGGGCGAGGTGGTAGTTTCGACGACGCGTCCGGAGACGCTGTTTGGTGATACGGCGGTAGCGGTAAATCCTTCTGATTCACGTTATGATGGTATGATTGGGGCGATGCTTCGGTTGCCACTTACAGATAGAGAGATTCCGTTGGTTGCAGATGAGCATGCAGACCCAGAGTATGGAACAGGGGCGGTAAAAATTACGCCAGCGCACGATTATGATGATTTTGAGGTGGGGATTAGGCATGATTTGCCACGAATTCGAGTGATTGACGATAGTGGACTGATGACTGGTTGTGGTGAGGAATATGATGGCATGACAACCGCTGAATGTCGGAAGTTGGTGCTTCGTAATCTGAAAGAAATGGGGCTACTACGTGGTGAGCGCGAGATTGTGCACGCAGTGGCGCATTGTTATAAGTGTGGTACAGTGATTGAGCCAACGCTGAAGGAGCAGTGGTTTGTAGACGTGAAAAGATTGGCAGATGCGGCTATTCGTGAGATTAATGCTGATAAAATTAAGTTCTTCCCTGCTTCGAAGAAGAAGGTGCTAGTCAACTACCTTAAGGGGCTAAAAGATTGGAATATTTCGCGACAGATTCCTTGGGGAATTGCGATTCCGATGTTTAAGTTGGCAGAGCCAGGGGCGACTTTGCCGGATGGGACGCCAGCGCCGGATTGGGTGTTTGATGAGCGTACGCAGTTAACAGAGATTGAGCGAGGAGGGGCTCGATATGTAAGAGATGAGGATACGTTTGACACCTGGTTCTCGTCGTCACATTGGCCGATCGTGTGTACAGATTGGGAAGCCCAGAATACAGGGGCGCATGATCTAAACCCATATTATCCGTTAAACGTGATGGAAACAGGGGCGGACATCTTGTTTGCTTGGGTGGCAAGGATGATCATGATGGGGGTGTATGTGACAGGGGAAGTGCCGTTTCGTGAGGTATATTTGCATGGTTTGGTGCTAGACGAGCATGGCCAGAAGATGTCAAAGTCTAAGGGGAATGTGATTAATCCGATTGAGCTAGTGTCTAAATATGGGTCAGATGCGTTTAGACTAGGGATTTTAAGGGGTCGCTCGGCTGGTATGAATCAGGCGTTTTCAGAACAGAGTGTGGTTTCTGGACGTAATTTATGCAATAAATTATGGAATGTGTCAAGGTTCATTCAGCAGCTAGTAGATGAAAATGAAAACGGTGATGAAACAGTACATACGTTTAATGCCGGAGAAGATTGGATTTGTCGCGAGATTGATGAGGCGAGGAAGCTTTTGGAGAAACAGATGAAGGAATATCGGTTCTCAGAGGCGGTAGAGACGCTTTATGGGTTACTCTGGGACGAATATGCCGACTGGTTCGTAGAAAGCCAGAAGATTTACAAAAATGTGCCACTACTAAAACGTACACTTGAGGCAGTGCTGGTACTGATGCACCCGTTTGCACCGTTTGTAACAGAGGCGATTTGGCAAAATTTGAGTTGGACTGAGGGTATGATTATCACGGCTTCATGGCCTGAGCGTTTGAAATATGACCCGATTTCGGCCGAAGAATTCGAGAAGATAATGGAGGTTGTGACAGAGGTGCGAAGCACGTTGACAGCGATTCCTGGTGGGAAGAAGTGGCCAATGCTTTATGGTGATGATTCCCTGGTGGACGATAATCAGGTGCTGATTCAGTATTTGACTCGAGTACCATTGGTGACATCGTGTGAGGATCAGCCGAGGGGGATAAGGGTAGCGCTGGCGAATCGTGAGGTGTATTTGGACGTGCCTGAGGATGTAGTGGCTAAATATGCTTCTGCGCTCGAAGAGAGAATTTTGGCGGTTGGACGCGAGCTTGATGGGCTAAATGCACGAATGATGAATCCGCGATATGTTGATAAGGCGCCAGCGGCGTTAGTAGAAGAAACGCGAAGAGCAATTGAAGAGAAAACGGCGTTAATTGAGCGACTGAAGCTGGAGCGGCAGGCGATTTAGCGTCTTTGGCGGGATCTATGCTTGACATGTATAATCGTCTATGGTAAAATGATTTTTGTAGTTCCGTTTCTTGGGAGAACTAGGAATCTTAGTAGCTATGAAGTTAAAGAAGGGGGGTGAGAAAATGACGACAATGTTAATCTTAAGCTTCGTGATATTATTGTGGATAGCAAAAATGCTAGTAATCAAGTCAAGGTTAATTGCAGTAGGTGTTGACACAGAGTGTTTTTGCGAAGTTTGGACCAGATCAGCAGCAAGCGACTATCAGTCTAATCTGTTATATCAGATTAGACTTAATGGATTCTAGCTTCGCTGCCGGTTGAGGCCGACGTGTCATCATTTAGTTTCGATACAAAGAGAAAGAAAGATGAAAGATGGAAAGGTTTCCCCCTCCCCATCTAGTCAGCTTACTGAAGCGTCGTAAAAACGAGTATCGTAAAACTGAGTAGCACCATTTGAAATTGTTTACTTCCGCAATGGATAATGGAAAAAGGAAAGAAATTGTTACAAGTTTTGTTGAGGAAGTGTGTGGCCCCGAGTTTCGGGGCCTTTTTTATAGTCTGATTCCCTGTTGGATATATTTTTTCCTGTGAAATTTTTTGAATTTTAATGAAATAAGTGGGATTATGGTTGACAAAAACAAAATCAAAAGGTATAACAAGACCTTTCAATAAGTTTTTCTACTTTTACTCCCAATCACTGCTATGATGCCCTTTTAGCTGATGATTGTTATTTTTAGTTTAGCATAAGCGGGTTGCTAAATCAATAGGTTTCTAAGTATAAGGTTAAAAATAGTGGGGAAATATGCACAAAAGTGGAAAAATGGGGTAAAATATGGGTATGGCTTATATTAGGCAATTCGAGACTGGATCTGGTGCAATCGGGGTACAGGTTTGCTACAAGGAGCAGGGAAAAGTGGTAAAGACGATTCATGTGGGTTCGGCACAGAGTCCGGAGATGCTAAAAAAACTTTTAAGAGAGGCGCAGGGAATTATCGATAGGGAAAAAACGCCATTGTTTAATATAGATAAGTTTGATACTAAAGATATTAAGAATTGTTTTTAGTGTCGGATTTTTCTAGTAAGACGGTTGGCTTTTCTAGCTAGTTCGTAGAGGCGATATTTTACAGGGTTTAAGATTAAATCATAGGTGCCAGAGTACTCGATTTCGCGGCCGCCGAAGGATTTTTTGTATTGGGTGAAATGATACCAGGGGTGATTTTTATCTTCAGATTTGGTGATGCCCCAGAAGTCAAAAATAGTTTTTCCTTGGTTTTTGGCATCTAAGATCATTTGAATTAAGAGAATACTGCCGGCTTGGAAATTGCGATGCTCAAAATCAGTGGCGGCGTGGGCGTAGTAGCGGGTATCTTCATAGTCGTAGACTAAAGCAGCGGCGATAGGGGAGGTTTTGCCGGTCTCGGGATCCTCGTAATCGGCGATATAGAGGGTTGCAAAGTTGCCGGATTTTAGTTGATTTTTGAGGTGCTGCTCGGTTTGGGGGATAAATTTGTCTTTTTCGCCCAAATTTTTAAGAAAATTTGTCAAGATTGTGATTTCGTCGGGATTTTTGGTAGTGCGAATTTTGATGCCTTTTTTCTCGGCATTTTTCCAGTAGCGGACTTTGCGGGATTCCATATTTTTGAGGATTTCCTCCTCTGGATTGGTCAGGTCTAGGACCCAGGTATAGTGGGGGTCTAGATCTTTGGTCTTTTTGGCTTTGAGATTACATTTTTTGGCGGCTAAGGCGATATCCGTGTCGTTTAGGGCTATAGTGGGTTCGATGCGTATAAAATAAGCATTTTGGTCTTCCGCTAGCGTTCTGAGCGCTTTCAGGGCCTTCTGGAGGCTATTTTTTGCCATGCTCATGCTTTTTTGGTCGGAATATGGCGATGTTTTAATATTTTTTGAAGTTTTTAGCGCGGGACCGTAGGGAAGGTAGAGATAATTACCAAATGGAGTGCTGGTTTTTGTAGTTAGACAATCAAAATCAGTATTTGTCAACCGAAAAGTTGGTTTTCCTTCAAGTTTTTCGTATTTTTCCCAAATTTCACTCTGAAGTAGATGAGTTTCCATGGATTTAATTATAGCACATTTGGGATTTTGGTGGGGCGTACCGGAGTTTGACAGGGAAGCACCAGTTTTCCACATGGAGAGAAAAGTTTTACACAGGTTTTTCACAGGAGTGTGGGAAGTGGCTGGAAGAAAAGCTGATTAAGGAGGGAAGTCAACTGGTTAGTAGTACTAACCAGTTAGAAATTTTAGCAAAAGATGGTAAAGTGCGCGAAACCGATGTAATAGATATTGAGTAAGCTTTGCGTTTGATCCAGTCGATTCCAAGCAAGAAAACAGAACTATTTAGAATGTGGCTAGCGGAGGTGGGGGCGAATATATTGATAAGGTTGTGGATCCGGAGCTTACTATTGACTGAGAGGTTCAGAATCATAGAAGACTTGGTCATGACGGAGTAAAAGGCAACTTCGGAGAAGAGCACAAAGAAACAGTAATTTAATTAGTTTTGGTGGGGATCATGTTGTTTTTTGGCGTTCGTGGCGTCGCGAGCGGCCTTATGTTCACGGTAGATGCGTTTGGTTTCTTCGACGTTTTCGGGGCCAGAGAGTTTAGCAATATCGGCATCGAGAAGATCTTCGAAAGAATCCTCCGCTTTTGGCGTAGATTTCTGGTCGGTCGAATTACGAGAAATTAGGTCGTTTGCTAGATTAGCAATTCGGCCGATAGGTTGGATACGGCTTTGGCGAATGCGTTCGTTTAGATCGTCACTACTATTGATACGGTCGATATTATCCATGGAGTAATTATAGCATAAAAAAGGGACCGCTGTGGTCCCTTTGTCCTATACCTAGTCAATGTTTATTCGGGATTTCGCCTCCGGGACTTGCACTGATGGATGACGGTCTGTCACTATAGTAGTATTCTTCACCGTAAAATTCGTACGGTGTTATTGGTCGTGCTGGGTTTTCGGGTGTAACTTCTAGATTAGAAGTAGTTTGGGGCTTTGGTGTTGATTCGGAATTTTTGATTGGTGAAGACGACACGGTTTCTTGGTCGATCACCTGCTGTTCTTTCTTTACACTAATAGAAGAATTCTGCTGGTCAATTGCAATATGAAATACAAATCCTGCAACGATTAGTAGGGTCATTAACAATTTAACATTAAAACTGCCGAATCCTATAAAATGATTTTTCATGAAAACACCTCCTAGATAAACTGGGACATTAAGTTACTTAGATCGCCTCTGATCTATCTTCTCATTATAGCATATTTTAACAAAGAAGTCAAGTATATAGTGGTTATGGTTTTTGATTAGTCTTCGAGGAGTTTGCAGACGAGACTAATAATAAGTGGTCTTTCGGAAGGATTGGACTCGGCGATTAAGAGAGCAATAGCGGTGAGGGCACGGTCAGAAATCTTAGTTTCGCCATTCTTAGTGAGATTGCAGTCGTTGATGGTGAGAAATACGATGAATAACAGGGAACCGATGCGTTTGTTGCCGTCGTAAAATGGGTGGTCTTTGATGATAAAATAGAGGAGGTTGGCGGCTTTTTCGGCGACAGTAGGGTAGAGTTCGGCTCCGTCGAAGCTTTGATAGATAGTTTTTAAGTTACCTTCAAAACTGTCATTTCGGCGTTTGCCAAAGAGATCACTGGCGGAGAGGTTATTTTTTAGTTTTTTGATTAAGTCTTCGCAGTCTTTCAAGTCTAGGGTTTTCTGGCGTTTTTTCGGGTTTAAGTTTTTTAGGTCGATATGGCCATTGTCGAATTGTTCAAGGGCTTTGAAGCTGCCGGCATATTTGGAGATAACCTCTAGGACACCATTGGCCTCGGGGCCGTCAAGCTCTTGGCGAGCAATAAGACGACGAACGACGCCCATCATATTTTCAACGTTTTTTAGCTTTTTTGTTTCGAGTTGGCTGAGGCGATGCTCGTTTATGGCTATGCCGTTTACGACGTATTGTTTTAGGGTTTTTGTGGCCCAGATGCGGAAATCGGTGGCTTTTTTCGAGTTGACACGGTAGCCGACGGAGATGATGGCATCGAGATTATAAAAGTTGACCTCGCGGCGAACTTGGCGTTTGCCCTCTGTTCGAACTATTAAGTTTTTCTTAATAGTTCGATTTTCTTCTAGCTCTTTTTCGGCATAAATTTTTCGTAAATGCATATTAATGTTAGGGGTTGTAACATTAAATAGCTGAGCAATTTGGTCTTGTGTGGCCCAAATAGTTTCATTGTTTTTGTCAACATCAAAAACAATTTCGCCTTCTAGGACCTTGTAGATTTCGATTTGTTGATTTTTTGTATCCACTGAGAAAACGACCCTTTCTGTCCACCGGTTAGTTATTGGTTCGATTGTAACAGAGATGCGGAAGATTTGCAAAATCTAGGAAATGACGGAACGGGGGAGAATATTAAGAGAGTAGGGATCGGTTGGCTCTACGCCGCTTTTGATTTCGTAGAGGGCGCTAGCGCCGACCATAGCAGCGTTATCACCGGAGAATTTTGGCTCAGGGAAGAAAACGCGGTCTTCTCCAAATTCTTGGATGGCTTTTTTGCGGAGAGCTTGGTTGGCGCTGACGCCACCAGCGATGACGATGGATTTTACGTCTGGGTTTTCGGTTAGAGCCTGGCCTAGTTTTTCGAGTAAAATGTCGATAGCGGTTTTTTGGAAACTAGCAGCAAGGTCGGCTTTTTGCCCGTCGGCTAAGAGATTTTTTAGCTCGCCGGATGGGGTGGAGATAGGAACGTTTGCGATTTCTTGAGCGGTCCTTAGAACTGCGGTTTTGAGACCGGAGAAAGAAAAATCCAGGGAGGGGTTGTCGGGTTGATTTTTGTCACGAGGGGCGGAAGTGAGTTTTGGGTGCGGGAAGTGGTATTTTTTCGGGTCGCCTTGCTTAGCTTTTTCGGCAATGGCGGGACCACCAGGGTAGGGAAGACCGAGGATTTTCGCCACCTTGTCAAAACATTCGCCGACGGCGTCGTCGCGAGTGGTGCCGATGATGTCAAAATGGTTATGTTGATTCATTTTGATGATTTGGGTATGGCCACCGGAAATGACAAGAGCTATTAGTGGGAATTCTGGGAGGCTATCGTTCGTCAACCAGTTGGCGTAGATGTGAGATTTTAAGTGATGGACGGCATAGAGGGGTTTATTATGGAGAATCGCGAGGGTGCGGGCGGTCAGGGTGCCGATTAACAGGGAGCCGAGAAGGCCGGGAGTGTGGGTGACAGCGATGGCGTCGATGTCGTCCCAGGTTTTATCGGCATCTTTTAGGGCTTTTTTGACGACGGGAAGAATAGCTTCGAGATGACTTCTAGCTGCAACTTCGGGGATGACACCGCCGTAGGCTTTGAAGATATCAATTTGGGAGACGACGACGTTAGACTCTAGTTTTAGGGTTTCATCGAGATTTTTTGGATCACCAGAAACGACCGCAGCTGCGGTTTCATCGCAAGAACTTTCGATAGCGAGGATATTCATGGTTTCTATTATACCATGATTTTACAGGGGTAGCAATGGTTAGCGGGAGTACCTAAGAGAGTCGATAGGGTTTTTGCGAGCGGCTTTGAGAGCGGGGTAGATGCCGAAGATGAGGCCGACGGTGACAGAAGTGGTGAGAGTAATGCCGATAATGTTGATGTCGATGTACGGGGCAAATGAGGTAACGACAGAGAGTAGAAAGGCAAGAATGTAGCCAAGGACGAGACCGCCGAGACCGCCGAGACTGGAAAGGATAAGGGCCTCGAAGAGGAACTGTAGTAAGATATTGCCGCTGGTGGCGCCGACAGCTTTCCTGATACCGATTTCGTGAGTGCGCTCGGCGACGGAGACAAGCATAATATTCATGACGCCGATACCACCGACGATAAGCGAGATGCTGGCAACGAGAGTGAGCATGCCGGAGACAATCATGAGCATGCCGCTAGCGGGGTGTGAGATTTGGTCGCCGTAAGCGATGGAAAAATTAGTATCGTCGTTCTTAGTTTCTCTAAGTTTTTCGGAGATTTCGGTAGATAGTTTCGATAGGTCGTTTTTTGAGTTTGCAAGAACGTTGATTTGTTGAATCTGAAGGTTGTTCTCTAAGGTACTTAAATAGTCAGCCTTAACAAAGATGGAATTATTAAAATTAATATTCATGAAATTTAGCTGATCGTCAGCTTCAGCTAGTATGCCGATGACGATGAACTTTTGACCAAGTAGAGTGAGGGTTTTGCCGACTGGCTCGGTAGTGCCGAAGAGTCTTAGGGAAAGATCGTGACCGACTACGGCAGTGTTAGGCTGATTTTTATTGGTAAGGAAAGTGCCACTGCTGAGAGTAAGTTTTTGAATATCGATGAAGGCTGGGTTGGTGGCGATGACCGAGGCGGAATTGATAGTGGAAGTATAAGCTTTACCGTTATCATCAATACGATCGGCGGAGACAGTGAGTTCGGATTTAGCAATTTCAGAAACGGATTTGACATCAGCAATTTTTGAGATAGTTGTGATGTCTTCTAGGCTCAAATTGCTTTTTAGATATTGATTTGAAGATGTAAGCGTTTCAAGAATGTTTTCGGTAGTATCTTTTTCGGAACTTGGGCGGATAACAATGAGATCGGAGCCGGTATTAGTAACTTGATAAGAGATAATTTTTTGGATGCTGCCAGTAAGGGATAGAATGAGGACGATAGCGGCGACACCGATGGCAATGCCGAGGCAGGTAAGAAAGGAACGGGTGCGATTTTGATGAATGGAGTCGTAGGCTAGACGATAATGAGTACGGAGAAGAAGGGACATTATTTTTTACCTTTCTTGTTAAAATGGATTTTTACGGGTTCGGGGAGATCTTTGTCGGCAACAGTTTTAATATCGGTATCGATACCGCCGTCAAGCATATTGATAACTCGAGTGGCATAAGTTGTGAGGCTAGGGTTATGAGTAACCATAATAATAGTGTTGCCTTCACTGTGAATAGATTTTAGCTCTTCCATGACGATATGGGCGGAGCGGGAGTCGAGATTGCCGGTTGGCTCATCAGCAAGGATAATTTCGGGTTCGGCGATGAGGGAACGAGCGATAGCGATGCGTTGTTTTTGGCCACCGGAGAGTTGATCGGGCATATAATATTCTTTTGGTTGGAGATGGAAACGGTCAAGGATTTCATCGGCGCGTTTTTCGCGAGTGAGTTTGGTTTTGCCAGCATATACGAGAGGAAGGGTAACGTTGTCGAGAATATTTAGAGTCGGGATGAGGTTAAAATCTTGGAAAATCATGCCGATTTTTTTGCTTCGAAGCCTGGCCTTTTTATGATGGCTGATTTTTTCGACGGATTCGCCGTTTAGGAGATAAGTACCTTCGGTGGCTTGGTCGAGGAGACCGATAATGTTTAGTAAAGTGGTTTTGCCACAGCCGGACGGCCCCATAATCATGATGAACTCGCCCTGTTTAACTTTGAGGTCAAAGTTTTTCAAAGCGTAACTTTCGGCGTCACCATAGCCATAGCGTTTGGTGATCTTTTTTAGGTTGATGATGACGCTGTTTTTTGCCACTTAAAATTAACTCCACTTATTTTTGCGCCACCCGTATAGTATTAGGCTCCATTATAATTTCTTGAGAAGTTTTTTTCAAGGGTTGACTTTTCGAGAACGATAAAAATAATTTTTCGGTGAAATATGGAATCTGTGATATAATGGGGGAGTCGGTGGAGTGGCCGAGTGGTTGAAGGCGCACGCTTGGAAAGCGTGTATGCGGGCAACCGTATCGCAGGTTCGAATCCTGTCTCCACCGCCATTTTTTTGTGCCAAAATGGATATGTTTATGTTATAATGAAGTAGTAAAGAGTTGGAGGCTATGAAAAAAGTAATAGGAAAGTTGAGTTCGGTTGTCCTTTCTGGAGTTTCTTTGTTGTTTTTTACTTTTGTAAGTGCTAATTTTGGCGAAGCCTGGGCCACCGCTTCAGTTTCTGGTGATGTGGAAATTTCGGTAGGCATTACTCCATCCGTGGCAATATCAATTCAAAGTCCGAATGATGATGATCCGACTTGTGTAGCGATTGGACAGAATCCGAAGCCTTCTTGTGCACGAGCGACTGTGGACTCAAACACGTACAGCTCTTCCTATTCTGACGTAACGGTGTTCACAAACAATACTAGTGGGTATGGATTGACGGTATCAGCGGAGGAACCAAATTTAGTAAGTAGTACGGATAGCAATAATGTAATACCGACCGGGATTCTATCAGTGAATAGTGATGGAACGGTACCTGGCGGACAGAACAAATGGTCATTTAAGACGGATGGTTATATTGAAAACTGGACGGCAATGTCGGTGAGCCCAATTACAGTAGTAGCGTATAATGCACCTACACCTACTGGAAATACAACGCGGGTGACCTATGGGATTTCTGCGGGAACGAATCCAGCTGGTTCTTATGAAACGGAGTTGGTTTATACGGCGACGGTTTTTGATGGCGAGAATCCGGATTATGAGGGAGACGTAGCGTATATGCAAGGGTTTACTTGTGGATCAATCGAGGAAGGTGAAACGACGACTTTGATGGATCGGCGAGACAGAAAAACTTATGCGGTATCGAAACTTGCGGATGGACTTTGTTGGATGACGGAAGATTTGAAACTTGGTGGAGATTATGACATGCAACTAACATCAACATATTCTGATGTAACATCTGATTTCGTGTTGAGGGCAGAAAATACCGGAACATGGTGTACAACAGATGACGCAAGCTGTACTGATCAGAGTTTAATGTTGAAGACTGGGGCGCCGAATGGGTATCTATACAACTGGTATGCGGCAACGGCAGGTGGTGGTACCTATGAAACTGAATCGGGAATGGTGGAAAGTTCAATTTGTCCGAAAGGCTGGAAGCCACCACATGGCGGAACTGGTATTGGGTCGTTCTATTCGATTACGCAGACTTATGATACGGTGGCGAAGTTGCTCGATACTCCAATTCCAGCGTTTAATTTCACTGGGTTTAGGAATGGTGCGAGCGTAAACTTCCCAGATTCTGGTGGTTATTATTGGGCAAGATCAGCGGTAAGTGCATCGAATGCAAACTACTTTGTATTCTATGGTAATGTAGTGAATCCACAACATTCTGGGAACAAATATTATGGCTTTGCACTAAGGTGCGTGTCCACGTTATAAATTGATGATTTTAGTGTGGGAGTGGGCGCCGCGCTCGATAGTAATGTAAGATTTGGGGACATGGAAATGTTTGGCGAGAAGTTTGATGAGAGCGGCGTTAGCTTCACCGTCGTGAGGTTTGGCGCGGAGATAGACTGTGTACTCTTCGGGTGCGGTTTCGATAATTTTTTCTTGGCTGGTGCCGGTTTTGACAGTGATTTTTAGCTGTGTCATAAAATAAATATATCATATTATGAAAATAGCCCCCAATAAGGGGGCTATGCTGAGGAAAATTAAAAAAGATGCACTGAGGAGAGAATGGGTGCAAGAGTGTTTGCAACCGTTGACATCGTCTTGATAAAAATATCAAGAGCGACGCCAACAACGTCTTTACGGGTGTCACCAACGGTATCACCAACGACGGTAGCTTTGTGCGCAGGGGTCTTTTTACCATATCCGGTCAATAGGCCGGCTTCGACATATTTTTTGGCATTATCCCATGCACCACCACTATTGCCCATAAAGATGGCTTTAGGGATAGCAACAACAGTGGCACCAACGAGAAGGCCACCGATAAACTCGACGCCGCAAAGTAGCATGCCGACAAATGGAATGAAAAGTGCAAGAAGTGACGGTGCTAACATTTTACGTAGAGCTTGTTTGGTAGCCATAGCGATGATGGATTCGTAGTCTGGCCTGACTGTTCCTTCCATAACTCCAGGGCGAGATAATTGCTCGTCGCCTGCATCGGCCATAAGGTGTGCAGATTCTATGGTGTTATCGGTAAGCATGGCGCTAAAGTATTCGACAAGAGCACCGCCGATTATTGCACCAACGATAACGATTGGACTAGCAATGTTGAGGACGATTTCGCCTTTAGCATAACTACCGACATAGGCAAAGATTAGTGAAACGGTTGCGTATGCGGCGGAGCCGATAGCGAAACCTTTGCCGATAGCTGCGGTAGTATTGCCGGTGGCATCCAGTTTGTCGGTAATTGCGCGGATAGATTCGTCAAGATGGCAACTTTCGGCGATTCCGCCGGCATTGTCGGCGATTGGTCCGAAGGCGTCAATCGAGACTGTAGTTGCAACAAATGAAAGCATACCAAGTGCGGCAATAGCAATACCGTAGACTCCGCAGAGAAACCATGAAACAAGCATTGAGGTGCCTATAACCAGGATAGGTAACAGTGTTGAACGTGATCCAAGTGCGTCGCCTTTGGTAATAACAAAAGCTTCACCTTCCGGTGAGATTTCTGCAATTTTTTGCACTGGCGAATGATCGGTGCTGGTATAGTACTCAGTGATTTTGCCAACAAGAACTCCAGAAACAATGCCGAAAATCGAGGCGATCCAGGGCGAACTCCAACCAAATAGGAAACCGCTATTTGCTACGGCGTCGCTAAAGAGGTATTTTGCGGCGAAAGCGCCGCTAATTACAGTAAGGGCAGCGGAGATGTATGTTGCGTTGTCAAGTTCTTTAGCGGGGTCATCTTTAGCCTTATGGTACAAGGCATAAGAAAGACCGATAATACAGCTTAAGAGCCCGAAACCGGCAAGTAGTATCGGAAAAGAGCATGCTGCGTCGAATATTGCTGAGCCAGGCTCAAAAGTGATTTTTGCGATTAAGAGGCAGGCTACAATAGTAGCGACAAAACTTTCCAAGAGGTCACTGCAGTTTCCGGCAATATCATTGACATTATCGCCTATGAAATCGGCGATAGTGTTCGGCATGCGACTGTCGTCTTCTGGCATATCGTGGCGAATTTTTGCTACGATGTCGGCAGAGATGTCGGCGGCTTTGGTGTAATTACCACCAGCTACACGGTTGAACATAGCAACGAGTGAACAGCCTAGCGAGTAGGTTGTTAGACGCATAGTTGTAGCGTTACAGCCAAAGTTAAGCAAAAGACCATGACTAGTAGTGTCATTCATCCCGCCAGATGTTAGAAAGACGATTGCGAGGCCGAGGATACCAAAAGCTTCAACGGAGAGCCCACTGATGATTCCGCCTTTTAGAGCAGTGCGAACTGTTCTGCCGACAGTTCCACAACGTAGGGCGCGTCTAGCAACGCGAAAGTTGGCATAGGTTGCGCCAACCATACCGACAATGCAGGCCGTGCTACTCATGCATGCTCCCAAAATGAATGAGAGCCCACTAAACCTTTCGATAAAAAGAGAAAAGATAGCGGCAACAATGATAACTACGATTGAGATTGTTTGGTACTCGGTAATCATGAACGTACGTGCGCCATTACGAATGATGCCGGCTAATTCGAACATATCCTGCTCTTCTTTAGTGTAGAGCTTTTTCTTTTTTTTGATATTCAAGTAGTAGTAGACAACCATTCCGATAGCGATTAATACGATCGGCAAAACTCCAAGATAGTATTTTTCCATAGAACATTCCTCCTTTTTAATGTACATGTCGGCCTCAGCTACGACAAAAAACAAAGGGCGCTCCTCAACGCCCACCGTGAAATATAATAACATAAATTCTAGAAAAAGTCATCGATGATATGAAGTAGGGCTTATGTTATAATAGAATATAAGTTTATTAATCAGCGGTGGAAGAAGGAGGCGACTCGAGATGACAAGTAAAAAATGTAAATACATTTTTGTGACGGGAGGGGTGTTGTCTGGGGTCGGAAAGGGAATTACTGCGGCTTCAATGGGGGCGATTTTGAAGGCAAAGGGCTTTAAGGTAACGATGCAGAAATGCGATCCGTATCTAAATGTGGATGCAGGGCTTTTAAATCCGGTCGAACATGGAGAATGTTATGTGACGCATGATGGGGTGGAGACAGACCTTGACTTGGGGCATTATGAGCGATTTTTGGATTTCGAAACATCAAAATATTCGATTACGCTGTCGGGCGGGATTTATAAGGAGCTGATCGAAAAAGAGCGTGCGGGTGGTTTTCACGGAAAGACGGTGCAGTTAGTGCCGCATTTTACTAATCTTGTGATGGAGAAGATTGAGAAGGCTTCGACTGGGTCGGATGTACATATTGTAGAAATTGGGGGAACGGTGGGTGACTATGAGGGGCTGCCGTTTATTGAGGCGATTCGGTTGTTTGCAAATAAAGTGGGGCGGCGGAATTGTTTGTATCTTTCGGTGGTATATGTGCCGTGGATTAATACTTCTAAGGAACTGAAAACAAAGCCGGCACAGAATGCTTTGAAGGATTTGCGTGGATTCGGAATTATTCCAGATATTGTTTGCGTGAGGACGGAGAAGCCGTGCCCGCGGGCGATTTGTGAAAAGATTGCGGCATTTTCGGGGATTTCGGGCGATGCAGTGGTGAACCTGCCGGATATTGATTCGGTGTATGACGTACCGTTTAATGTGCTGAAATCAGGGGTGCTGGAGATTTTGAATGATTTTGTGGGAGATGATTCGGAGCCTGATATGTCGAAGTGGGCAGATTTTTCGGCATGGCGGGCAACAGATTGGGAAAAGACTGTGCGAGTTGGATTAGTGGCAAAATATGTCGGAAATGAGGATACGTATATTTGTGTAACCGAGGCATTAAAGGCGGCCGCGGCACATAACAAAGTCAATTTGGATATAGTTTGGATTAATGCGGAAAGTGCAGGGGACGAGGACTTTGAGGCTGTCGATGGTTTAGTAGTGCCAGGAGGATTTGGCGCGCGAGGAGCAGAAGGGAAGATTGCTGCAGCTACGTACGCACTTTCTCATGATAAGCCGTATCTTGGACTTTGTCTTGGAATGCAGATGGCGTGTGTGGCGGCAGCGCGGCGAGGAGGGCTCAAAGGCGCCGGGAGTGAAGAGTTTATAGAAGGTAAGAAGCCGCGGAATTTTGAGAACGTGATATATATTATGGAGGGACAAGAGGGGAAGCAGTCGACCGGTGGAACGATGCGGCTTGGTGATTATCCAGCGATTTTGAAGAAAGGGACTAAGGTTGCAGAGGCTTATCGTGATGAGTTGGAAAATTGTGGCGTTTATATTATGGGGACGGAAATTTTGAAGAATGGTGATGTAAAGGTGATTGAACGACATCGTCATCGCTACGAAGTTAATCAGAAATATTTGGATGCGATTCGTGATGGTGGGATAAAAGTTTCTGGGACTTCTCCAGATGGGAAATTGGTTGAGTTTGTTGAAGCGCCTGACTGTAAGTTCTTTGTTGCAACACAGGCTCATCCGGAGTTTAAGTCGCGACCACTTTCGGTACACCCGTTGTTTATGGAATTTATTAAGAGTATGAAAGATTAGTTTAAATTAGTGAGCTTTCGACTAATGTCGTAGAGTTTTTGAATGTGGTTTTCGAGAAAATAGTAGTGTTTCACATAGAAGAAAGTAAGTATTACTAAAATAATAGTTGCAGTGAGACATGGGAGGGTAATTAGCCAGTTTGTTTTGACAGTACTGAGACTGAGCGCAGAGACTGGTAACATGATAAGTGTTAAAGTGGCGAAGAAGAGGGTGATAATGAGATGGATGAGACGTTCGTGTTGAAAGTTTTGCAGCATTTCTCGATGGTAGGAAATAAGTTCCGGGCTACGGTCTTTGTTAGTTAATTGTTTTTTGATGAAGGATTCATAATTTTTGACACGTTGTTCCATGGTTTTTATTATAGCACGAGTATTTGTGATAAGGGGAGAATGTGGTAGAATATAGATATGGAAGAAATACAGAATTGGCTCTTGAACGTTGTTTTGGAGGTTTTTGGTGTGGAGATTTTGCCAGAAGTGACGGTGGCGCCGGAAGAGATGAATGCGGACTTTTCATCAAATATAGCGATGCAGCTAACGAGAGAGTTGCATATTGCGCCGAGAGAAATTGCAGAGAAAATTGTTGGTGTGCTGAACAGTAATAACGAGTTTTCGAGCCAGTTTAGTGTAGAGATAGCTGGTCCAGGTTTTTTGAATTTTATATCATCAGATGAGTATTTTAAGCGGAAGTTGGCAGATTTTCGGGCTGATTTTGAAAAAAATATATCACAGGATGAATATTCTGGAAAGACGGTGATTTGCGAATTCTCAGATCCGAATCCGTTTAAGGTGCTTCATGTTGGACATCTGTATACTTCGATTGTGGGGGATGCGATTTCGCGGTTGGTAGAGTTCGCGGGGGGACGTGTTGTTCGTGCGAATTTTGGCGGAGATGTTGGTCTGCATGTGGCTAAAACTTTGTATGCGGTAATGAAAGATGGTGTAGACACTTCTGATATTGAGACAATAGCGAGGTGCTACGTAGAGGGGACGAATGCGTACGAAGAAGATGAACAGGCAAGAGCAGAAATTACGCGACTGAACAAATTAATTTATCAGATTGCTGAGAGTGGCGAGAAAGAGGGCAAACTTGCAAAACTGTATTGGGTAGGAAGAGAAGTAAGCTATAAGTATTTTGAAGATTTTTATGCTCGGGTTGGGGTGAAGTTTGATAAATATTACCCTGAATCGACAGTAGCTAGGCGGGGGTTAAAAGAAGTCTCTGAGCATATTGGTGAGGTGTATGAGAAAAGTGATGGAGCAGTAGTGTTTCCGGGTGAGAAGTATGACTTACATACGCGCGTGTTCATAAATGCTGAAGGGTTGCCGACGTACGAGGCAAAGGACGTAGGATTATTGTTTACAAAATGGGATGACTATAAATTTGACAAGTCGATTGTGATCACGGGCAATGACATTATCGATTATATGAAAGTGGTACTAAAGTCGGTGTCATTATATGCACCGGAATTGGTTGAGAGAACTAAGCATATTACGCATGGAAATGTACGATTGCCAGGGAATGAAAAAATGTCATCTAGAAAAGGGAATTTTATTCGTGCGGTAGATGTGTTGGATAGCGTTTCTGAACTGGTGCCGGATGAGAAGGTGGCACTTTCGGCGATAAAATATGCATTTTTGAAATATCGAATCGGTGGGAATATTGAATTCGATGCCCATGAGTCGGTGTCGACTACGGGGAATTCTGGTGTTTATCTGCAATACTCTTCTGTTAGGGCGAAGAAAATTTTAGCGAAGGAGATGGCTGGTGGTGGGGCAGAGAAATGGAAATTAGATGAACATGAGCGAAAGTTGATACGGAAGGTCTTAGAATATAGAATAGTACTAAAAGATGCGGTTTCTGAGCTTGCACCGCATAAGATTGCGAATTATTTGTTCGAAGTTTCACAAGAGTTTTCGAGATTTTATGAGAACGTGAAGGTGGCAGGTTCGGAAAATGAGAAGGAGCGGCGAGAAATTGTGGCGGCATATTTGGATGTAATGATGCATGGCTTAGGTTTAATGGGGATTGAAGTCCCGGAGGAGATGTAATGGCGAAAACAGCGACACTTTTATGGGTAGATTTAGAAATGACAGGATTGGTTCCAGGGAAGGATAAAATTTTGGAGGTGGCGGCGATTGCGACGGATTGGAATTTGGAGCCAGTGGCGGAATTTACAGCGGTGGTAAAAGTGGATCCTGAGTTGATGCATGAGCGGATGGTGGGTTCGTTCTGGGATAAGAATAGTGAGTCACGAGATGGATTGATGGCGCAAAATGAGAGCGGAAAGAGTGCAGCAGAAGTTGAGAAAGATTTGATAAATTGGGTTGACAAATATTTTATGAAGAATCCGATTAAGGGGGATGATAAATATGACGGAAAGGTGATTCTTGCGGGGAATTCGATTCATCAGGATAGAAAGTTTATTGATATTGAGTGGTCAGAACTTTCAAAGCGATTGCACTATCGGATGCTGGATGTGTCGGCATGGAAGTTGTATTTTGAAGGGGCTAGGGGTAAGAAGTTTACCAAGCGTGAGGCTCATCGGGCGCTTGATGATATTCAAGGTTCGATTGATGAACTAAAATGGTATTTAAGTTTTATGAAAGATTAAGATGGATATTGATATAGATAAAATTTCGGGAATAGGAGAATACGTAGAGAAGGCCCTAGAAGTGAATAAAGAGAAGATGAGGGTTTTTCATGTTGGAGATGATGCGGCAGACAAGGCTTTCTTGGTTATTCGTAAGAACACGATTGAACTCAGAACGGATAGAAAGTTGGGGCAACTACTTCGGGAGAAATATGAGAGTGTGATGGAAAGTCGATATTTTGGGCGGGGTGGAATTGAAATTGTGAATTCTGGGCAGCTACAAAAAGACGAGGTCGAGGACCTCGTCAGGTTGAGTTATAATCTAACTATTTCTTTGTAGATTTTTTAGCCTTTTTTAGCTCAGTGGCTTTTGCGACGGCTTTCTCTTTAGCCTTTTCGGCTTTTGCTTTAGCTTCAGCATTGATTTTGTTGACAGCTCGGATAGCAACGAAAATCGAGAAGGCGATGATTAGAAAATCGACGATGTTCTGGATGAAATTGCCGTAGCGGATGACGGCAGCATCACCAGTGCCAAAGAAGTTTGGAATTGTGATTGCGAGATTAGTAAAGTTGACGCCACCGGCGAGGAGTCCGACGATAGGCATGATAATATCGTTAACAAGGGAGTTTACGATTTTTGTAAAGGCACTACCGATAACGATACCAACGGCAAGGTCCATGACACTACCCTGGCTAATAAAAGTTTTGAATTCTTCGATGAATGATGGTTTCTTCTTACTCATAATGAGTATATTATAACACAAAATCTAAGATTTAGGAAGTACTGTCGGAATAATTAGAAAGTGTCTCATAGATACCGGCAAGGTTGGCATAGGAATTACTGAGAACATTTTTGACGTCGGAGTTGTTTGTGCGGCTTAGGCATTCGGATTCTAGAGACATGAGGAGCCCGGTTTGAAGAGTCAGGATGCGGACGTAGTTACGATCCAATAGGCCGTTTAAGCGAGCTTTTTCAAGTTCGGCGTTCACATTTTCGATGTAGGTAGCCTCTTTCTCGGTGATTTTTTCAGAGATTTTACCGTTTTTTAAGCCATAAACGGAGGATAAGAGTTCGGTGGTTTTGCTGGATGTTTCGGTAAGGATAGATGATAACGAGCTAGCAATAGAGCGGAGTTCCGAAGATTTAGCCTGTTTGTTATAGGTAGAAATAGTTTTAGAAAGGTTGACAGAACGGAGGTTAATTTGGGAGACAAGATCCACGCCTTTTTCGCTACCGCTAGAGAGAGAGCCACCGATGATAATGATAATAGTGATTAAAACAATAGCGCCAAGAATAATCATTAGCTTTGGAGAGAATAAACTATTAGAGTTTGTTTTAGAAGCACGATTTTCGGCAGAGATCTGATTAAGATAGGCGATGTTATCCATAAGGATATTATATATGATAAAATGTAAATATGGAAGACGCAAAGGAGGAAATAAAGGCGCGGCTTGCAGTTGAGGATGTGGTGGGTCAGTATATTGAATTGTCGCGCGCGGGAAGGAATTTGAAGGGAAGGTCACCTTGGGGAGTGGATAAGACCCCGTCTTTTATGGTGTCACCAGATAAAGGAATATGGCATGATTTTTCAGCAAATAAGGGCGGTGATATCTTTACTTTTATTATGGAGGTTGAGGGGATTTCTTTTCGTGAGGCTCTGGAGAAGTTGGCAGCCCAAGCTGGTGTGGAATTGAAAAAATATTCAAATGATGATAGGAGGCAGGCGCAACGAAAGGTAAGAGCGAGAGAGGTGAATGAGTGGGCGTGTAAGTATTACCAAGTAGCGCTTTCAAAAAATAAGCCGGTATGTGAATACGTATTTTATAAGCGGAACTTAAATCGTGCAACGGTTAAGGAATTTAGGATTGGTTATTCTCCACGTCAGGGTATGGCGTTAGTGGAATTTTTGAAGAAAAAGGGGTATTCGATTGCGGAGATGGGGGATGCGGGGGTATTGAATCGGTTTTCGAAAGATCTTTTTCGTGGGCGAATGCAAGTGCCGTTTATCGATACGAATGGACAAGTGGTTGGATTTACGGCTAGAATTTTAGAACAGGGTGAGCCAAAATATTTGAACACGCCGGATACTTTTCTATTTAATAAGTCACGTTATATTTTTGGGTTGTATCAGGCGAAAGAGGCGATCAGGCGGGATGGTTTCGTAGTGATTGTGGAGGGGAATATGGATGTAATATCTTCACATCAGGCTGGAGTGAAGCAGGCTGTGGCGACATCGGGAACGGCTATGACAGAACAGCATTTAAAGATATTGTCACGATTAACGAACGATGTGAGATTGGCTTATGATGGGGATGAAGCCGGGGTGAAGGCCACCGAGAGGGCAATTAATTTGGCGGGTAGCTTGGGGATAAATTTGTCGGTTATTTCAGATTATCATGGAGCAAAAGATCCTGATGAGTTGATTCAGAAGGGGCCGGAGCTTTGGCAGGAAGCAGTGAAAAATTATTGTCCAGCAGTGGATTGGTTGCTGGAAAAATATGAAGAAAGATTGGATCTCTCGACTGGGCAAGGTAAGCGTGAGTATTCAGATGTGGCGATGAAGGTAATTTCGTATTTGTCAGATGCGGTAGAGCGCTCTCACTATGAGAAGAAGGTGGCGAAGATTTTGGATGTTTCGGTGGAAGATTTGAAGGCAAAAAAGGTGAATACTGGCAATCGTGTAAAAAAGTTGAAAGCCATTCGAAACGAAATTGTGGGGTTTGAGAAGCTGAAGGGTATTGAGGATAATTTGTTAGCTATTATGATCTATGGGGGAGAGGCTGGAGCAAAAATAAATTTGGAAATGCCAGAGGACGAAGCAAGGCTAGCGGAACTGTCTTTGATATATGAAACAAGATATGCAGAGTGGGACCAAGAGGCGTTGGAAAGAGAAGTGGCAGAATTACAGAAAAATTATGAGATAGAATTAAAGCAGCAAAAAATTGCGGAATTATCTAGAAGGCTTGAAGAAGATTTGGATGAAGAGGAGAGCAAAAGCGTTTTGCGGGAAATTGTGAAGCTGCAAAAGGGTTGAAAAAACACTTGAAACATGTATAATTTATGGTAATGGATAATGAGAATGAAGAAGTTTTATTGAAAAATGTTCAGATTGATGATGATCCGAGCATAAGCGAACTTGCAGATGAGGAAGAGCTTTCCGATGAAGAGCTTGAGATTACTGTAGATAACGTAGATGCGTTTGCTGATGATTCCGTGAGATTATACTTGCGCGAGATTGGTAAGATTCCGTTACTTTCTCAAGAGGAGGAACAGAAACTTGCACAGAAGATCTTGAAGGGGGATAAGAAGGCTAAAGACAAGATGGTCGAAGCGAACATGAGATTGGTGGTCTCGATTGCTAAGCGATATTCTGGTCGTGGATTGGATTTTTTGGACTTAATTCAGGAAGGTAATACTGGTCTTCTCCGCGCGGTGGAGAAGTTTGACCCGTCGAAGGGATTTAAATTCTCGACCTATGCGACATGGTGGATTCGTCAGGCGATTACGAGAGCAATTGCCGATCAGGCACGAACAATTCGAATTCCAGTACACATGGTGGAGACGATTAACAAAACTTTACGTGCAACTCGGAAGTTGACTCAGGAGTTAAATCGTGAACCAACGATTGAAGAGATCGCCAAAGAAATGGATATGGAGCCTGAGAAAGTCGAGTATGTGATGCGGATTAAACAGGACATCGCATCACTTGATCAAAGTGTAGGAAGAGATGGCGACGACGAGGATTCGGTGTTAGGCGATTTCGTAGAGGATGAGGAACGAGCGACTCCGGAAGATTCGGCAGCATCGCAAATTTTGAAGGAACAGCTTGCAGAAATTATTTCAACGCTTTCGGATAGGGAACAGAAGATCATTAAGCTGCGCTTTGGTATTGGTGGTGGACGCTCGCATACGCTCGAAGAAGTTGGTGCAGAATTTTCGGTCACTAGGGAACGAATCCGTCAGATTGAGGCAAAAGCGTTATCTAAATTACGTAAACACAAAGATACGAAGAAGCTACATGAGTATCTAAAATAAGGAGGTTTTATGCGAGTTTGGAGGAAGTTTGTAGGCTTGGTGGTGGCGGTAGCGATGGTTTTGGTACCAATGGTAGTAGCAGTCCCAGTTTATGCGGATAATGATAATTGTGTGGAGACCTCGATTATTGGCGGCGGGAGCTATTGTGATGATGGTGAAGGAAGTGGTGTCTATCAGATTTTGAATATTATTCTGAATGTATTGCTCGTGGGTATAGGTATATTGGGTGTACTTGGGATTGTGATTTCAGGTATTCAATATCTTACAGCGGCGGATAATGAGCAACAGATGGCGACCGCAAAGAAGAGAATTGTCGAAGTGGTCATCGGCTTAGCCATCTATGCTGTAATGTATGTGGCTCTACAATGGTTAATTCCTGGCGGGATTTTTAATAGTGGTAGTTAAGGATAGGGTTGTTGTAGTCTATAATCCGCGGTCATCTAAGGCTGTGCGGGTAGAACGAGAAGTTTTAGACAACTTGAAGGATGGTGGGCGTGATTTTGGCGTATATAAAGTACGAGAAACGAGCGTAAGTGACAATGCAAAGAGACTGGCTAATTTTTTGCGGCGCGGTGATATAGTAATCGTGGCGGGTGGCGATGGGACGGCGACGATTGGTTTAAATGGGGTGGCGCTGTCGAAGGAAAAAGTAAAACTTGCGGTTCTGCCGTACGGTAATTTTAATGATATGGCTAGGATGCTTAGATGTAAGAATTTGGAACAGATTTTTGAATCTAAGCGGGTGCGGAAATTATATCCGATGGAAATGCTAGTTGATGGTAAGCATTTTCGATATGCTTCGTGCTATTTTACAATAGGGATGTTTGCGGAGAGTACTAAAATTTTCGATAAGCCAGCAACGAGGAAGGCCTTGCAGAAGGGAAATAGATCTCTAGGTTTTTCGATTTTGAGATTGGTAGAGTGGTGGAGAAAGAACCGGAGAAAGAAATTTTTGCCGAGCGATCTCTCGGCGACGGATATATTGGCGGTGAATGGTAGAAGTATGGCGAGGATTATGCGAGGAGATAAAAAGCTAGCTTTTTCAAAGGAAGGATTTTTGGCTTCGAAGCAGAGGTTGTCTTCTTGGGTGGCTATTGGCTGGTTTATGTTTAGGAGTATGATTTTTCGGGTTCCAGGGGGGGTAGCAAAGGATATGAAATTGGAATTTGATAAGGAAGTGAAGCTGAAAGTACAGGCCGAGGGGGAATGTACTGATGTGAAATGTAAAAAATTAGAGGTGATTAAGCCGGGTCTGGCGGTAGAAGTTATCACTAGATAGTGGTATACTTAGAGTAATATGAAGGATAAAGACGTAAAGATTGTAGCTTATGTTGGGATGAGCGGGAGTGGCAAATCGGTAGCAGTGGATTATATGACCGATAAGGGTTACCCAAAGATTTATTTTGGTGGGATGATTTACAAAGAGATGAAACGTAGAGGTATAGAACGGACTGAAGACGGAGAGAGTGAGAAACATTTTCGGGAGATGATTCGGGAAACTGAGGGTAAAGATTGGGTCGTAAGGCAGGTGATTGAGGAAACGCATCGATTGATTGAAGCGGGACAAAAGCGGATTGTGCTTGATGGGGTCTATTCGTGGACAGAATATTTAGCGTTAAAGCGTGAATTTACTGGAGAGATGACGTTTATTGCTATCGTGGTGCCAAAAAAGTTGCGTTATAAACGTGTGGCTGAACGGGTGGATAGGCCGTTCACATTGGAGCAGATTAGAGAGCGTGATCGCTCCGAGATTGAAAATTTGGAGAAGGGCGGACCGATCGCGGCTGCGGACTACTATGTATTAAACGATGGAAGTGTATCTGCGATGACAAATAAAATTGACGAAATCTTGAAGGAAATCGAATTCTAGAATGCGAAAACTAGTAATTATTGATGGAAAGAGCGTATTCTATCGCGGTTATTATGCGATGGGCGCTTTGTCGATGGCTGATGGGACACCAACCGGGGGGGTGTATGGGTTTGCAGTGATTGCGATGGAACTAGTAAGGGTTTTAAAGCCGGATAAAGTAGTAGTAGCCTGGGACAAGGCAAAAACATCAGTGGAAAAGAGAAAGGCAATTTATCCTGAATATAAAGCTGGAAGGGTAAAGCCGCCAGAAGATTTCTATGCGCAGATTCCGTTGCTTAGAGATTTGATTGCGGCGCTGTCTTGGGGCTTTCTGGAATGTGATGGCTATGAGGCTGATGATATTATTGGGACGCTTTCGAAACAGGCAGATGATGAGGGTGATTATGATACGATTATAGTATCTTCTGATCTTGATATGCTGCAGATTGTTGATGATAATACCAGGATGTATAGACTGTTGAAGGGCTTCTCGAAGCTAGAAGAGATTGATGTAAGGGCTGTAGAAGAGAAGTATGGGATTTTAAAGTCGCAGTTTTTGGATTTGAAGGCATTAAAAGGGGATGCGTCGGATAATATTCCGGGCGTGCCAGGTATTGGTGAAAAGGGAGCGGTGAAACTATTGAATGAGTATGGGACATTAGATGGGATATATGAGAATCTCGATAAGATTACGGGTTCGACACATGATAAGTTGGTAGCGGGAAAAGAATTGGCATACATGTCGTATAGGCTTGCTAAAATAATGTTTGACGCGCCAGTATCTTTGGACGAAGTTCCGGAGTTGGCAGTAGATGGTCCGAGAATTATAGCAGAGCTGAAGAAGCTAGAGTTTAATTCGTTGGTAAGTAAATACAGTAAAATATTGGGCCATGAAGAGCCTGCGGAAGTAGAGGTTAGGGAATTGCCGAAAGATATAATTGTGAGGTCAGATATAAAGGCTGCAATGCACGCAGATAATGAACTTGCGAAGAAGATACTTGAGGGTGCGGAGTTTTGGGATTTGGATCAAGCCGAGTTTTTGCTAGATCCATTAAAGCGGGATGAGGGTGGTGATTATTGGCGCGAAAAGAAAGAATTCGAAAAAAAACCGAGGTTGTTCAAAATATTTAAAGAGCTTGATTTACCGTTAATCCCGGTGCTCTATAAGATGGAAAAACATGGGATAAAGATCTCGAAAGAGTATTTTGCGAGACTTGCGGAGGAATATACGGATTATGTTAAAAAAATTGAGCAAAAGATTTATGCACTTTCCGGAGTTGAATTTAATATAAATTCGCCCTTACAACTTTCGGAAGTTCTGTTTGATAAGTTAGGTCTTCCGACCAATGGAATTAAGAAGAAACAGCGTGGGTATTCGACTGGAGCAAAAGAGTTAGAGAAATTAAAAGATGCGCATCCGATTGTTCCGGTGATTAAGGAGTACCGAGAAGCAGCGAAACTTTTAAATACGTATATTTTGCCACTGCCGTCACTTGCGGATGATAGCGGAAGGATTCATACAACTTTTACGCAAAATGTGACAGCGACGGGGAGACTTTCGAGTGTGAATCCGAACCTGCAGAATATTCCGGTGCGAACAGAAGAGGGGAAGAGAATAAGGACCGGTTTTGTCGCTGGGGAGGGGAGGAAGTTTGTATCGGCTGATTATTCGCAGTTTGAATTAAGGCTTGCGGCAGTGCTTTCTGGTGATCAGGCTTTGATTTCGGATTTCAATTCCGGGATTGATATTCATACAAAAACGGCAGCAGATGTATTTGGTGTACCGTTTGATGAGGTAACAAAGGCACAGAGGCGAGCAGCAAAGGTAATAAATTTTGGTGTGCTTTATGGGATGAGTGCCAAAGGTCTAGCTGATGCGACTGGCATGTCGGTGTCGGAGGCGAGAAAATTTATAGAGGATTATTTTGCAGTACGAAGGCCGATTCGAGAATATTTGGACCGGATTTTGGAGCAGGCGCGGAATGAAGGATATGTAGAGACTTATTTTGGGCGAAGGCGACCGACTCCGGACGTAAAATCGGCGAACTTTGTGGTGAGGTCGGCGGCTGAACGGGCGGCGAAGAATATGCCAATTCAAGGGACTGAGGCAGATTTGATGAAGCGGGCGATGATAAGGTTAGATAAGGCTTTGCCAGAGAGTACTGATTTGGTGCTGCAGATTCATGACTCGCTGATAGTAGAATGTAATGAGGAGGATGCTTCGGATGTCGCAAAAATTTTGCAAGATATTATGGAAAAGGTTGCACCGGAACTGGATATTAAATTAGCGGTAGAGGTAACGGTTGGTAAAAACCTAGGGGAATTATAGATTCTTGAAGTTGCCTATGGTATAATGGGGGAAATGGCGAGGAAAAAATTTCGAAATGAATGGAAGTTTGTCTGTGCAGAAGATGAACTGAAATTGCTTTATGAAAGATTGGGTGCGATTTTGGTGATTGATGAACATGCTGGGGAAAATGGAAAGTACTTAATCCGGAGTTTGTATTTTGATGATTACGAAGATCGGTGCATGAGAGATAACGAAGCGGGAGTGGGCAATCGTTTTAAGTGGCGGATTAGATACTATGATGGTGGACCCTCTAAATATATTCACCTAGAATGGAAACAGAAACGAGATGGACGAACACATAAAGAAATGTGTGCTTTGACAGAGAGAGAATGTATGTGCTTGATTAGGGGAGAGGTGGGGAGTGTGATGTGGGGAACGAAAGAAAAATTGCTAAAGAGATTTTGTGCCGAGATGATGCTGAAAAAATACGAACCAAAAGTGATTATTGATTACGAGAGAGTTGCATTTACGGAGCCGGTTCTAAATATTAGGGTAACGCTAGATATGAATATTTCGGCTGGGTATGATTTTGAGAAGTTTTTGATTGGTGGATATCAGTGTTTTCCATTACAAGAAAAGAAACGACACGTTTTGGAAGTGAAATTTGATGAGGTTTTGCCAGGTTATGTAAGAAATATCGTTACGGCAAGTAGGTTGACACAGACATCGTTTTCAAAATATGGATTAGGAAGGAAAAAATTAGAGGAGGTTCTAAGATGAATGGAATAACAGGAATATTAGACAATATAAAAAATTCATATAGTGACGGCGTAGTGACGCAGACAGTGATTTTGACCGTACTTCTGATGACGGCGGTTTTAGCGCTTTATGTGTTTCTGATTTATCGGTTAGTTTCGCATCGCGAGTTTTATAATAAATCGTTTAATATTGCGATTTCTGTATTGCCGTTTTTCATAGCAACGATTATTTTATGTCTGCAGTCGAATATCGTAATTACGCTCGGTACGATTGGTGCATTGGCGATTATTCGTTTCCGGACGGCGGTGAAGGATCCAGTAGACATGCTATATTTGCTGTGGTCAGTACATATTGGGATTTGTTGTGGGTGTCAACTGTATGAAGTCGCCGTACTAACTTCAATAGTAGTAACAATTGCTTTGATTATTTTCGACAAGGTAGCGATTGGGAAGCGACCATATATTTTGGTGGCACATACGCGAAATGCAAAGGAAGATACATTAAAGAAATTGCTAGACAAGAATACAAAAAACTATAGGATTAAAAGTCGTAATTATACTGCAAAAGGAATGGACTATGCAGTAGAAATTAAGGTGCGTAGCCCACAGGCCTTGGTTGATGTATTAAAAGCTTCAAAGGATGTAGATAAATTCTCGATTATTGAATATGATGCGGACGACATTATCTAAAAAAATAGCGTGGGGAGCAGTAATAGCGATAACTGTATTACTTTTGTTGCTTCTAGAAATAATAGTAGGAACAGGTGTAAGTTTTCATGACTTAGTGATTTCTCAAGGTGAGTGGACGGGGATTATGACGGAGAGGGAAGAGACCGATGAAGATTTGATTTCCAGTTTGAATTTTGATGGACAAAACTTAACTTATGATAGACTGGAAAATCGATGGCTTTATTCCGTTGTCGATGGGAGCTCAACTGCGTACGATCCGCTAGTTAGGGTAAGGGGGGAGGCGGCGAAAATAGCGGTTTTGTCGGAAGAGTTGTCAGAAGAGATGGTTGAAAAGAGTGAGGTACGGAAATTGATGGCGTATACTGACGACGTCTATAGAGTATATGATATTGCGGTAACGACGTTACCAATAGTTAGTTTGGATTACGATGGAGAGCTGACGCTAACTAGCGAACAGACTGGACAAATGAAAGTTTTCGATAACAGGAGTGGGGCTAAGCAGCGAGTAACGATTTCTGATATGGCGGTACATAAGCGAGGTGGGGTTTCTTTGAAGGCGGATAAACCGAGTCTGAAAGTAAGCCTCACGATGGAATCTTTAGGTGGAAATAAAAGGAATAACTTTCTGTCACTACTGGGTATGAGACAGGATGATGACTGGGTTCTATATTCGGCAGTGGATACGATAAATAATGTGTTCAGTTCAAATCTTTGGGATGAGACTAGTGCAGAAAATAATTCGCTGGGTGTGCATAATGGTTATGAATATAAATATGTGGAGTTGATTGTAAACGGCGAGTACGAAGGGCTATATGCGTTGGGTTATCGACCGGATGAGAAGATGATGGAGCTTGCTACGGATGAGAATGGCGAGTATACAGAATATATGTTCAGAAAATCTGATTGGGGAGCTGGGTATATAAAAAATCCGGATGAGTGGGATGAGACTTTGGCAACAGATGGTTTTTCGCTAGTTTCAACGACAAAACATGAGAACGAAGCGTGGAAAGTGCTGGGCGATTATTACAAAGCGATTACTACGAGTCGAGACGAGAATGAACTTAGGGCGATGAGCGATTTGAGAACTGCGACGGACTATCATTTGTTTATAAATTTGGTACAGGCGATTGACCAGGTAGACGGTTTGTATGATAAGAACTTTTTCTTAACGTTTAAAAAGAATAATGGCGAGTATGTAGCGTTATATACTCCGTGGGATTTGGATGTGAGTTTAGGGAGAGGATTTGTTGAAGGTGATGTAGACAGAGAGACAAACGTGGAGTTGAAAATTTCTCCAGTTGCCAGGTTGGCGGAATTAGGATCATCGTTGGTTGATATGGAGAAACGTTATCGTGATTTGAGGATGAGAGAATGGTCGGATGAAGCAATGAAGGAAAGGTTCGATAGATATGAAGAACAAATTTATGATTCGGGAGCGTTTGTGCGAGATGCGAAGAGATGGGATATAGAGGTAAATAAAGATAACAAGAACTTGGATATGCTTAAAAAATATACTATGGGGCGTCTAGAGTATTTGGACGATTTCTATAACTTAAATGAAAAAGACGAGCTGTGATATAATATAGAATATGCCAGAGTTGCCTGAGGTAGAAACTATTCGGCGTGGGTTGGATAGTTTTTGTTTGCACAAAAAGATTAAACAGGCAAAAATCTATTGTGAGAAATCTTTTATTGGACCGGTTGAGTTGGTGAATGGGACAGAGATTATCGCTTTTCGAAGGAAGGGGAAGGCCTTGCTGGTTGACCTTTCGAATGGAATAACGATGATGATACATCTGAGAATGACGGGGCAGTTGATTTGGGATGGGAAAGAGAGGTATGCAGCCGGGCATCCGAGCGAAAATTTTGTAGCAGAGTTGCCAAATAAACAAACGAGAGTTGAATTTGAAATTGAGGATGGAGTGCTGTATTTTAATGATCAGAGGAAGTTTGGTTTTGTGAAGCTGATTCCGACGGGAGAGGTGGAACAGGACAGGTTTATTGCGAGTTTGGCACCTGAACCCTGGGATATGAAGGTAGAAGAATTGCAGGCGAAGTTAAAGAGACGAAAGGACTCGCCGATTAAAGCAGTAATTTTGGATCAGAAGGTGATTGCGGGGATTGGGAATATCTATGCGGATGAGGCTTTGTTTTTTGCAAAGATTCATCCAGGAAGAAAGGCGGGGAGTTTGAGTTCTAGTGAAGTGGCGGAATTGTTGAAAGGTGCGTGCGAAGTGATGACAGCATCGATCGAGTCCGGTGGCTCCACGATGGCGACCTATGTGCGTGCGGATGGAACAAGAGGGAATTATTTGGAGAAGTTTGCGCAAGTTTTTCGGAGGGAAGGAAAGGAATGTCCAAGATGCGGAGCGGAGATTCTAAAAATTAAAGTGGGAGGGCGTGGTACGCATTTTTGTCCTGTGTGTCAGAAGGAGGGCTGCTGATGATATATGTATATAAAGGTTCGGATCGGGCGGCGATAGCGGCGGAGGTTGCTAAAGTTTTAGGGAATGATTATGAAATTTTTGAAGGAGAAAATTTAGGCGTTCAGGAGTTGATGAATATTTTTTGTGGTACATCTTTGTTCGGGGAAAAGCGACGAATCTTGATAAAGGATTTGACGCCGGCACCAAAGAAGGGTGACGATGATAAAAAGGCGAGAGTAGATTTTTATGAAAAAATGGAAGAATATGTTGATACGCAGCATACGATAGTAATTTGGGAAAGTTATACAACGCAGAAAGCATCTTATAAGAAATTCGTAAAGTTAAAGAACGTAACGGAAAAGAAATTCGAGAAAACGAAGCCCATTGATTCACGGAAAGTTTTCGACGTTATGGATGTTGCATATCGAGATGGTCGGAGGGCGGTCCAGATACTCAATGAGATAAAGGGCGAGAATGACCCGTACATGTTTTTTGGATTGATGGCTAGCCAGGCAATACGAAAATATGGTTTATCGGCAGGGGAAAAAGAAAAGAGAGTTCTTGTCGAACTCTCTCAGTTGGATATGCAGATGAAATCTGTAAATATCGAGCCGTGGGCACTTATTTCGTCGTTTTTGCTGCGGCTTTCTTCGTTGTAGTTTTCTTTGCGGCAGCTTTCTTTGCGGCTGGTTTGGCACCAGCGGCCTTAGCGATTTTTGCTAAATTAGCCTTACGGCGAGAAGCAGTGTTTTTCTTGATCAAGCCTTTTTTGGCAGCTTTGTCGTATTCAGACTGAATCTTACGCATGTTCTCGGCGGTAGGATTAGCTTTGAAGGTTTTAAGGGCGGCTTTGATAGCTTTCTTAATTTCTTTATTATGCTCAGTGCGTTTGACACTCTGGCGAGCAGCTTTTTTCGCGGATTTAATAATCGGCATTGATTTTCCTATCAGATTAAATTATATTAACTTTCGTATAATTATATACCTATTAGGCGATTTTGTAAAGGAGTTTTGAGGGGAAAGTTGAAAAAAGTAAAAAAAGTTGAGAAAAATGTTGATTTTCTATAATAGTTATGTTAAAATGACCCTAGAAATAGGCGAAAATAAAAATGCAGAAAAATACGAATGACCCAATTAACGCAGTAGTTAGCAAGATAGAAGATGCTAGCAGTATTTTGGTAGCAGTATCGAAAGAGCCTACGATGGATGAGCTTTCGGCGGCTTTGGGTCTTACGGCAATGTTAGACGGAATGGGGAAACATGCGACGGCAATTTATTCGGGAGAGGTACCAGATTCGTTGCAATTCCTGGAGCCAGAAAAGATTTTCGAGAAAGATACAAACAGTTTACAAGATTTTATTATCGCACTAAACAAAGATAAGGCTGACCATTTGCGCTATAAGATTGACGGTGATTATGTGAAAATATTTATCACTCCTTATAGGACGACGATAGACGAGAATGATTTTGAGTTTTCGCATGGAGATTTTAATATTGATCTTGTGATTACACTTGGGGTACCAGAGGTAGATGATTTGGACACTGCACTCTATGACCATGGGAAGATTTTGCATGATTCCGACTCAATTAGTATAACTGATAATATTCCAGGAAAATTTGGGGAGATTCAGTGGGCTGACCCTTCAATGTCTTCGGTTTCTGAGATGGTTGCAAATTTGGCATTTACACTGCGTGATAAGGTAAAAATGACGAAGACGGTGGCAACAGCACTTTTGACCGGTATTGTAGCTAATACATCGCGTTTCTTGAATGAGAGAACTACACCGAAGACGATGGATGTTGCGGCAAAATTAATGCAGGCGGGGGCAAACCAGCAGTTGATTTCTTCGAATCTAGAGGATGCTTTGTCTGAAGGTGGGCTAACGATTAGCAAGGAAGAACCAGAGGAAGAGCATAGTGGTGAGCTAAATATTAATAACGATATTTCAGCGGAACAACAGCTTGATCAGATGATTTCTCAACCGCAAGCTGACGTGATGACAGAGCTGCAGCAGGCATCTGAGCAGACTCTGCCGGAGCCAGCTCCTGAACCAGTTCCTGAACCAGTCTTTGAGCAGACTCCACCAGAGCCAGTTTCGGAGCTGGTCTATGAGATGCCGAAAGATTATGGGCAGATGATGGAAGAAGCTTTGGCAGAGCCGTTACCAAATCCAGCAGCGCAAGCGGCGCCAATGGCACCAACGGGGCCAGAGTTAAACCATATTCCGGAGATGGACTATGTACCACATGCGGCTACGACACCAGTAGAGGTGCCAAAGATGGGGAACGAGTTTTTGACGACACAGCCAGGGGCTGGACCGGTGAATATGATGCCACAGATGCAGCCGGTACAGCCAGTACAACCAGAGCAACCAATGCCAACAGTAGCACCAGTGCAGGCGGCGCCAACAGCTAAAATGCCATTGCCGCAGTCTGATGTACAGTTGCCGCCTCCGCTGATGCCGCCGGTATCAAGTGCGCCGATTATGCCAGAATCACCGAGCGCAGAACAGATGCAGATACCGACACAGACTCCAGAAGTGCCTACGGTCGCACAACCGATTAATTCAGTGCAGCCGGGACAAACAGTTTCGCAGCTCGAGCAAGCGAATGATCCTGGTGCGTTCAAGATTCCAGGAATGTAATTAATCTTTGATACTGAAGTCAGATAAAGAGAGGGCGTTTTTGATGTCGTAGTTGCCAATTTTAAGGCGACTGAGAGTAGTGAGATAAGCGCCAGTGTTGAGTTTTTTACCGATATCTTCGGCAAGAGTCCGGATGTAGGTGCCGCTTGATACGTGACAGCGAATTTTTAAAGTTGGGTAAGAGTAATCTAGGAGTTCGAGCGAGTAAACGGTGATTTTACGGGGTTCAAGTTTGACTTCTTGGCCCTTTCTGGCGAGATCATAGGCGCGATGGCCATTTATTTTGATTGCAGAGAAGGCAGGTGGGGTTTGGTATTGCTCGCCTTTGAAAGATTCTAGTACCTGTAATACGGAAGATGTATCGGGGATAATGGGTCCCGTGAGACTCTGAAAATCTTCGATGATGCCTTCTGGGTCGCCAGTGGTTGAAATTTTGCCAAGATGGAGTATAGCGTCGTAGACTTTGTCGTGTTTTAGGAAATCTTGGCAGTATTTTGTACATTTGCCACACATGAGGATCAAGAGGCCGGTAGCGAAGGGATCTAATGTACCAGTATGACCGACTTTAACTTTTTTGCCGGCTTTTTGACTGAGGACTCGACGGATGCGAGCGACAACGCCGAAAGAAGTCATGTTCTCTGGTTTATCGATAAGAATCATGCCATCGGTAAAATCTGAATCTGGGGTGATTTTGGGAATTTCCATGTATACATTATAGCATGTGTTATAATGAGCTTATGGATAACAAGGTTGCGGAAAAAATACAGGGTGGCAGTAAAGAAACGAAGTGGGATGCGCTGAAGACGACGAAAGAGCTCACACCTGACGAGATTATCGCGCGGAGGGAGCGGAATTTTGGGAAACTTCCGGAGGAAAAGAAGAGTGTTGAGAAACCGAAGGAAGCGAAGAACGATGTGGAGAAGCTAGTAGAAAAGAAGTCGATAGGGAAGGCCACGGAGGCCCTGATGGAGCTTGAAGACGTAATGGCGGACCCAGAATGGCAGAAGCCGAAGGTTGAGTTATTTAATTTTGATCAGAAATCTGAAATTGATAAAGATAAGATAACTTACCCGGTTAAGGGGGATAAATTGGCGGCAGTGCCGAGAGAAAAAGCGATCTGGAGTTTTATGAATCAGGTGCATGAAGCGAAGACAATAGATGATTTTCAGGCGGCAAATATGTTGGCGAACACAAGGTTGACAGAGCTTGAGGGTGAGCTAGTCGAGTTTAAAGATGATGAAGAGGCTTTGCGGGACGTCGAAGAAGAAATTGCACAGATTAAAGATTTTCGTGAGAATCCGGCGTATAAGATGAAAGAAACTGGTTTTGCGGTGGAGGGGTTGGCGAAACGGGTAGATAAGGACCAGAAATTGCTGGCTGAAGTCAGGCACCAGTACACTGAAGCGCGGAAGGGTGGTCCGTTTAAGCGATTGATGAATAGAATGAAGATTCATGAGGCGAAAGAGAGAATGGCCTGGACGGAGCGAAGACTGGAGCAGGAAAAGAGTGATTTGAAATTGAAGCAGGCAGAGTTAGATGAATTTGTAAAGGTGGCGGCTTAGGGTTGTAGTTTTTGGCCTCTTGTGTTATAATGGGGCACATGATTACTAAAGAGAATAAACAGAAGGCGATTGCTAAGCTTGCGCGTAGCAAAAACGATGTTGGATCTCCAGAGGTCCAGGTTGCGATTCTCACCGAACGTATCAAGGAAGTGACGGAGCATGTCAAGCAGAACAAGCATGACTTTATGGCTCGTCGCGGTTTGATGCAGATGGTAGGGAAGCGCAAGCGTCTTTTGAAGTACCTCGAGCGTACAGACTTTGAGAAATACAAAGATACTGTCGCGAAATGTGGTCTTCGCAAATAAGCCCTTCGACATCGGCTCGGTCGCGAATCGTGTTCCGACTTGGTCGCATGAAAAAAGCCCCTTTTACGAGGGGCTTTTTAAGGTGCTAAGAGTAGTTGACATTCCGTCGCGGAGTTCCATGATTTTCTTGTCGAATTCGATAAGGAAATCGGCAGCCTCTTTGAACATGTCCTGCATTTCGGGTGTTTGTGAGCTACCCTTGTATTGCAGAAGGTGTTCGCGCTTTGCCCAGAGATTCATGGCACCGGTGCGAATTTGGATTTCTACCGGAATAAGTTTGGACTTGCCAGCGTAGATCATGATTAGGGCTGTAAGATGTAGGCTTTGGTAGCCGTTTTCCTTTGGCTTTTCCACGTAGTCTTTTACGCAGGCGATATTAAAATCGCGCTGTTTGGAGATCTCATCCGCAATGTCGTAGATATTATCCACGAATGGGGTGATGATTCGAATACCAGCCACATCCTTGACATTCTCCTTGATCGAATCAATGCTTAGTTCGTATCCACGCACTTCGCATTTCCTTACGACGCTTTCAAATGTCTTGATCCGACCTTTCATAGATTCGAAAGGATCGTATAACTCTTCTTCTACGTTGATCTGTTCCTGCAGATTCTCAAGCTGTGCTTTCATCAAGCGCAGTGCGAAGCTGCACTCTTTTGCGTATTCCTCATACTCTTCTCTTAATTTTTCCATGTCCATATATTCCACCTCCTATATATGTTTGGACAACAGGAAACCATGAGCAGTATGCTCATCTTGTCTATTATAGCATACTTTGACGAAAAAGTCAATATTTGTTATAATAAATATAACACAAATAACAGGGAAGACGGCAGATATGTGTGCTTAACTGAGGTTGAGAACAGATACCTGAAGTTTTCCCGGAAAGGTATTTTTCATGGAAATTATTAACCCGATGGGGAAGAAAACAACTAGTGTGGCAACAGAATGGTGCGGACGTGAGCTATCACTAGAGGTGAACCGAGTTGGTTTCCGGACGACTTCTTCGGTGCTGGTACGCTATGGTGATACCGTGGTGCTTGGTTCGGTGGTGGTCGGAAACAAGCCGGTGGTGCAGGATTTCTTCCCGCTATCGATCGATTATGAAGAAAAATTTTATGCGGCGGGACGGATTCCGGGTTCGCGGTTTATTAAGCGTGAAGGGAAACCTTCAGATAATGCAGTGCTTGTAGGACGTTTGATCGACCGTCCGATTCGTCCGTTGTTTCCAAAGGGTTATCGCCAGGAAGTACAGGTCGTGACGACAGTGCTTTCGATGGACCCAGATTTTCGTCCGGATTGTGTGGCGATGGTGGCAGCTTCGGCAGCTTTGATGAACGCGGGCGTGCCGTTTGATGGACCGGTTGCGGGGGTGCGTATCGGGCGCGTGAATGGGGAGTTTAAGGCGTTCTTGACCGCTGAGGAGCGGGAGGCTTCGGACCTTGACCTCGTGGTAGCATGCCGCAATGGTAAGGTGATGATGGTTGAGGCTGGCGCGAAAGAAGTGCCGGAAGAGGTGATTATCGAGGCGATGCGCTGGGCGGTAGAGAACACAAAGCCGGCGTTAGAGCTCCAAGAACAGTTGAGAGAAGTGGTGAAGCCGGTGGAACAGGAATATGAATTAGTCTTGCCGGATGAGTCAATTCAAGAAAAGGTGGACGCTTGGACCGCTAAGCATTTTGGTGCGCACGGTGAAAATGTGCGTGGAAATGTGATGGAGCGGGCAAAGATTTGTGAAGAGATGATGGCCGAGATGGATAAGGAGTTTGCTGAGGAGCTCGGTGAGGGGGAGACTCCAGAGGAGAAGACCGCAGATTATGACGAGCGTTTGAAGGCAGAATATGACGAGGCGTTTACGCTGTCCTTGCACAAAGAGGTGCGGCGATCAATCGTGGAAGATGGGGTGCGTCCGGATGGACGTGCACTTACCGAGGTAAGACCTTTGTCATCGCAGGTTTCGATTTTGCCACGAACACATGGTTCTTCGCTGTTTACGCGTGGTGTAACACAGGCAATGAATATCGTGACATTGGCGCCACTATCGTTCTCGCAGTTGATTGACACGATGGAAGTAGAAGATGGAACGCGTCGTTACATGCACTTCTATAATGCGCCGTCTTATACGGTTGGTGAGACTGGTCGTCTTGGTTCGCCAGGGCGCCGCGAAGTGGGACATGGTTATCTTGCGGAGAGAGCGCTGTCGGCGGTGTTGCCTTCGGAAGAAGATTTTCCATACGCGATTCGTTCGGTGACCGAGATTATGTCGCAGAATGGTTCGACTTCGATGGCGGCGACTTGTTCTTCGTGTCTCGCGCTCATGGATGCGGGCGTGCCTTTGAAGCGTCCAGTTTCTGGCGTAGCGATGGGGCTAATGATGGATGTGCCGAAGGGTACGGAAATCACTGCGGCTGATGTTGATAAGGCTTATACACTAACTGACCTGATGGATGCGGAAGATTTTGCTGGCGATATGGACTTTAAGGTGACCGGTACAACCGAGGGTGTGACGGCACTACAAATGGATATGAAGGTGCATGGTTTGCCGGTAGATGTGCTTGAGAAGGCGATTAAACAGTCGCACGAAGGTCGAATGTTTATTCTAAATCATATGCTTTCGGTGATTTCTGGCCCACGCGACAAGATTTCTTCGCTTGCGCCACAAATTGAAAAAGTGAAGATTAATCCGGATAAAATCGGTGCAGTCATCGGTAAAGGTGGAGAGATGATTAATAAAATCACGACCGAGACGGGTGCGCAGGTAGATATTTCGGATGACGGGCTGGTGACGATTGCGGGGAACAACCCAGAAGGAATTGCGAAGGCGGTTGAGTGGGTTAAGAGCCTGACCGAAGAGCCGGAAGTAGGGAAGATTTATACCGGTAAAGTTGTGTCGATTAAGGACTTTGGTGCGTTCGTGAATATTATGCCGGGGATTGATGGGATGTTACATGTTTCGCAGATTGCCGACAAGCGTGTCGAAAAAGTTAGCGATGTTCTTTCGGTTGGTCAAGAGGTGCGAGTGAAGCTAGTAGCAATCGATGACCGGGGTAAGCTTTCGCTTTCGATGAAGGGTGTCGACCAGAATTAAGAAGCTACTGCTTGTAATTTTTTCAAAATTTGCTATATAATCGCTCTGTGTTGGCGCACTTTGGCGTTCAACAAGATGAAATCTCTGGGTGGGAAACCACTTTCTGACTGCGAGGGGGTTTCATTGAACAGCTATTCTAGGTACGCTAGAAACCTCTAGAAAGGAGGAAGTCTATGAGTTTGACTCTGAAATTATTTCGTCTCAGACTTACGCTCACCCTTACTAAGGTGAAAGCCAAAAAATCTAGTCGCTAGCAATAGCGACTAGATACCAACACAAAGACCAGGTTCCCTAGAGACTTGGTCTCTTTTATATTCTTATTATATCAAACTTAAGCGATTTTGTCTAGGGGGTAGCTTCTTGCATCGATAATAAGAGTTAGGTATCAGGGGTTGATTTTTTTGCGGTTATGGTATAAAATGAGGAAAATAAGTGAGGTTAAGAGCCTGGTGGGGGCGAAAGAAAATAATGGCAAAAAAAAGAAAATCGACACGAAGGAAAAGTTCGAAACGAACGACACGAGATGTGGCGCCGCAGCATGAGTTGCCGGGAGGTTTTTGGAGACAAGTTGGCGCAGTAGTAATGATAGCGCTCGCTGTAATGTTGGTGATGACGTGGTTTGGTAGTGGAGGGAGCGCATTAAATACGGTCCATAAGACAGCGATGGATTTGATTGGATTTGCAGCGTATCTTGCGCCAGTGTTATTAGTTTATCTTGCGGTGATGATTTTTCGAAGCGATAATAATCGTTTGCCGGCTGTAATGTGGGTAGCGGCAATTTTGATGATTGTGTGGGGCGCAGGGATGGCTGGTATACCAACGATTGGGCAGAAAAATCCGACGGGGGGGATGCTTGGCGAATGGTTGAACGGATTTGTGACAGAGATTTTGGATCCGGGAGTGGCAGCATTTATATATATAGTGTTGATATTTATTACGGCTGTGTTTATTTTACAGATGAGCCCAGCTGCGGTCTTTAAGAAATTCTTTGCGATGTTTAAGACGACGAAGAAAGCGGAAGATGCAAAGAATGCGAAAGTGGCGCGCGAGGCGGAGAGCAAGGAGCCTATGGGTGGATTGAAAGTGAAGGTCGGGGGTGTGGCGGCAGAGGATATCAAAAAGCAGTCGGCGTTTAAGATTCGGACCCCAGAAAAGAAGCCAGTAGCTCCATCTAATGAGCCACCAAAGGCGCTTGTATCAGTGAATGATCCAGATTGGAAAATGCCGCCGACTGATCTCTTGGAAAAGAAGGAATTACCGCCAGATTATGGCAATACACAACAGAACGCATATATTATCCAGTCTACGTTTAAGCAATTTGGGATTGACGTGGAGATGGATGGGGCGAATGTGGGTCCGAAGGTGACGCAGTATACAATGAAACCGCCGGCGGGTATGAGTTTGTCGAAGATTTTGGGCCATGATAAGGAATTGGCACTTAATCTTGCAGTGGAGAGCGTGCGTATTGAAGCGCCGATTCCGGGGAAGAAGTTGGTTGGTGTGGAGATTCCGAACGTAAAGGCGGGACAGGTGAGATTGCGCTCAATCTTAGAGAGTGACGAGTGGAAGAAGTCGGAAGACAGGCTGTTGTTTGCGGTGGGGAAGGATATTTCTGGTAAGGTTGTGACGGCAAACTTGGCAAAGATGCCGCACCTTCTGATTGGTGGTACTACTGGTTCGGGTAAGTCGGTGATGATGAACACATTAATTACATCGTTGTTGTATCGGAATGCGCCGAGTGATTTGAAGTTGATTTTAATTGACCCGAAGCAGGTGGAAATGTCGCTTTATGATGATATTCCGCACCTTTTGACCCCGATTATCACCGAGAGCGATAAGGCGGTGTCGGCGATGAAGTGGGCGGTGAACGAGATGGAGCGGCGTTATAGTTTGATGCGCGAGGAGCATGTGAAGACTATTATTGACTATAATAAGAAGATGGAAAAGGGTGAATCGTCTGAAGAGGATACGGGTGGCAAGATGCCATATATCGTGGTGATTGTGGATGAGATGAGCGACATTATGATGGCGGCGGGGAAGGAACTTGAGCCGCCTATTGTGCGAATTGCGCAGAAGGGGCGAGCTGCGGGTATTCATCTGGTGCTTGCGACACAGAACCCGGTTGTGAAGGTTGTGACTGGTCTGATTAAGGCAAATGTGCCGGCGCGTCTTGCGTTTGCGGTACAGAACTTTACCGAATCTAACGTGATGCTCGGTATGGCGGGCGCGGAGAAGTTGCTCGGCGCGGGTGATATGTTGATGCTTACTACTGATATGATGGGGAAGCCACGTCGAGTGCAGGGCGCCTGGGTGTCGGATGATGAAGAGGAAAAAATTGTGGAGTTTTTGAAAGAGCAGCGGGCACCAGAATATAACGACGATGTGGTGTCGCAGATGGTGGGTTCGTTTGGCGATGGTGCGGTAGACGGTAACGCGATTGGAGGCCTGGGCCGAAAGTTTAATCCGCAAGATCCGTATGTGCGAAAAGCCGTGGAAATTTCGATTGCGAATGGTTCGTTCTCGACTTCGGCGCTGCAGACGCAGCTTTCTAAGGGGCATGGGTTCGTATCTGGACTTGCAATGTGGCTTTTCGACATCGGAGTGATTGGTCCGAAGAACGGAAACAAGCCGCGCGAGGTTTTGATCTCTTCGCTAGAAGAGTTTGACGAGCACGCGGCCGGTTCCGCAGAATAGGAATATGTGCAGATTTTGATCTGCTGCCCGGTTTTCTGAGCACTCAAAAACAATAGAATTATGATTTATAAGGTGCTAGCCCAACGCGAACAGAAGTTAGTCGACGATAAAACTTTTGTTCGGGGTTTGTAAAAATTGTTTTTGAGAGGTGAGTGGAGGGATTTTAACGGTGAAGCTTCGCTAGTCCGATTTAAATAGCTTCGCGACATAGACGGTTTTTGGTCAAAATCCGACCACGCGCCCAGTATATAGCAAATTTTGAAATTTTTACAAGCACTAGTGTTTTAAGATAGAATCTTAATGGTAGTGCTTGTAATTTTTTTCTTTTTTGATATATAGTGGCGGACGGTGGGGTATGCTGACTGGAATGTTAGACGCAAAACTCTAAGCGTATGTGGGATAATATCAATTTAATTGGTTAGGGCGGGCAGGCTAAACGATGTAGTTGTTTTTCTGATAGGTTGGCGGAAAGCAGGGAAAGGACTTGCAGAAAACGTGAAACTAGGGTATAATGGTAGGGATATTAAATTATACTCAGTAGACGGGTGTAGCCGCGTCTGCTTTAACCAAAGGAGTAAAAAAGATGAAACAGTACGAACTTACTGTGATGATTCATCCAGATCTTGAGATGAATCTGCAACCAGCACTAGACAAAATCAGCAAATTGATTGAGTCTGTCGGTGGTAAGATTATCAAAGAAACGAATGAAGGCAAGAAGCGCATGGCTTACAAGATTGCAAAGCAAGAGTTTGCAGTCTACTATGCTTATGATTTGGAGCTTCCTAGCGATGCACCAGAAAAGTTAGAGCGTTCGCTTTCGATTGCGGATGAAGTAATTCGTCATCTGCTCGTATCTAAAGATGAGCGCAAAGAAAAGATGGCAGCTAAGCGCAAGGCGGCTGGTGTCGATGATGAAAAAGGGGTAAGTGAAGAGGAGGAGAAATAAGGTGCGCGGTTTTTCTAAGGCAATTATTGCAGGCAACCTAACTCGTGATCCTGAACTTCGAACTACACCTGGTGGTGCGAATGTTTGTTCTTTTTCTATTGCAGTGAACCGAAACTACAGAGACGCTAGCGGCAATAATCAGGAATCGGTTTCGTTTATTGACTGTTCAGCTTGGGGGAAGCTTGGCGAAACGATTAGCCAGTACAAGAAAAAAGGTGATGGCATTCTAGTTTCTGGTCGGCTAGAACAGAGAAGTTGGGATGATAAAAGCACTGGGCAAAAGCGTTCGAGAGTAGAAGTAGTGGTTGACGACTGCAACTTTATTGGCGAACGTGGTACAGCAGGCACTTCTGATTCGACGACGTCGACAGCGGTGGCTGATGTGGTTCCAGATGATGTGCCAACAGATGACGCAATTGATTTAAGTGAAGTACCATTCTAATAAGGAAGAAAGGAAAGGAATATGCGCAGAATTAAAAATGATCCAAATCTGTATTTTGACTATAAAGATGTAAAAACTTTACAACGTTTTCTCGATCCGTATGGACGAATTGACCCAATTGCAAAGACTGGTCTTTCGACCAAACAGCAGCGCCAGCTTTCAGTGGCGGTGAAGCGTGCACGACATCTAGCATTACTCCCATTTGTGGCGGAGAACTAAGATGTACGGACCAACAGATTTGAAGAAAAATGTGCTAATTACCTTAGACGGTCAGCCGTATAAGGTGATTGAGTATTCTCAGAAAGTAATGGGCCGAGGTGGCTCGATTGTGAACGTGAAAGTGAAGAACCTAATTACTGGGGCACTTCTTCCGAAGACTTTTAAGGGTCAGGAGAAAATTGAGCCGGCTGAGGTAACAACGAAAAAGGTTCAGTATCTTTATCGTGATGATGAGAAGTTTTATTTCATGGATCCAGCGACGTTTGAACAGTACGAGTTATCTGCTGATATGGTTGGTGATTCCGCTGATTTCATGCGTGATGGTGATGAAATGGAAATTCAGTTCTATAATGGAACTGCTATTAACCTAGTATTACCGAAGAATATTTGGTTGAAGGTGACTTATACCGAAAACGCGGTGAAAGGTGATACATCGACTTCAATTACGAAGGATGCCACGCTTGAGACTGGTGTAGTAGTGAAAGTGCCAGCGTTTATCAAGGAGGGGGACATTGTTTCTATCGACACGGAGACTTACGATTACCGTGAACGAAAGAAATAAGACTCCGGTTTCGAGAGCAGAGAATAAGCTTGCAGGGGCGGTGCAGGCTTTTTCTTATGATTTTCGGGGAAAGACGGTGCTAGATATTGGGTCATCGACGGGGGGATTTACTGAGTATGCTCTGAGTCGGGGGGCTTTGAAGGTGGTTGCGGTGGAGAAGGGGACGAGGCAGATGAAGGCGCCGCTGAGGTTTGATCCGAGGGTGGAGCTACACGAGAAGACGGATATTTTTGAGTTTTCTGGGGTTTTTCCGGACGTAATTTTGGCGGACGTGTCATTTATTAGCCTAACAAAAGTGCTTATGTATGCTAAAATGAGGTTAGCACGTAGAGATACGGACTATCTTGTGATGTTGAAGCCACAGTTCGAGGCACGGGATTTTCAGCTAAATAGGGGGGTAGTGAAAAATGAGAAGGTGCGACGAGAAATTATTCGGCGATTTGAGGAATGGTTGAAGCGAAATGGTTTTTTGGTGGTGAAAAAGCGGGACAATACGCTTGCTGGAAAAAATGGAAACTTGGAACGTTTTTATTGGTTAAAAACGGTGTAAATTTGTTGACTATTGAGCTACTTATGCTTATAATATAGGTATGAGTTTGTTGCACGGAGTGGGCGAATTCTTCGCGATGGACATTGGGACAAATGCACTAAGGTTAGTGCAGCTTTCTGGTGATGCGCAACACGGTTGGGCCTTGCAGAAATACGCTTATGTGCCAACAGATGCGAAAATTACTCAAGATAATAGCGATTTAGGCAGAAGGAAGTTGGGGGAAAAAATTCTTGGTGCAGTGCGACAGGCTGGTGTGACGACGAAGAACATTGCAATCGGGCTACCAGCACAGAAGACTTTCACTTCTATTATTGAGGTTCCGAATGCTTCTCCGAAGCAGTTGGAGAATACGATTAAATATGAAGTGGATCGATATATTCCGATGTCAGTAGAGGAGGCAGAGTTTGATTACACGATTCTTGGCGTAAGTCCGAATGATCCGGCGAAGGCGGAGGTACTTTTGTCTTCGACGGCGAAGGATTATGCAGAGAGAACGATGGAGATGATTGAGGGGCTTGGTCTGAATATTATAGCGCAAGAGCCGGAGCCGATTGCGATGGCAAGAGCGTTAGTGCCAGTGGGCAGCAAAGACGCGAGAATGATGGTGGATTTAGGAGAAAATTCGACGGATATTGTGGTAATGTACCAGGGGGTACCGAGGTTGGTGCGTTCAATTCCTGGCGGTTTATCTGGATTAGTAAGATCGGTAGCACAAACTTTGAACGTGCGCGAAGATCAAGCGAGAAGATTTATTTTGAAGTACGGTTTGGCGCAGGATAAGATTGACGGACAGGTATTTAAGGCAATGGAGATGAATTTGGAATCGTTTGCGCAGGAGTTGATGAATTCGGTAAAGTTCTTCCAGACGAAGTATATCAATGCGCCAATTATTGGGTTGGTATTGTCTGGGTTTGCGGGTATGATTCCTTTTATTGCAGAGTATATGGAAGCGAAGACTGGGATTCAGACGGTACAGGGTAATCCGTGGCAGTTGGTACAGGTAACACCGGCGCAAAGGCAAGCGTTGATGAATGTGGCAAGCGAGTTCTCAGTAGCGATTGGGCTTGCGGAAAGGAACAATGATTAATGGCAGACAATAATGTGCAGCAGGCTCAGACTCCAGCTCCGGCTTCGGGGCAAGCGTCGGCACCAGCGCCAGCGAAGAAGAAACTGGATTTAAAGAAACTGAAAAATCTAGATATTAAGACTTTGTTCGGCAAAGGCAAGGAAGTGGAGTTAGTTAGTGGTACGGCAAGCACGTTCGAAATTAATCTGGTGCCGAGCGTTAAGGCGGAGATGATAAAGTCGCTAAAAATGCGAAATTTAGTGCTGTTTATTTGTATTATTATCGTGGCAGTGTCGGTTGGTATTGTGGCTATTGTTGGAAGTGTGGTGACTGGCCAAAATATCACGATGAATGACCAGGACAATAAGATTGAGATGATGTCTGGGAAGTTGAGTGGTTTTGAGGGGCTAGGAGAATATCTGACGATTCAGGATCAGTTAGGGAATATTACTTCGATTCAAAATAACCGGAAGATTTTGTCGCGAGTGTTCTCGTTTTTGAATGTGCTACTCCCTAGTGATCCGGACCGGATTACAATCTCAGAAATGAATGTGGATTTGTCAGAGAACATTATTAGTTTTTCGGGGCAGGCGGATGCTGGAGTGGAGCCGTTTATTGACTATCGCGTTCTGGAGTCGTTTAAAAAATCTGTCGCACTGGTAAAGTATGATTATGGTCGTTACGTAGATGCGGAGGACAATGAGATTCCAACGAGATGTGTAGTCGAATCTGGAAGCGATGGAAAGACTTTGGTTGAGGGGAATAGTATCTATGCTTATTGGATGATGGGGAAGAGCGGCTGCGAGACAGCGGTGACTGAGCGTGAAAAGGCTTTGGTGGAGCTTGCGACAGAGATTGAGGATGCAGCTGCTGCAGCAGCGGAAGATGCTGGAGAAGCTATGTCGGAAGATGAGATTTTGGAGCGGACTAAAGAGATTTATAATGAATACGCGGATGCGATAGTACCAAACTGGTATGATGAATGGTTGAGCGCCAATGACTTGACGCGTTATTCGGAAAAAGAGTTAAACAGCAACGATCGCCAGTCGATTTTAGATAGTTATAACGAGTGGAGGAACTCACTTTCGGATGAGGAGCGTTGGGTAGTAGATCAAGAATTGTCACAGGGGGTGGATTACCGTGACGTAAAGTTCATGAAGATTTATCGAACACCGCAATTCTCAGACTGGTATAAGAAGGAATATATGGACCTTTCTGGTGGAATTACAGGGGTGCCACATTTTGCTAGCCAGTGTATTACCTATAGCGGCATGGAGCTTGAAGATTCGATTCGTTGGACATCTAATAATGAATGTATGCTGATGGATGGCGATGTAAATATTTCGAACTCTTCTAATGGTAGGGACGCGAGCAATAATCTGGTGCTAAGGTTTGAGGCTTCGTTGACTCTGAATGAGGATCCGTTGAAATTTGAGAATAAACATGTAATGGCGATTGGTCCGAACGGGCAAAATGTGACTGATTCTTATGTTCAGATTGAGGGGATGTTCGGAGAGAAAGCCGAAGATTGCCAGTCGAGCGATGTGGTCTGTGTTTCGAACACGGAAAATATAACTGGTGGAGGAAGTAAAGATGCCGAAGAATAATAAAGATACTGGTTCCGCAGGGTCGAAAAAACTAAAGATTTCGAAGGCACAGCAGACGATTCTGATAATCACACTAATTACCTCATTAGTAGTGGGCACTTGTTTGGTGCTAGTGATCCATTTTGTGCAGTATATTTCGTTTAACTCGAAGGTGATTGCTGCGAAAGACAAGGCAGTATCGAGTTATGAGAAAACTATTACAAATATTGGAGTCTGTAATAAACCAAAGGGCAAACATTATACCGTAGATGAGCTGAAGAAATGTAACCCGAACACGCTTTCTTCGGAGCAGCTTTCTGGCACTTTGCGTTATAATATTATGGAGACAATGGCGTCAAATGCAGATCTTGAATCGGTGGCGAGAGAGAGTCAGGACGACTGTACGTCTTCAGATGGTAAGAAGATTAACTGGAGAGCACGTTACGATAGGGAAGAAAATGAAGATAAAAAGGCGTACTATCTCGGTATGGTAAAAATGTGTTCAAGTCTTCGGGTGATTCCGGATGCGTTGCCGGCGCAGAAAAATGTAGAGGCGCTGCTTGCAAGTTTGAACCAGATTTTCATTGTTTCGGGATGGGATCCGGAAGCTTTGTCCCCGAACGAGAGTTCGGAAGATTCACCGTATGAGGGGGTGCAGTTGATTCCGGTGAGCTTGTCGGTGCAGTCGAGTGTGCCACAGACAATGAAAGTTTTGACAAACATAGAGAAATCGATTCGGACTTTTGATATTTCTGCGGCTTCAGTTGAGTGGAGCGGAGACCAACTATCATTACAGGCACAGGCATCGGCGTATTATTTGGAAGAATCTGGCCTAAAGGAGAAGACGGAGACTGTCTATGCTTCGAAGAATGCGAAAAAAGCGGCTAAGAATGGGAGTAAAGAATAATGAAAAAATCGGATCTTATTACAATAGTAATTGTATCGGTGATTGGAGTTTTTGTGTCGTCGTTAGTTGTGAATGCTGTTTTGGGAAATCCGAGTGAGGCGTATGTAAGTTATAAGACGATCGAGGTGGCAGATCCGGGGCTATCTGAGCCAGACCCAGAGGTGTTTAATAGTGATGCAATTAACCCGACGATTGAGGTTTATGTGGGTGATTGTGAGGATGTGGACCAAGACGGTAAGCTGTCACAGGCGGAATTAGTGGCTTGTGGTAGGGCGGAATCGGTAGATACGGCGGACGATGTAGACGAGCCAACAGATGAGGTCGTAGAGGAAGAAACAGAGATGGTGACGGAAGATATGGAGACAGGGAATGGCTCTACTAACTCGTGATACACAAGAAAAAGTAATCAAGCTTCTGATTGATGAAGGCTTGGTGGATGCGGCGGCGGTAAAAGAAGTCGAAGCAGAAGCTGAGAAGACAAAGAAGCCAGTGATGGCACTTTTAGTGTCAAAGGGAATAGCTTCAAATGAAATGATAACGCATGCGACGGCCGTGGTGATGGGTGCGAGATATGTTGATCTTAAAAATGTAATGATGGATCAGGAAGTGCTTTTGAATTTACCACAAGATGTGGCGGAGCGTTCGATGGTGGTAGCACTTGGTGAGAAGAACGGAATGCTTTATGTGGCGATGATGGATGTTTCGAACATTCAGGCGACGGATTATTTAGCGACTCTGACTGGAAGGCCGATTAAGGCGCTGATGTCCTCGGAGGAGGGGATACGCTGGGCTTTGTCGCAGTATAAGGGTGATTTTTCCGATGTGAATGCGGCGGCGAAGGCTTCGGAAGAGGAAAAAGCGGCGAAGGCTTCGGCAAATGTGAAGACGATCGCGCAAGATTCGCCGATCTCGAAGGCGCTTACGACGATTCTTGAATATGCTGTGAAGTCGAAGGCTTCAGATATTCATATTGAACCGCTGGAAAATTCGTTGATTATTAGGTGCAGGATTGATGGTGTTTTGCGACAAGTGATGGAGCTGCCAAAGTCGATTGAGCCGGCGTTGATATCGCGTATAAAAATTTTATCCAACCTCAAGATTGATGAGCATCGTGTACCGCAAGACGGTCAGTTTACGGTTTTGGTGGGTGATAAAGAGGTTGATCTTCGTATTGCGATTGCGCCAGTGGTGTGGGGTGAGCAGGTGGTGATTCGTTTGCTGGATAAGACCGGAACGACGCTCGATATTGAGCAGATGGGTATGACTGGGCATGCGTTGAGAATGGTTGAAGAGGGAATCGCAAAGCCAAATGGGATGATTCTAACTTCCGGTCCGACTGGTTCTGGTAAGTCAACGACGCTCTATGCACTGGTAAAACGCATTAAAGATGAGAAGATTAATATTGTGACACTTGAGGATCCGGTCGAGTATAAGATGGATGGCGTAAATCAGACGCAAGTGAATGTGGATGCAGGATTGACGTTCGCGTCGGGGCTTCGTTCGATTTTGCGTCAGGACCCAGATGTAGTAATGGTGGGGGAGATTCGTGATGGTGAGACGGCGCAGTTGGCGGTGCAGGCGGCGTTGACTGGGCACCTAGTTTTCTCGACACTGCACACGAACTCGGCGGCGGGTATTTTGCCACGTTTGATTGATATGGGGATTGAGCCGTTTTTGATTTCATCAACGCTAAATACCGTGATTGGCCAGCGACTCGTGAGGCGAGTAGCGGAAAAGCGCGAGACTTATATCTCTAATGAAATGGAGACACAGGAAATGAATTCGGTAGTGGCCAGTATTTTGCCGCAGTCGCCAGATCAGGTAGCGGCAGTTTCTGAGGATTTAGGTTATCCTGGACTACCAGTGGCCAACCAGAATGGATATACGCTAGTGAAGGGGATTGATGATAAAGATACTCCGGGTGGATATAAGGGGCGAGCTGGTTTGTATGAAACGATTTCGATTGATGAAGATATTCAGAAGTTGATTAATGCTCATGCTACATCGGCGGAGATTATGAAGATTGCGAAGATGAAGGGGACGATTACGATGCGCCAAGATGGGATGTTGAAGGCGCTGTCTGGTATTACGACGATGAAGGAAGTTGATAGGGTGGCGTCGGACCTTGCTTAAATAATAGTTCTTATGGTATAATTTTAGTATGGATACAAGTGGGCAACAGGGAATAAGAATCGAGCAATTACTAGAGACTTGTGTGCGATCGGGGGCCTCTGACCTTCATTTGCAGGTAGGGCTACAGCCAATATTAAGGATAGATGGTTCGCTCAGGCCGATTCCAAATACTCCAGTTTTGACGGAGCAAGACACAGAGCGAATGATTTTTTCGACGATGGATTCGGAACAGCAACAGATTTTGATGAAAGATAAAGAGTTTGATTACTCTTTTAACTTCGGGGGTTTGGGCAGATTTAGGGTAAATGCTTTTCGAGAGAGAGGTAATCTTGCGGCGGCTATGAGGCTAGTGCCGGATGAGATTTTATCTTGTGAAGATTTAAAACTTCCTGCGGTGGTTGAAAAATTTACAGATTTTCCGAGAGGATTAGTGTTGGTGACTGGTCCGACTGGTTCTGGTAAATCGACGACGCTTGCGGCTCTGCTTGAGAAGATTAATAACGAGAAAGCAGTGCATATTTTGACGATTGAGGACCCGATTGAATTTACGTATAAGTCGAAGCGGGCCGTGGTTGTACAGCGTGAGGTGCATTATGATACGTATTCATTTTCGAGAGCATTGAGGTCTGCACTGAGGGAAGATCCGGACGTAGTGATGATTGGTGAGATGCGTGATCTTGAGACAATTCAGGCAGCGATTACAGTAGCAGAGACTGGGCATTTGGTTTTTGCTACGTTGCATACTAATTCGGCGGCACAGTCTGTGGACCGCATTGTAGATGTATTTCCAGCTCATCAGCAACCGCAGGTGAGATTGCAACTTTCGAGTGTGTTGCAAGCGGTTTGCGCGCAACGTCTAATACCAGCGATTGGTGGAGGTCGTGTGCCAGCGGCGGAAATAATGATTTCGAATCCGGCGATTAAGGCTTTGATTCGAGAAGGGAAATCACACCAGCTAGATACGGCGATTCAGACCGGCGTATCACAAGGGATGCAGACAATGGACCGGACTTTGGTGAAGATGGTGCAGTCCGGGATCATCACTTATGATGATGCGCGAGATTACGCTGTCGACTTAACTGAGTTTGAAAGGCTCGCTAGGGGGTAGAATGTTAAGATTTATCTATAAGGCAACTGACCCGAAAGTGAAGAAAGTTGTAAAAGGTGTGATTCAAGCCGAATCTGAGCGAGCGGCTGGGAAGCTGTTGATTGATAAAGGTTTGTCTCCGATCTCGATTGAGGAGGAGAATGAAGGCGGACTATTAGATAAGATAACGAACCAGATAACAACGAAGGATAAAATTGTCTTTACAAGGCAGTTTGCGACTTTGATTGGTGCTGGTTTGCCACTTGCAGCATCTCTAAGAACCTTATTGGAGCAGACACAAAATAAGGGAATGAAAAAAGTCATTGAGGAGATTTTAACGGACGTCGAGTCTGGTAAGAATTTGACGGATGCGTGTTCAAAGCATCCAGAAGTGTTCGATAAAGTGTACTTAGCACTTTTGCAGGCTGGTGAGATGAGCGGTACACTTGATGTGTCCCTGAAACGTTTGGCGACGCAGCAGGAAAAAGATGAGGCGGTGATGTCGAAGATTCGTAGCGCTTTAACTAATCCACTAATTACTCTTGCGGTGATTGTGGCAGTGATCGTGTTCTTGATGATAGAAGTGGTGCCACAGGTGAAAGATTTGTATGATAGTTTAGGAGAAGAATTACCATCATTGACGGCGGCGATGGTGGCAGTGGCTAGCGTACTGATTAACCAATGGTGGTTGCTGCTAATAGTGATTGGTTTGCTAGTTTGGTTATTTATGATGTTTAAGAAAACTAAAACTGGCGTAAGAATGGCGGCAAATTTGAAGTTGAATGTGCCTTTGTTTAAAGGGTTGTTTTTACGGCTTTATATGGGGCGTTTTGCTAGGACGATGCAGAATCTATTATCTACCGGAGTATCAATGCTAGATTCGATGCAGATTTCGTCAGAGGCGATGGATAATGTGGTTCTTCAGGAGGAGATAGAGAAGGCTGAGAAGAAAGTACGGGCTGGGCGACCCCTGTCTGAAGCGTTACGTGAAGCAGACTATATTTTGCCACTTGTACCACAGATGACATCGATTGGTGAGGAATCTGGTAAAATTGATGAAATGTTGGGCAAGGCGGCGCAGGTATATGAAGATGAAGTAGATGAACAAGTGGCAAGAATTTCGCAGATGATTGAGCCTTTGATGATGGTGCTACTTGCGGGTATGGCTGGTGGTATTATCGGCGCGATTTTGTTCCCAATCTACTCACTAGTGAATAATATCTAAATATATATTAATATACTATACGTAATTGTGTATGTATGCGTGATATGTGATATGTGATATGTGATATGTGATATGTGATATGTGATATGTGATA